>JAEXRD010000061.1 GCA_023438245.1 Pseudomonadota bacterium | reverse complement strand
GGGGTGTGTTTCATCTTCCCCCCACCCCCCCCCCCCCCCCCCCCCCCCCGCCCTCCAGCACGTCGGCCCGCCCCTTGTGAAACCCCGCGCAATCATTGCGGGCCGGGCCAAGAAAGGGTACAGGGCCATATTCCGTGCCCACCCCGGGAGTCCTTCATGGCGCGGCAAAGTCAAGGAGTTCGCCAGTTTGCGCATAGCCGACCTGATCCCGACACGGCGTCCATTCATTTCCTTGGAGTTTTTTCCGCCCAAGGAGCGGGACACGTGGCCCAAATTTTTTGGTGAGGTTGAGAAGCTGAAGGTGCTTGATCCGCTTTTCGTGTCCGTGACCTACGGCGCGGGCGGCGGCACCCAGGCCAACACGCTGGACGTTGTGACGCATTTGAAGCGCGAGATGGGCCTGGAGCCCATGGCGCACCTGACCTGCGTGGGCGCGTCGTCGGCCGCGCTGGGCGAGTTCCTACGAGGCATCTCCGAGGCGGGCATCCAGAACGTGCTGGCTTTGCGCGGCGACCCGCCCAAGGACAGGCCGGACTTCCGGTTCGAGGGCCAGGAGTTCCAGCACGCGTCCGACCTGGTGCGCTTCATCCGCAAGGATTTCCCGGACATGGGCATCGGCGTGGCGGGCATTCCCACCATGCATCCGGAATCCAAGTGCCTGGACGACGATTTGAAGTGGCTCAAGAACAAGGTGGACTGCGGCGGCCAGTTCGTGGTGACGCAGCTCTTTTTTGAAAACGGGCTGTACCACGAGTATGTGAAGCGCCTGCGGGCCATCGGGGTGACGGTGCCGGTGCTGCCGGGCGTCATGCCCATTCTGAGCATGAAGAGCGCGGAGTTCATCGCCAAGCTGAACGGGCGCGAGGTTTTCGGCGGCTTCTACGAGCTGCTGGAGAAGGCCTTTGCGCAGGGCGGCGACGAGGCGGTGCGGGAGCTGGGGCTCAGGCACGCCACGGCCCAGGTGCAGGAGCTCATCGATTCCGGCGTGCCGGGCGTGCACCTGTACACGCTCAACCGCGCCGAGGCCTGTCTTTCCATCATGCAGAACATCACCATCCGCTAAACGGGGGAACATTTTATGAGTGCCAAGAATCCCAAGGTGGCAGTGGTCGGCGCGACGGGCGCCGTTGGCCGTGAGATGCTGGAAGTGCTGGCCCAGCGCCAGTTCCCGGCTGCCGAGGTCGTGCCCTTCGCCAGTTCCCGCAGCGCCGGGGCCAAGGTGGAGTTCGCCGGCGGCGAGCTGACCGTGCGCGAGCTGAAGGAAGACTCCTTCGCCGGGTTCGACCTGGCGCTGTTCAGCGCGGGCGGCTCCACCTCGGAGAAGTTCGCGCCGCTGGCCGCCAAGGCGGGCTGCGTGGTGGTGGACAACTCCAGCGCCTGGCGCATGGATCCCAAATGCCCGCTGGTGGTGCCGGAGGTGAATCCGCACGACCTGGAGTGGCACAACGGCATCATCGCCAACCCCAACTGCTCCACCATCCAGATGGTGGTGGCCCTGAAGCCCCTGCACGACGAGGCGCGCATCAAGCGCATCGTGGTTTCCACCTACCAGGCGGTTTCCGGCACGGGCCAGAAGGCCATCACCGAGCTGGAGACCCAGACCGCCCGGCTCATGAACGGCCAGGAGATCATCCCCCAGGTGTACCCCTACCAGATCGCGTTCAACTGCCTGCCGCAGATCGACGTGTTCCTGGACAACGGCTACACCAAGGAAGAGATGAAGATGGTCAACGAGACCAAGAAGATCATGGGCGACGACAGCATCCGCGTCACCGCCACCACGGTGCGCGTGCCGGTGTTCTACGGCCACTCCGAGTCCGTGAACATCGAGACCGAGAAGAAGCTCACCGTGGCCCAGGTGCGCCAGATCCTGGCCGAGGCCCCGGGCATCACCGTGGCCGACTACCCGGAGAAGAAGATCTACCCCATGCCCATCGACGCCGCCGGGCAGGACGACGTGTTCGTGGGCCGCATCCGCGAGGACGAGTCCATCGAGAACGGCATCAACATGTGGGTCGTGGCCGATAACATCCGCAAGGGCGCGGCCCTGAACGCCGTGCAGATCGGCGAGGAGCTCATCCGCCGCAACCTGCTGCGCGTGAAGTAGACCACCGGACCACAGCAAGAAAGGGAGCAGCGCCATGCGCGTCGCCAATAGCGAAGAATACCTCCAGGCCATGCTGGACGCCATCCGGCCCGGCACGGAGGAGGTGCTGGCCTTCTACGACCACCGCATCGGGGTCATCGGCACCGACCCCACGCTCATGCTCATGCCCTGGGACGACCACCTGGTGCACCGGGGCGACGGCGTGTTCGAGTCGCTCAAGTTCGTGGGCCGCAAGCTCTACCAGCTCGACGCCCACCTGCGGCGCATGCGCGTGTCCTGCCAGGCGATCCACCTGGAGCCGCCCTGCTCCTGGGACGAGTTGCGCGAGGCGGTCATCGAGGTCGCGGCGGCCGGCAACGAGCCCGACGGGCTCATCCGCATCCTCATCGGGCGCGGGCCCGGCGGCTTCGGCATCGACCCCTTCGAGAGCCCGGTGCAGAGCCTGTACATCATCGCCTACCGCATGCACAAAAAGCCGGAGGCCTACTTCGAGAAGGGCGTCACGGCCTTCCGCACCAGCATCCCGGCCAAGCAGGCCTGGATGGCCACGGTGAAGACCACCAACTACCTGCCCAACGTGCTGATGAAGCGCGAGGCGGTGATGAAACGCATGGACTTCCCGCTCTGCTTCGACGAGCGGGGCTTCCTGGCCGAGGGCGCCACCGAGAACATAGCCCTGGTGGACGACCGCGACCGGCTGGTGATCCCGGAGTTCACCAACGCCCTGGCGGGCACCACCCTCATGCGCGCGGTGGACCTGGTCAAGGGCGACATGGAGATCATCTTCAAGGGCGTGACGGAAGAGGAGCTCTACGCCGCCCGCGAGGTGATGATGGTGGGCACCAGCTTCGACTGCGTGGGCGTGGTGCGCTTCAACAACAAGCCCATCCACGACGCCAAGCCCGGCCCGGTGGCCCGGCGCATCCGCGCCCTGCTGCAGGAGGACTTGCAGAAGTTCGGCCTGGTGTTCTAGGGGGGCTGCTTCGCAAAGGCGCCTTTTGCCCCCGGGACGTCGTCAGGCTTCGGGCCGGTGGCGGGGGGGCCCCCCCCGCGTGGTATGCCCCCCCCCCGCCCCCCCCCCTGCGCGCCGGGGG
>JAEXRD010000081.1 GCA_023438245.1 Pseudomonadota bacterium | reverse complement strand
GGCTCCGGTCGCGCCGGTCGCCCCAATGGCACCAGAAAAGAGGGTAGCGGTACGGATACGGCAAAGTTCCGCATGGAAATGAAGGGGGTGGCCTACATCTTCGTGGCCATCTTCCTCTTTTTGTGCGTCTTTTCCTTCAATCCGCTGGACCCCACCTTCAACCAGGCCGTCACCCCCACCCACAAGACCACCAACCTGGCCGGTGCCGTGGGCTCCTACGTGGCCGGGTTCCTGGTGGAGCTGTTCGGCTTCGGGGCGCTGCTCTTCCCGCTCATGCTGGCCTATTTCGGCCTTGCCCAGTTCTCCGACCGCTTCCGGCTGCCCTGGTACCGCTGGGCCGGGCTGGGCGGCCTGGCCGTCAGCCTCATGGCCTGGATGGCCAAGCCCTGGGCCCAGGCCGTGGCGGGGAAGGCTCCGGCGCTGGGGAGCGGCGGGTTCCTGGGCCGCGCCGCGGCCACGCTTTCCCTGGAGCTGCTGAGCCCCTGGGGCTCGGTGCTGTTCTGGATGTTCCTCACCGTGGCCACCGTGCAGGTGAGCTTTGGCGTGAGCTGGAGCAAGGTCTTCGCCGTGCTGCTGGGCCTGCTGCTGACGGTTTTCGAGAAGGGGCGCGAGCTCTGGCAGCGCACCCGCGAGGCCAAGGGCCGCGAGGTCAAGGTGGCCGCGCCCGCCAACGTGGCCGTGGCCGCGCCCCGGAAGCCCGAGCCCCGGCCCGTGGTGTCCGAACCGGTGCATTCCAGCCCCGAGGACGACCTGATCCTGCGCCCGTTCGAGGCCCCGGCCCCCAAGAAGAAGCCCGCGGAACCCAAGGGGGAGGCCAGGAACGCCAAGCCCTCGGAGATGCCCAGCCTTGAGCTTCTGCGCGAGCTGCCCCCGCAGCCCGCCACCATCGACTCCAAGGCCCTGCAGGCCAAGGCCCGCCAGCTCACCGCCTGCCTGGGCGACTTCAACATCCAGGGCGAGATCCAGCAGGTCATGCCGGGCCCCGTGGTCACCATGTTCGAGTTCAAGCCCGCCCCGGGCGTCAAGATCAGCACCATCGCCGCGCGCAACGACGACATCGCGCTTTCGCTCAAGGCCCTGGCCGTGCGCATCGAGGCGCCCATCCCCGGCAAGGACACCGTGGGCGTGGAGATCCCCAACGAGAAGCGCCAGACCGTGAGCCTGCGCGAAATCATCGAGTCGCCCGTGTTCGCCATGGCCAAGAGCCCGCTCACCCTGGCCCTGGGCAAGGACATCCAGGGCGCGCCGCAGATCGCCGACCTGGCCGCCATGCCGCACATCCTGGTGGCGGGAGCCACCGGCGCGGGCAAGAGCGTGTGCCTCAACGGCTTCCTGGTCAGCATCCTGTACAAGGGCTCGCCCGAGCAGGTGAAAATGCTGCTCATCGACCCCAAGCGCATCGAGCTGGCCATCTACTCCGACCTGCCGCACCTGGTGCATCCCGTGGTCACGGACATGGCCCTGGCCAAAAGCGCGCTGGAATGGGCCATGTGCGAGATGGACAGCCGCTACGAGACGCTGGCCCGCATCGGCGTGCGCAACATCGAGTCCTACAACCAGAAGCTTTCCGAGATGGGCGACGACCGGCCCGAGGATCTGGCCGACCTGGCGCCCATGCCCTACCTGGTCATCGTCATCGACGAACTGGCAGACCTGATGATGACCGCGGCAAAGGACGTGGAGACCTGCATCGTGCGGCTGGCGCAGCTGGCGCGCGCCGCGGGCATCCACATGATCCTGGCCACCCAGCGCCCCAGCGTGGACGTGGTCACAGGCCTCATCAAGGCCAACTTCCCCACGCGCATCTCCTTCCAGGTCACCAGCCGCCACGACAGCCGCACCATTCTGGACACCGTCGGGGCCGAGCGCCTGCTGGGCAAGGGCGACATGCTCTACAAGTCCGGCGGGGCCAAGCTCAGGCGCATGCACGGGGCCTATGTGGACGAGGGCGAGATCGAGGCCGTGGTGGCGCACTGGAAGGCTCGCCAGCCCCAGCAGTTCGACCTGGACTTCAGCGAATGGCGGCGCGAGCCCGAGCCCGGAACCACAGGCGCGGGCGGGGAGGGCGGCGGCATCGCCGACGATCCCATGTACTCCGACGCCGTGGAGTTCGTGCTGAGCCAGGGCCGGGCGTCCATCTCGCTCATCCAGCGCCGCTTCCGCATCGGCTTCAACCGCGCGGCCCGCTACATCGAGCAGATGGAGGCCGACGGCCTGCTCGGCGCGGCCGACGGCAGCAAGCCCCGCCCGGTCATCAAGAACCGCGACTAGCCCCTATTGCCGCCCTGCGGACCTGCCGATAAGCAACGATAGGCCACCTATCATCGATTGACTTTATTCAATCTTTGGGTCTACTACGTATGTAATTCTTCTATCGCGCGGATTCACTTCAAGGGAGAGGCGGCAGGTGTTCAAGCGGGTCAAGCGAAGCAAGCTGGAACCAGGCATGTTCCTGGTGAAGTACGGGCAGGGCACCAAGGAAAGCCCTGTGGTGTATCTGGAACGCCCCGTGCTCACGCTCGACGCCATCGACGCCATCGTTCCCGCCTGGGTGCCCGAGGTCGTCATCGACGACGCGCTCACCATCGCCGTCATCAACTCCACCTATCGCCGCGAGAAGGCCGTCGCGCCGGACAAGATAAAGCGTCCCGTCGTGCCCCTGGCCGAGGAGCTTCCGGTGGCCCAGAAGCTCTACGAGGAGGCCGTGGAGCACGCCCACTGCTTCATGGAGGAGGTTCGCCGCGGCAAGGAGATCGACTGCCGCGAGGCCTTCCCCATCGTGGACGGGTTCATCGGCAGCGTGTTCCGCAACGAGTCCGCCGCGGCCATGCTCTTCCACCTCAAGGAATACGACGCCTACACCTACACCCACAGCATCAATGTGGGCGTGCTGGCCATCATCCTGGGCAAGTACCTGGAACTGGGCAAGGACAACCTGCGCATGCTGGGCATGGCCGGGCTGTTCCACGACGTGGGCAAGGCCCGCATCCCCGAGGAGATCCTGAACAAGCCCGCCAAGCTCAACCCGCGCGAGCACCAGGTCATCAAGACCCACCCCATCGAGGGCTACCGCATCATCGAGGCCCAGGCCGGGCTGGACCCCAACGTCATGCGCGGGGTCATCGAGCACCACGAGCGCTACGACGGCACGGGCTATCCGCGCGGCCTCTCCGGCGGCGAGATCGGCCTGTTCGGGCGCGTGCTCTCCATCGTGGACGTCTACGACGCGCTGACCAGCAAGCGCGCCTACAAGAACGCCATGCCCGCCTTCAACGCCCTGGGCATGATGTACCAGTGGCGCGACACCACCTTCTGCCCCACCGGGGTGGAGCATTTCATCAAGTGCATCGGCGTGTACCCCAACGGCAGCTTCGTCAAGCTCTCCAACGGCTGCCACGCCATCACCATCGACAACAGCGGGGAGAACGCCGCCCGGCCCAAGGTGCGCATCCTGTTCGACGCCGCCATGCGCCCGGTTCCCAAGACCGAGATAGACCTGGCCAAGGAGGACGTGGACCACGGCCTGCACATCATCGAGTGCCTGGACCCGGCGGACTACCGCATGGACCTGACCCGCGTGCTGGAGCCGGACAAGACGGCCCCGGAGATCGTCTCGGCCTAGCCACGGCCCAGGCCCGCCCCCACGGACCGCAAGCATGAGCGAACAGAACCAGGACCCCACGCCCCAGCAGGCCGCAAAGGCCATGTCCTTCTCCAACGGCGATGCCAGGCCCTCCGGCCCGCCCGGGTCGGCCCGGCGCGTGGAGCGCCTGCCCGGCAGCAAGCTGACGCTGGAACCCGGCACGCGCATCTCGCTCAAGCTGCTGTGCACGGACCAGAAGTACGACGCCCTGCTGGTGGGCATCCGCCTGTACGACTACCTGGTGGTGGAGCAGCGCCTGTCCCAGGCCGTGCACCAGGCCCTGCAGGACAATCCGCTGGTCATCGCCCAGCACACCGGCGCGGGCATGGTGCAGGGCTTCCGCGCCTCGGTCATCGCCCGCACGGCCAAGCCCGCGCCCATCCTGTTCCTGTCCTTCCCGGAGACCATCGAGCGCATCGTGCTGCGCAGCGACGAGCGCGTGCAGGTCAGCGTGCCCGGCATGCTGCACGGCGACTACGGCGACCACGAGGTCATGGTCACGGACCTGACCTCCTCGGGCTGCCGCCTGTCCACCAAGGTGGACCTGAAGAGCCCGCTGCGCGACCTGCACGTGGGCGACCGCATGCTGGTGCACTGCCACCTGGGCCCCGGCCAGGAGTTCACGGCGCCGTTCATCCTGCGCCGCATCGAGGAGAAGAAGGGCCTGCTGTACCTGGGCGGCCAGTTCGTGGATCTCCAGCCGGAAATGGTGGATGTGCTGGACAACTTCGTGCGCATGGCCCTGCGTCTCATCCGCTAGGAGCCTTTTCCCTTGACCCGGGCGGCCTGCCTCGGCTAACAAGCACGTGCCGCAGGCCAGCGTAGCTCAGCCGGCAGAGCAGCTGATTCGTAATCAGCAGGTCCGGGGTTCGATTCCCCGCGCTGGCTCCAGAAAAGACAAAGCCCCGCAACGGTTTGATGCCGCTGCGGGGCTTTTCTTCAAGCTTTTCTATATATTTTTTCGACGCCTGCCCTCGGCGTCCGCGGCCTTGAGCGCGGCGAAGACCAGCGCGGGGGAGATCTCCACCGGCTCGTTGTGGATGGATTCCTCCGGCGCGCAGGACTTTTGCGCCACGAGCAGCAGCCCGGCGTCGTCAGCATCGGCGATGCCCAGGTCGGCGAAGGTCGTGGGCAGTTCCAGGGCCGCGCACAGGCCGTACACCTCGTCCAGCACCGCCGGGGACTTGTCCGTCAGGAACAGGCCGGCCAGCACGCCGAAGGCCACCTTCTCGCCGTGGCTCTTGCCGTGCGTTCCGGCCAGGGCGGTGAGTCCGTTGTGGATGGAGTGCGCCGCGCCCAGCCCGCCGCTTTCGAAGCCCAGGCCGCTGAGCAGGGTGTTGGCCTCCACGATGCGCTCCAGCGCGGGCGTGACGACCCCGGCGCGGCAGCTGGTGAGCGCGCAAAGGCCCCAGTCGCGCACGGTCTCGTAGCACAGCCGGGCCAGGGCCAGCGCTGTCATGGACCCCGCCGCGCCCGCAATGTTCTTGCCACGGCCCAGGTGGCAGGACTCGGCCTCGAACCAGGTGGCCAGGGCGTCGCCCATGCCCGAGGCCAGGTGCCGGGCCGGAGCCTGGGCGATGACCTCGGTGTCCACCAGCACTACGTCCGGGTTGCGCGGCAGCAGGTCCACGCGCTTGAACACGCCTTCCTCGGTGTACACCACGCACACGGAGCTGCACGGGGCGGCGGTGGAGGCGATGGTGGGCACCACCACGGAGGGGATGCCCGCCCGCGAGGCCACGGCCTTGGCGCAGTCCAGGGTCTTGCCCCCGCCCATGGCGGTCATGGTCTCGGCCCGGAAGTCCTTGGCAAGCGCCAGCAGGCGCTCGATCTCCTTGTCCGTGCATTCGCGTCCGAAGGTCTCGACGCGAACGGCTCCGGCGGCTTCGAGCGCCGGGGCGAGCCGGGGCAGCAGACGCTCACGCACGGAGGGCGAGCAGACGACGAGGTGCCTGCGACCCAGGCGCGCAAGCTCGCCGGGCAGGGTGGCCAGCGCGCCCGCGCCCTGCACGTAGCGGCCGGGAAAAAGCGTCGTGGTGAGCATGGATTCTCCTACGGCCTGTGGCCGCGCTTGTGTTCCCAGATGGGGATCATGGGCAGGAGGTCGCCTTCGGACACGTGCGGCGGCACCAGCAGAAGCCCCTGGGCCTCGATCATGTCCAGGCGGCCTTCACGGGTGCGGTCCACGAGCGGGTGGGCGTGCAACGCGGCTCGCACGGCGGTGATGGTGCAGGCCACGAGCCGCTCCCAGCCGGGCGGGGCCTCCGGCGGAACCTGGTCCAGCCGGGCCAGCACGGGAATGGGCACCGGGATGGCCCGGCCGCGCAGCCAGCAGGCCGCGGGCAGCACCAGCGCATGCAGCAGCGCGAACACGGCCCAGGGGGTTCCCGGCAGGGCGAAGAGGATGGTGCGGCCCTTCACGGCGGCAAACACGCTCTTGCCGGGCACCAGCTTGAGCCCGTGGAACAGGATTTCGAACCCGGCCAGGCGCGCGGCCTGGAGCAGGAAATCCCGCTGGCCCGGGCCGGTGCCCCCCGTGGTGACGATGCAGGACGGTTCGCCTGCGGCCACCAGCCGGTCGGCCACGGTGAGGACGTCGTTGGCGCAGACCTCGGAAACGATGTTCGTCACGCCGCGCTGGCGCAGCAGCCCGGCGGCCAGCAGCAGGTTGTCGGCGGCGGTCTGGCCGGGCGCGGGCGTGGTGCCCAGGGCGGCCAGCTCGTTGCCCACGGCCAACACCAGGACCTCGGGCTGGGCATGGACGGGAACATGGCTGGTGCCGCTCAGGGCCAGCGTGGCCAGGATGGGCGGGGCGTAGTCCTCGCCCCGGCGGATGATGCGCGTGCCGGCCCGGATGTCCGCGCCCACGTCGCGCACGTGCGCGCCCGGCTCAACCTCCTCGAAGAATCGCACATGGCCGTCCGCGACTTCCGCGTCTTCCGCCGCCACCACGGCGTCCGCGCCCTCGGGCAGCAGCCCGCCGGTGAGGATCAGGCGCGCACTGCCCAGGGGAAGCGGATCCGGGTCGCTGGTGCTGGGCCGTATCTCGCCACCGGCAGCGGCCAGCGCCAGCCGGGCCGGATTCGTCAGGCTGGCCCCGGCGACCTCGGCGGAACGGATGGCGTAGCCGTCCATGCTGGAACGCGGGCGGCCCGGCACGGAGCGCGCGGCGAACTGGTCGTCCGTGCACACGCGGCCCAGGGCCTGGTCCAGGGGCAGGCGCTCCACGCCCGGGGCATGCGCCCGGATGTGGTGGCGCAGAAGCTCCAGCGCCTGGTCGCGGGATGCGGGCTCGTGCGGTCCTGGCGCTCCGGGGGGGGCGGGGGAAGTGGTGGCGTGCGTCATGGGCCCTCCTGGGCGGTTTCGAGCCTTGGGCGGAGCAGGCTCTGCGCCGTGTCGCGCAGCTTCCGAAGGTCCTCCGGCGTGTTGGCGTTGTGGAAGGAGACGAGGTCCGGATCGGCGCGCAGAAGAGCCTCTACAGGCAGCGGGCGCACCTGGACGTGGCCGAAGAAATTGATGATCTTGTAGTCGCCCGCCGCAAGCTGCGCCGCGATGTGCGCAAGGCAGCGGCGCGAATAGATGGCGCACAGCGGCTCGAAATAGCCGTCCGGCTTGCGCGGGATGACGACGTCGTCCCCGGGCCGCAGGTGGTCCAGCAGGGCTTGCACCAGCGCGGGGCGCACCAGCGCGGCGTCGCAGGCCATGACGAAGCAGTGCGGATGCCTCGCGCCCTGGAGCGCCGCGTGGATGCCCGTGAGCGAACTGCGGGCCTCGAAGCTGTCGAGCGCGACGCGCACGCGGCCCACGTGGCTTCGCAGATAGCCTTCAAGCGGGGCGGGGTCCTTGCAGACCACGAGCAGGTCGTCAAAGAGTCCCGAGAGCGTGTCGATGGCCAGATCCAGGATGGGCCTGCCGCACACGTCGAGCAGCCCCTTCTGCACGCCGCCCATGCGCGTGGCCGCTCCGCCGGCCAGGATGGCGGCGGAGCAGGGGGGTGTGCTTGGGATCGGCTTTGTGGCGCACATACGGAACACCATAAGCGTTTCCGCCCTGTTGCGCAACGTGCCTGTGTGAAATGACACGGAATCTTGCCGGAAACCCCCGGCTTCCTCTTGAGCCTGGGCCTTGGGCAGTGTATTCGGAAACATCGTGCCCCTTCGACCAGACACACCGGAGCGACCTTGGACCCCGCAGCACTGAACGCCTTTTTCCATCCGCGCAGCGTGGCCGTCGTGGGCGCTTCGTCCAAGCCGGGCAAGGTCGGCCATACCGTTGTGGCCAACATGCTGGCCGCCGGGTTCAAGGGCAGGCTCTACCCCGTCAGCAAAAGCGGCGGCGAGATCGAGGGCCTGCCCGTGCTGGCGAGCGTCTCCCTGCTGCCCCCGGGCATCGACCTGGCGGTCCTCGCCATCCCGCGCGACGGCGTGCTCCCGGTCATGGAGGAGCTTGCGGCCAAGGGCCTCAAGTCCGCCATCGTCCTGAGCGCCGGGTTCAAGGAGGCCGGGCAGGAGGGCTACCGGCTGGAGCGCCAGCTGGTGGAGCTGTGCGCCAGGCATTCCATCGCCATGCTCGGCCCCAACTGCCTGGGCATGCTGGACACCGCCCACGGGGTCAACGCCTCCTTTTCGGCCATCCAGGCCCGGCCCGGAGGCCTGGGCTTCTTCTCGCAGTCCGGCGCGCTGTGCGCCTCCATCCTGGACTGGGCCGCGGACGAGGGCATCGGGTTCTCCCGGTTCGTCAGCCTGGGCAACAAGGCCGTGCTGGACGAGATCGACATGCTCCAGGCCTTCGGGGCCGACCCCGGCACCAAGGTCGTGCTCGGCTACATCGAGAGCGTGCAGAACGGCGAGGGCTTCCTGCGGGCCGCCCGCCAGGTCAGCCGCACCAAGCCCGTCATCCTGCTCAAGGCCGGGTCCACCGCCGCCGGAGCCAAGGCCGCCAGCTCCCACACCGGGGCCATCGCCGGGTCCGACAGCGCCTACGCGGCGGCCTTCCGGCAGAGCGGCATCGTGCGCGCCCGCGATGTGGAATCGCTCTTCGCCCTGGCCGGGGCATTTTCCAGCCTTCCCCTTCCGCGCGGCCCCAACGTGGCCATCGTCACCAATTCCGGCGGGCCGGGCATCCTGGCCGCCGACGCCTGCGAGACCTACCGTCTGCACATGGCCCGGCTCTCGCCCGAGACGATCCAGGAACTGCAATCCTTCCTGCCCAGCTACGCCTCGCTCTACAACCCCGTGGACGTGGTGGGCGACGCCGATTCCGAGCGCTTCCGCAAGACGCTCCAGGCCGTGCTGGACGACCCGCTCGTGCATTCCGTGCTCTTCCTCGTCACCCCCACTTCGTCGGTGGAGCTGGAGGCCACGGCCACGGACCTGGTGCGCCTGGCCCGGCATTCGGACAAGCCGGTGTACGCCTGCCTCATGGGCCGGGAGCATGTGCAGGAGGGCAGGCGCGTGCTGCTTGAGGCCGGCCTGCCCTGCTTCCATTTTCCGGAGACGGCGCTCAGCTGCGTGGAGGCCATGTACTCCTACGCGCTCTGGAAGCAGATGCCCGTGCCGGTGTACGAGGCGCCCAGCCGCGACCTGGACCGGGCCGGGGCCGTGGTGCGCCGGGCGCTGGAGGCGGGGCAGAGCGAGATAACGGACTTCCAGGCCAGCGAGCTGCTCCGGGCCTACGGGCTGCCCCTGCCCGGGACGGTGCTGGCGCGCAGCGCGGACCAGGCCGTGCGCGAGGCCGAGTCCCTGGGCTATCCCGTGGCGCTCAAGATCGCCTCGCCGCAGATTTCCCACCGCACCGACGTGGACGGAGTGGCCCTGGGCCTGAAGAACGCCGCCCAGGTGCGCCAGGCCTTCTGGGACATGACCACGCGCGTGCAGCGCCTGCGGCCCGACGCCTATGTTTCCGGCTGCCTGGTGCAGGAGATGGCTCCCCCCGGTTCGCGCGAGATCATCGTGGGCTTCAAGCGCGACGACCTGTTCGGCCCGCTGGTCATGTTCGGCCTGGGCGGCATCCATGTGGAAATATTGAAGGACGTGGCCTACCGGCTGGCCCCGCTGAGCCGGTCGGACGCCTTCGGCATGATCCGCGAGATCCGCTCCTACATGCTGCTGGGCGGCGTGCACGGCGGTCCGGCCATCGATTTCAGGGCGCTGGAGGACATCCTGCTGGCGCTCTCGGCCCTGGCCCTGGATTTTCCGCAGATCTGCGAGGCCGAGTTCGACCCGCTGCTGGTGAACCACGAGCGGGCCCTGGTGGCGGGGGCGCGGCTCACGCTGCGGGTGTGATTTTCTGCGCCGGGCATGGCCAGCTTGGCGTTGCAGAGCGGCGCTGAGGCTGGTAGCGTAGGGCGTTCGGTCCGCAACCGGCCCGGACGGCAAGGAGGAGAGAATGATCGGCCTCTACATAGGCTCCACCGCCGGATATTCCGGCAAGAACCTCATCGCCATGTCCCTGGGCCTGCGCCTGAAGAAGGACGGCCTGCGCGTGGGCTACATGAAGCCCATCGGCGCGGTGCCCCGCAAGGCCGACGGCCAGCCCGGCGACGAGGACGCCTTCTTCGTGCAGGAGGTGCTGGGCCTGCGCCAGGACCCCACCCTGGTGACCCCGGTGGTTGTCACGCGCGACTTCACCGTGCGCGCCTTCACCGAGGAGATCGGCGACCTCATGCCCTCCATCGTGGACGCCTACGAGGCCCTGTCCAGGGACAAGGACGTGATGATCATCGGCGGTTCCGGCAACGTGCTGGGCTCCGGCACGTACTGCGGCCTGGACGGCGTGAGCGTGGCCCGCGCCCTTGGGGCCAAGGCCGTGGTCATCGACCGCTACCAGAACGAGCTGAAATACGACTACGTGCTGCGCTGCAAGACCGCCTTCGGCGACGACCTGGCCGGGGTCATCCTGAACGACATACCCGAGAGCTACCGCCCCGAGGTGGACGAGCTCATGGCGCCGTTCTTCCGCCGCAAGGGCGTGGAGGTGCTGGCCACCATCCCGTCGGACCCCATCATGAGCGCCATCAAGGTTTCCGACCTGGCCGAGCGCCTGGGCGGCAAGATCATCAGCGCGCACCACAAGGCCGACCGCGTGGTGGAGAACTTCCTCATCGGCACCATGCAGGTGGAGAACTTCCTCACCCACTTCATGCGCCACAAGAACTCGGCCATCATCGTCGGCGGCGACCGCTCCGACGTGCAGCTCGTTGCCCTGGAGGGCAGCTGCCCCTGCCTCATCCTCACCGGCAACCTGTACCCCAACGACATCATCCTCACCCGCTCCGAGGTGCTGGAGACGCCCATCCTGGTGGTGCGCGAGGACACCTTCTCCGTGGCCAAGAAGATGGAGACCATCCTGACCCGCCACAAGCTGCGCGACATGATCAAGGTCAACCACGGCGTCCAGCTGGTGAACTCCGCCCTGGACTATGCCCTGCTCAAGAACAGTCTCGGACTCTAGGAGCCTCAGCGCATGACGAAACGCTTCACCGCAATTCTCGCCGGGCTGGCCCTGGCCGCCTGGCTTACTCCCGCCTTCGCCCAGAACGACGCCCCCGAAGGAGCGCCCCAGGCCGAGGGCCTGCCCGCGCCGCGCAAGCTGGCCGTGCCCTTCGAGCACAACGAGCACAACAAGAAGGCCAAGCTCAAGAACTGCATCGTGTGCCACCACGGCTTGAAGAACGGCCGCCGCGTAACCACGGGCAAGGGCTTCGAGCGCCGCTGCTCCGACTGCCACCAGGAGCGGCCCATGACCCACACCGACCCGCCCTCGCTCATGAGCGTTTCCCATGCCTCGTGCCAGGGCTGCCACACCAAGATGAAGAAGGGCCCGGTGAAGTGCAGCCAGTGCCATCCGCAGCAGCAACAGCAGTAGCAAAGCCGCAAAAGAGAAAAGGCCGGGTCGATCCCGGCCTTTTTCATTTCCCGCAGGCGAAAGGCTACTTGCCGCGGCGGATGTTGTACACGCAGCGCCCCACGGCCAGGTGCACGTCCGGCTCGCCCTCGCTGAACACGATGACCTGGGCGTTGCCCACGCGGTTGCCCAATAGCCGCACCGTGGCCTCGGCGTAGAGGTCGCGGGCCGGGGCCGGGCGCAGGTAGTCCACGCCCAGGTCGATGGTGGCGATGCGGTCCTCCAGGCGGCAGCTGGTCCACACCGCGAAGCCCCCGCACACGTCGATGAGCGTGGAGATGACGCCGCCGTGCAGTGCCATGCGCCGGGTATCGCCCACCAGTTCGGGCCGGTAGGGCACGCGCAGGCGCACGAAGCCCTCGCGCAGCTCGTCGACCTTGATGCCCAGCACCGCGTTGAAGGGGATGCCCTGCTCGATGAGTTCGGTCAGCTTGGCGAAGTCCATGCCGTTCTCCTACAGGATGTAGCGCGACAGGTCGCGGTCCTGCACCACGTCGGCCAGCTGGGCCTGCACGTAGTCCCGGTCCACCACCACCTTCTGGCCGCCCCGGTCCGAAGCGTCGAAGGACAGCTCGGCCAGGATCTTCTCCATGATGGTGTACAGCCTGCGCGCGCCGATGTTCTCGGTCTCCTCGTTGATCTTCTGGGCCATGGCCGCGATCTCGCGCAGGGCGTCGTCGGTGAAGGACAGTTCCAGCCCCTCGGTGCCCAGCAGGGCGGTGTACTGCACTGTGAGCGCGTTCTGCGGCTCGGAGAGGATGCGGTAGAATTCCTCCTGGCCCAGGGCGGTGAGCTCCACGCGCAGCGGGAAGCGGCCCTGCAGCTCGGGGATGAGGTCGCTGGGCTTGGCGAAGTGGAAGGCCCCGGCGGCGATGAACAGGATGTGGTCGGTCCTGACCATGCCGTACTTGGTGGTCACCACGCTGCCCTCCACCACGGGCAGCAGGTCGCGCTGGACGCCCTCGCGGGACACATCCGGGCCGCCGTGGTCCTGCCTGCTGGCGATCTTGTCGATCTCGTCCAGGAAGATGATGCCCGCCTGCTCCACGCGCTCGCGGGCGATGTCCGTGACCTTGTCCATGTCGATGAGCTTGTCCGACTCCTCCTGCACCAGGGCGTCGAAGGCCTCGGCGAGTTTCATCTTGCGCAGCTTCTTTTTGGTCGGGAACATGCGGCCGAGCATGTCCTGCACCTGGCCGCCCATGTCGTCCATGCCGGGCATGGCCATGATGGAAAGGCCCTGGGGCGACTGCTCGCGCACCTCCAGCTCCACCATGCGGTCGGACAGCTTGCCCTCGCGCCACATCTGGCGGAATTTCTCCCGCGTGGACTCGCTCACCGGGCTGGCGGCGGGAACAGCGGCCGGATCGGAGGCTCCGAAGCCCCCGGCGTAGTCGGGGTAGGGGCTCTGCTGCGAGGGCCGCGAGCCGGGCAGCAGCAGGTCCAGCAGGCGCTCCTCGGCCAGCTTCTCGGCGCGCACGCGCACCTTTTCCAGTTCCTCGGCGCGCACCATGTTGATGCCGATCTCCATGAGGTCGCGGATCATGGACTCCACGTCGCGCCCAACGTAGCCCACCTCGGTGAACTTGGTGGCCTCCACCTTGTGGAAGGGGCTCTTGGCCAGCTTGGCCAGCCTGCGGGCGATCTCGGTCTTGCCCACGCCGGTGGGGCCCATCATGATGATGTTCTTGGGCGCGATCTCGTCGCGCAGCTCCGGGGCCAGGCGCTGCCTGCGCCAGCGGTTGCGCATGGCGATGGCCACCATGCGCTTGGCCTCGGCCTGGCCCACCACGTAGCGGTCCAGCTCGGAGACGATCTCGCGGGGGGTGAGCGAACTCATGCGCCTTTCTCCTTGGTCTCGACGTGGATGTGGTCGTTGGTGAACACGCAGATCTCGGCGGCAATGCCCATGGCCGAGAGCACGATGTCCTTGGCGCTCATTTCGGTGTGGCGCCTCAGCGCGCGCGCCGCGGCCAGGGCGTAGGTGCCGCCGGAGCCGATGGCCGCCAGCCCGTCGTCGGGCTCGATGACGTCGCCCGTGCCGGTGATGATGAGGATGGTCTCGGCGTCCGCGGCCAGGATCATGGCTTCCAGCCTGCGCAGGTACTTGTCCGTGCGCCAGTCCTTGGCCAGCTCCACGGCGGCCCGGGTGAGGTTGCCGGAGTGCGCCTCCAGTTTTTTCTCGAAGCGCTCGAAGAGCGTGAAGGCGTCCGCCGTGGCCCCGGCGAAGCCCACCATGACCTTGTCGCGATAGATGGTGCGCACCTTGCGGGCCGAATGCTTGATGGCCACGGACTGGCCGAGGGTCACCTGGCCGTCTCCGGCCATGGCCGCGCCGCGCTCGTCGCGCACGGCGAGGATTGTGGTTCCGTGCAGTTCCATGTCGTGCTCCGTGGGGTCAGAGGTCGGAAGGTCAGGACGCGGGCGGGCCGAACAGCCCGGCGGCGCTCAAGGTCCAGAAATCGAAGGCGGCCTGGCCGCGCAGCCACAGCTCGGCGCGCCTCACCATGCCCTGATCGAGCCCGCGCCGCAACGCGCCCAGGGCCACGGGCGCGGCCAGCTCCAGCGGGTAGCCGTAGGCCCCGCAGCTCAGCGCCGGGAAGGCGATGGTGGCGAGATTGTTGGCCCGGGCCAGCTCCAGGCTCTTTTCATAGGCCGCGCGCAGCAGCCGTTCCTCGCCGCTGGTTCCGCCCTGCCAGATTGGGCCCACGGTGTGGATGACGAACCGGGCGGAGAGCCGAAAGCCGAGGGTGATGACCGCGCGCCCGGCGGGAAGGGGGCCGTCGCGCAGCACGATCTGCTTGCAGGCGAGAAGAAGATGGTGTCCGGCGGCCTTGTGGATGGCGCCGTCCACGCCGCCGCCGCCCATGAGGCTGGAATTGGCCGCGTTGACGATGGCGTCGGAGTCCGCGGTGGTGAGATCGCCCTGGCGCAGGGCGAGCAGGCCGCTTCCCAAGGCCCAGGTGCGCTCGGTCAGGCTTGCCTCCATGCCGCAACCAGGCCCCTAGTCGTCCTCGGAGGAGCCGCCGGAGGATTCGGCCGTGCCGCGCCCGGGCTGCGCGCCGCTGCTCTCCAGGATGATGCGGCCCAGGCGCACGTCCTCGCCGATGCGCTCCTTGAGCGCCTCCAGGCTGTCGAACTTGCGCTCGGAGCGCAGGCGCTGCACGAACTGCACGCCCATGCGCTGTCCGTAAATGTCGCGCTTAAAGTCCATGATGTGCACTTCCAGGGTCAGCCCGGTGTCACCGAAGGTGGGGTTGTAGCCCACGTTGGCCACGGCGGCCAGCTGTTCGTCGCCCAGCATGGCCCACACGGCGTACACGCCGGGCTTGGGCAACAGGGTGCCCTCGGGCGCGATGTTGGCCGTGGGGAAGCCCAGCAGGGCGGAGCCGCGCTTCTTGCCGTCCACCACGGTGCCGCAGACCTCGAAGAACCGGCCCAGCAGCGGGCGGGCGTCCCAGACGTTGCCCAGCTGCACCAGGTCGCGGATGCGCGTGGAGCTGACCACGGCCCCGCCCACGATGACCGGGGAGAGCTGCTCCACGCCGAAGCCCATGGCCTTGCCGAGCCGGGTGAGCAGCTCGCAGTTGCCCTTGCGGCCCTTGCCCATGGCGTAGTCGTAGCCGATGACCAGCTCGCGCATGTTCAGGCCTTCCACCAGGTAGCGGCGCACGAACTCTTCCGGCTCCAGCGCGGCCATCTCGCGGGTGAACTCCAGCACCAGGGCCACGTTGGGGCCGTGCTCGCTGATGAAGCCCAGGCGCTGGCGCGTGGTGGTGAGGAAGGGCGGCGTGGTCTTGCCCATGATGACGGTGAGCGGGTGGGGGTCGAAGGTGACGACCACGCTCACCAGGCCCCTGGTGCGGGCCTTGGCGCAGGTCAGCGCCAGCAGGCGCTGGTGGCCCACATGCACTCCGTCGAAGTTCCCGATGGTGACGCAGGAACCGGCGATGGTGCCCGCGATTTCCTGGGTGGTCCGTGCTGCGATCATGAAGTTCTGCGTCCTTGGTGCGCGGATTGCGCGGGAGCATGCCTACCAGAAAGGGCGCGAAGCCTCAAGGACTAGCGCCGGGCCTGGGGCGGGGCGGCCCTGCGCTCGCCCATGGCGCGCTCCAGGTCGGACAGCTCCTTCTTCTCGTCCTCGGTACGCGCGGCGTGGCGGGCGCGGTCCAGGTGGAACTTGGCCTTCTCGTGGTCGCGCCCGTACAGGGCGGAGTAGGCCAGTTGCAGGTGCGCGCCGAAGATGTCGCCGCTTTCGCCCAGCAGCCTGCCCAGGTGGTAGCGCACCTCGCTGTCCTCCGGCACCTCCCTGGACACCCGGCGCATGGCCGGGATGGCCTGGGCGAAGTCCTTCTTCTCGCCCAGGATGCGGGCCAGGAAGAACTGCGTCATGGCGTCGCGCGGGTTGAGGAAGGTGGCCTTCTGCAACAACGGCGCGGACTTGGCGAAATCACCCCGGTTGAAATAGAACATGCCGGCCTCGCGCAGCACCAGCGCGTCGTCCTGGCCGCACTCCAGCGCCTGCTGGAAGGACTTCTCGGCCAGGGGGAACTTCTTCAGGCGCTCCAGCGCGATGCCCTTGCCCACGCGGTCCAGGCAGATGAGGTCGCTCTCGGGCTTGTTCTCGTAGTAGGCCAGGGCGGTGTCGGCGGAGGTCATGCGCGAGCGGATGATCGTCTGGATGCGCCGGAACTGCTCGCGCTGGAACACGCGCTGCATGTAGCTCTGCGGCATCATCTTGATGCGCTCGCGCAGGTAGCCGATGCGTTCGTCCAGGCCGGGGTGGGTGGTGAGGTAGCTGGGCACGCTGTCGCCGCTCATGAACCAGCGGTTCTTCTGCATGAGCTCGAAGGTGCGCGGCATGGCGTCGGGGTTGTAGCCGCTTTTCACCAGGTAGTTGATGCCCACGTTGTCGGCCTCGCGCTCGTTGTCGCGCGTGTACATCAGGAAGGCCGACTGTGCCCCGGCTGCGGAGCCCATCATCACGGCCTTGCCCAGGTTGGCGCTGTTGCTGCCGCCGCCGGAGCCGAGCAGCGCACCGGCCACCATGCCAGCCACAGAGGCGACATTCAGGAATTTCATCTGGTCCATGCGCTTGGCCACGTGGCGCTCGGTGACGTGGCCGAGCTCGTGGCCGATGACCGCGGCCAGCTCATCCTCGTTCTCCACGCCCAGGATCAGCCCGGTGAAGATGTAGATGTAGCCGCCGGGGATGGCGAAGGCGTTCATGGAGCCGTTGGCCACCACGGCGCTCTTGATCTGCCAGGGCTGGGGTGGCAGGGCCTTGGCCACGCGGTCCACCACTCCCTTGACGTAGGCCACGATCTCCGGGTCGTCCACAAAGCCCATCTGGGCGCGGATGGCGTTGTCGAACTGCTTGCCCATCTCCATTTCGTCCTTCACGGTCATGGAGCCGAAAAGGGCCTGGGCCGGGGCGGGCGGCAGCAGGAAGGTGAGGCAGGCGGCCAGGGCCAGGGCCAGGCCGAGCTGGTTGCGAAGCGTTCGGGCGAACAAGCGGTTCATGGGGCCCCCAGGTTGCGGCGACCGAAATCCGGCCGCCTCGAACATTGAGCATACCAGCATTCGCCAAACAAAAAAAGGATGCGCTTTGGGCGCATCCTTTTCTGACGGAAACCGAACGAGTCCGGTTACTTGTTCATGATGTTCAGGAACTCGTTGTTGTTCTTGGTGCCGCGCATCTTGCCCAGCAGGAATTCCATGCTGTCGATGGAGTTCATGGGCGAGAGCACCTTGCGCAGAATCCAGACGCGGTTGAGCACGTCCTCGTCGAGCAGCAGCTCTTCCTTGCGGGTGCCGGAGCGGTTCATGTCGATGGCCGGGAACACGCGCTTTTCGGAGAGGTGGCGGTCCAGGTAGATCTCCATGTTGCCGGTGCCCTTGAACTCCTCGAAGATGACCTCGTCCTTGCGGCTGCCGGTGTCGATGAGCGCGGTGGCGATGATGGTGAGGCTGCCGCCGGACTCGATGTTGCGCGCGGCGCCGAAGAAGCGCTTGGGGCGCTGCATGGCGTTGGCGTCCAGGCCGCCGGAGAGCACGCGGCCCGAGGACGGGGTCACGGCGTTGTAGGCGCGGCCCAGGCGGGTGATGGAGTCCAGCAGGATGACCACGTCGCGCTTGCGTTCCACCAGGCGCTTGGCCTTCTCCAGAACCATCTCGGTCACCTGCACGTGGCGGGTGGGCGGTTCGTCGAAGGTGGAGCTGATGACCTCGGCGCGCACGGTGCGCTCCATGTCGGTCACTTCCTCCGGGCGCTCGTCGATGAGCAGCACGATGAGGTAGACTTCCGGGTGGTTGGCGTTGATGGAGTTGGCGATGGTCTGGAGCATCATGGTCTTGCCGGTGGGCGGCGGGGCCACGATGAGGCCGCGCTGGCCGCGGCCGATGGGGGCCAGCAGGTCGATGACGCGGGAGGCGTAGTTCTCGCCGCCGTTCTCCAGCTTGAAGCGCTTGTCCGGGTAGATGGGGGTCAGGTTGTCGAAGAGCACCAGGTGCTTGCTCATCTCGGGGGGCTCAAATCCGATGTCGCTGACCTTGAGCAGGGCGAAGTAGCGCTCGCCTTCCTTGGGGGGGCGGATCTGGCCGGAGATGCAGTCGCCCTTGCGCAGGCCGAAGCGGCGGATCTGCGAGGGGGAGATGTAGATGTCGTCCGGGCCCGGCATGTAGCTGTACAGCGGGGAGCGCAGGAAGCCGAAGCCGTCGGGAAGAATCTCGAGCACGCCCTCGCCGAAGATCTGGCCGTTCTGCGAGGCGCATTCCTGGAGCAGGGCGAAGATGAGCTCCTGCTTGCGCAGGTTGCTCGGATTCTCCACGTTGAACTTGTTGGCGAGCTCCATGAGCTCGGGCATGCTCTTCTGTTTCAGCTCGGTGAGGTTGAGCTTGTTCTCCTCGTTGGGAGAGTAGTCATCCTCGTTGAATTCCTGAACAGGAGCAGGGGACTGGGCGCGGCTGGGCTTGGGATTGTGGTTCGGGTTTTTTTCGCGGGGCATCGAAGGCCTCACGCTCCAGGGAGTTAAGGTTGCAGGGGTATGGTAGTCCTCACGATGAGGAGAGTTCAAAGGATCGTGTGCGAGAAGGAGCGCATCAGGCGGACTGTTCGCTCGCTCCGGGGCGGAGCGGGGTGCGGCATGGTATCGCGGGCTGACCCTGGCAGGTGGTGCTGAAAGGATGGCCGATGCTGGGGGAATACATGCCGCGCGAATGCGCTTGGTCGGCGATTACCCAAATGCAGGGACTTTGACAAGAGGGGCTACTTGCCTTTCTGGATTTTTTCCTGCTGTTTCAGGATGACGTCGGCGAACATCTCGTTGATGTCGACCTTCACCGCCTCCTGGTCGCGGTCCAGCGCGTAGGCCAGTTCCATGCTCACCAGGGTCATGGCCTGCTCCAGCAGCCTGCGCTCGCCGAAGGAAAGCTCCTTGTCCATGCCGATGAGGAACAGCTCCTTGAGCACGTAGGCCACATCGGAGAGGTTGGTGCTCTTGAGCTTCTCGGAATACTCGCGGTAGCGGCGGTTCCAGTTCTGGCCGGTATAGCCGGTGAAGTCCGAACGGTCGCGCAGAGACTCGAAGACCGCCTCGCCGGTGGGCTTGTCGCACACGTGGCGCAGGCCCACATTGGCCGCGTTCTTCACGGGAACCATGAGCGTGACGGAGTTGCTCAGGATACGCACTATGTAATATTCAGCCTGAACACCACCGATGAGCTGGCTCTCGATGCGCTCGATGCGTCCCACGCCTTGCGCGGGATATACGACCAACTCATTGATCTGAAACACGAAAACTCCTTGGGGGAAGATCAGACGCAAGTGCGGTGAATGTTAAGAATACTCCAATCAGATGGAAGTGTCCATCCTCTCGGGCTGCTCGGGGGCGGGGGGGGACCATACAAAACTGTTGGCGCACTGGGTTGCCTCGGCCAGGCCGCGCCTGGCCAGCAGATTCAAGCATTTGAGGGCGCCCTCGCAGGTGGCGGCGATGCCTTCGGCCTGCTCGGGAAAGAACGGCTCCAGCACCCAGCGCACCACCTGCGAGGAGTGCTCCGGCCTGCCGATGCCCAGGCGCAGGCGCAAAAAATCGCCGCCGCCCATGTGCTCCACGATGGAGTCGATGCCCTTGTGGCCGTTGGAGCCGCCGCCGCGCTTGAGCTTCATGCGGCCCACCGGCAGGTCCAGCTCGTCGTGGGCCACCAGGATGTTCTTCAGCTCCACCCCGTGCCGACCGGCGATGCGCGCCACGGCCCGGCCCGACAGGTTCATGTAGGTGAGCGGCTTGGTGACCAGGCAGGGCGAACCGCCCAGGTTGAGCCGCCAGAGCTGGAAATCGCCCTCGCGCTGGAGGGTCTCCAGGTGGCTGCTCTTGCGGCCCTCGGCCTGCCTGAGCAGGGCGTCAACGAGCAGAAACCCGTAGTTGTGGCGGGTGTTCTCGTACTGGGGGCCGGGATTGCCCAGGCCCACGATGAGCCCGATGGGGTCCATGTGCTCGCCTTCCTGTCTTGCCTGGAACTGCCGCGCCAGTGAAAACGAGGGGGGCCAGAGGCCCCCCGCAATTGGCCATGCGGCCTTGGATGCGCTTTGGAACGGAAGCGGCCCGAAGGCTACTTGCCCTCGGCGGCCTTCTCTTCCTCGACTTCCTTGGCCACCACGCCCACGACGGAGTAGCGCTCGTCGAACACGGCGCGCACGCCGGAGGGCAGCTGCACCTCGTCGATGTGCAGGTTCATGCCCACGTCCAGGTCGGTGACGTTGATGACGATCTTCTCGGGCACGTCCAGGGGCTTGCACACGACCTCAATGCTGTCGCGGAAGACTTCCAGGGTGCCGCCCTTGATGATGCCCTTGGCCTTGCCTTCGACCACCACGCGCACATCGACCTTGATCTCGCGCTCCAGGTCGACGCCGTAGAAGTCGACGTGGATGGGCACGGATTTGAGGGGGTCGTACTGCATGCCCCAGATGAGGGAGGGCAGGGTCTGGGAGGCGCCGTCCTTCTGGATCTCCAGCTGGAACACGCGGGAGCTGCCGAGCTTGCGGTGCAGCTTGGTCAGCGGCAGCATCTCCACCACGACGGGGATGTTCTCGCCCTTCTGGTTGTAGTAGATGCCGGGCACCAGCTCCTTGGTGCGGATGCGGCGGCAGGAGCCCTTGCCTTTCTCGGCGCGCTCGCGCACGCTCAGGGTCATCAGTTCAGCCATGTCCTTCTCCTTTCTGGCACGGCCCGCCCGGGCGGCAGGCCGAAATACGTTCGACGTTTATACGAAAAGTCCGCTCACGGAGGCCTCTCCGTGAACGTTCACAATGGCGCGGGAAAGCAGGCTGGACACCGACAGCGGCACAATCTTCTTGCACATGGCCTTGCGCTCGTCCAGCGGGATGGTGTCGGTGACGACAACCTGGGAGAACACGCTCTTCTCGATACGGTCGATGGCCGGACCGGAGAGGACGGCGTGGGTGGCGCAGGCCATGATGTCCTTGGCGCCGTTGTCGGCCAGGACCTGGCCGGCGGCGCACATGGTGCCCGCGGTGTCGATCATGTCGTCGAGCACGATGGCGATCTTGCCCTCGACATTGCCGATGAGGTGCATGGCCTTGGACTGGTTGGGAGCGTCGCGGCGCTTGTCCACGATGGCCAGACCGGCGTCCAGGCGCTTGGCGTAGGCGCGGGCGCGCTCAACGCCGCCGGCGTCGGGGGAGACGACCACCTTTTCGCCCTCGATGCCGCGCAGGTATTCGAGAAAGGTGGGCAGGGCGAACAGGTTGTCCACGGGGCAGTTGAAGAAGCCCTGGATCTGTCCGGCGTGCAGGTCGATGGTCATGAGCCGGTGCATGCCCGCCACGCCCAGGAAGTCCGCCACCACCTTGGCGCTGATGGGCACGCGGGGCACGACCTTGCGGTCCTGGCGGGCGTAGCCGTAGTAGGGCACCACCGCGGTGATGCGGCGGGCGCTGGCGCGCTTGAGCGCGTCGATCATGAGGCAGAGCTCCATGATGTGGAAATTCACGGGCGAGCAGGTGGGCTGGATGACGAACACGTCGTCTCCGCGCACGTTGTCGCTGATTTCCAAGCGAATCTCGCCGTCGCTGAAGGTCTCGCGCAGAACGGGAGTCAGCTTCATGCCGATGTGGCTACAGATGGCCTCGGCCAGCTTCACATTCGCCGAACCGCTCAAGATCTTCAATTCACCGTTTCCAGACATGTCCTCTACCTTGCAATGCGATGGCTGGGGTGGAAGGATTCGAACCCTCGAATAACGGGACCAAAACCCGTCGCCTTACCGCTTGGCCACACCCCAGTGTCTCAGGGCCTCGCTGTGCACGGGCGCCCCCTCTGTACGCATGGCCTGAATCGCCGTCTGGGCTCGTTCCGGCTCGCGAAAAAGGGCGAAAAGGCTCGACCCGCTGCCGCTCATGGCGCAGCAGGCCGCCCCCAGCCCGAACAGGGTTTCCTTGATCCGCCGCAAGCGCGGATATTCTGGAAACACCGCCATTTCAAAGTCGTTCCGGACCTTCATGGGCAAAAGGGAACTTCGGTTCATATTCGCGTGATGCCCGGTTGTCAAGAGTTCTTCCCGATCATTCTGCAGTGCCGCCTCCGGGTTCAGCTCGTCCCAGCGGCGATAGGCCCACGGGGTGGACACATGGATGTCCGGGGTGACCAGCACCAGCGTGAAGGGCGAAAGGTCCAGCTCCACCGGGGTCAGCACCTCGCCGATGCCCGTGGCCCAGGCCGGGCCGCCGAGAAGGAAGAAGGGCACGTCCGCGCCCAGCCTTGCGGCCAGGGCGTTCAAGGCCGTGGCGTCCAGGGCGCGCTCCCCGGCGCCTGCGTTGAGCCAGAGCAGCATGGCCGCCGCGTCGGAACTGCCGCCGCCAAGCCCTGCGCCGCTGGGGATGCGCTTGGTCAGCCCCACGCGCAGGCCGGGCCGGAAGCCCGTGGCCTGGCCGAAGGAGGCCCAGGCCCTATAAATAAGGTTGTCCTCCGCGGCCAGTCCGGGAATGCCCGGCTCGATGCTGCAGCCTTCCGGGGCCGGGGAGATCTCCAGGGTGTCGAACAGGCCGGGCACGGGCGCAAACAGGCTCTCCAGCTCGTGGTAGCCGTCGGGCCTGCGGCGGGTGATGCGCAGGGAGAGGTTGATCTTGGCCGGAGCCTGTATGGTGCGGGGCTGCATGCTGCCTGTTCCTGAAAACAAGTGGGGGGCCGACGTGCGGCCCCCCGTGCAGTACGGAAACTAGCGCTTCTTGTCTAGCGGAATGGCCTTGAAGTAGTTCTTGCCCTGGCGCTTGAGCTGCAGCATGACCACGCCCTTCTGCTTGGCGTCGCCGTCGAGCACGGCGCGCAGCTGGTCCAGCGTGTTCACGGCCTGCTGGTTGGCGCTGGTGAGCACGTCGCCGGGCAGGATGCCCACCTGCGAGGCCGGGCCGCCGGGGGCGACTTCCACAACCACCATGCCCTGGGGCTTGTCCAGGCCCAGGCCCTGGGCCTCCTCGCCGCTCTCCAGCGGGCGCAGGGCAAGGCCCAGGACGGTGGCGGAGGCCTCCTTCTTCGGCGCGCGCGGGTCCTGCTGCTGGGCCATGGCGGCCAGCTTGCGCTCGCCCAGGGTCACGGTCAGGTCCACGCTCTTGTTCTGGCGCAGAACCGTGATGGCGACCTTCTCGCCGGGCCTCAGGTTCGCGATGCGGCCGAGCAGGTTGGAGGGAGTGTCCACGGCGCTTCCCGCGGCCTTGATGATGACGTCGCCCGCGCGCATGCCGGCCTTGTCCGCCGGGTCGCCGGGGATGACCTGGGCCACGAGCACGCCCTTGGGCTCCTTGAGGCCCAGGGCCCGGGCCGAGTTCTCGTCCAGCTCCTGCATGGTGATGCCCAGCCAGCCGCGCTGGATCTTCTTGCCGCTCTTGAGCTGGCTGATGATGCGGTCGGCCTGGGTGGACGGGGTGGCGAAGCCGATGCCCTGGCCGTTGGGCACGATGGCGGTGTTGATGCCCACGACCTTGCCGTCCATGTCGATGAGCGGGCCGCCGGAGTTGCCGGGGTTGATGCTGGCGTCGGTCTGGAGGAAGCTGTCGAAGGGCCCGGCGCCGATGTGGCGGCCCTTGGCGCTGATGATGCCCGCGGTGACGGTGTGGCCCAGGCCGAAGGGGTTGCCGATGGCCAGCACCCACTCGCCCACGCGGGTGGCGTCGGAGTTGGCGAACTCCAGCACCGGCAGCCCGTTCCCGGCCTCGATCTTGAGCAGGGCCAGGTCGGTCTCCGGGTCGCGGCCGATGATCTTGGCGTCGTAGGGCTTCTCGCGGTCCAGAAGCTTGACCTTGATCTCGTCGGCCTCGGCCACCACGTGGTTGTTGGTCACGATGTAGCCGTCGGCGCTGATGATGAAGCCGGAGCCCAGCGAGCTCTGCTTGCGGGGCTGGCCGTCCTGCTGGCCGAAGTAGCGCTCGAACTGGTCGAAGAACTCGCGGAAGGGATGATTCTTCGGCGCGTTTTTGAACAGCTCCTGCATCTGGTTCGATGCGCCAAGCAGGGTCTTGGAAGTGCTGATGTTGACCACCGCCTTGCCCGCGCGCTCGGCCAGATCGGTGAAGTCCGGCAGACCGGCCCGGGCGGAATGGCCCAGGGCGGGGGTGAGCAGCAGGGTGAGCAGGATGAACAGGGATGCGAATCGTTTGAAGTACATGGGGAACCTCCTTGCGCAATGCCGGACGCCCGCCCGGACCCCTCGCATAGATGCGGAAATAGCCACGGCCACACGGAATGTAAAGGGCGGCGGCGCGCGTGGGCGGGAGGTCGGACTTTGCGCTTGAATGCCGGGGGAGAATTGTGTAGTTCTTCGGGTCCGAGACGTGCACCGAGCCCCCGTAGCTCAGTTGGATAGAGCACAGGATTCCTAATCCTGGTGCCACAGGTTCGATTCCTGTCGGGGGCACCACGCACGCAAGAAAGGGATGGCCTCCACACCGGGGCCATCCCTTTTCACTTGTGAAATCAGTAGTCTATTGCTTCGCGCAACGCGAAGCCACAAGCATGTCTTGCCCGTTTTCGCCCTCGGCGCGCCCGCACCAGCGGCCGTAAAGCACGCAATCCACGTTCAGCCCGTTGCGCAGCAGCAGCCTGTGCACCAGGCCCTCCTTGTAGGCCACCGCATCTTCCAGAGATTTCGGGTTGGCCACGTGGAAGCTGGCGTAACTGTGCGTGAAATTGGGGTTGGCGTTGCCCTTGGCCATGTGCGCGCGGGCGTCGGCGTTCATCAGATAGAATGTTGCGAACATGCGCCCGCCGGGGCTGAGCACCCGGGAAATCTCCTCCAGGTAGTGGGCCATGTCCTCGGGCAGCATGTGGGTGAACACGGAATTGAGCACCACGACATCGAAGCTGGCGTCGTCGCAGGGAAAGCGCAGCTCCGAGGCCTTCACGGCGCTGAAGGGGTTGTAGACCCCGCTGTACACGTCCACCAGTTCGAACCGGAAATTGGGCCGCAGCGGGGTGATGTTCTCGCGGCACCAGTCCACGCCGAAGGGGTAGGTGTCGAAGCCCAGGTAGCTTCCCTCCGCATTCAGGTAGGAGGCCAGGGCGAAGGCCCCGCGTCCCGCGCCGCAACCGACGTCGAGCACGCGTTCGTGCGGCTTCAGGTTCGCATGGCGCACAAGATGGTCCAGAAGCATCTGTCCGCCCTGGACAAAGTCACCGCCACCAAAACAGATGGTCAGGTCTTGCGGGGGGAGGGGAATGGAAGTGTGGTGCTGCATGGGGCCCTCGCTGTACCGTGCTGTGATGGAATGGGAAAGTCTTGCCGACCGGGGGGCGGCAGCGAAACACAGCAAGGTCCGGGCCAGAATGGCGAAGGGACGCCCATTCCCCCGCGGAATGGACGCCCCTTCTCGGTTTGGGAGGGTTGTTGCTAGAGTACGGCCACGGCCTCGATTTCGACCAGGAAGGCCGCGTCCACCAGCTTGGAGACCTCCACGATGGTGGTGGCCGGGCGGATCTCGCCGAACACCGCGCCGTGGGCCTTGGCGATGTCGTCGAACTTGCTGGCGTCGGTGACGAAAATTCTGGTGCGCACAACGTTCTTCATGCTTGCACCGGCCTGGGCCAGGGCCCCCTCGATGATTTCCAGGGCGCGCTTGGCCTGGCCATGCATGTCGGGGGGGATGGAGCCGTCCGCGTTCACGCCGCAGGTGCCGGAGACATAGATGGTGTTCCCGGCCACGACGGCGCGGGAATAGCCGAGCAGGGGCTCCCATTTGGACCCGGAAGTGATGAGGCGGCGTTCGGTCATGCAAGCGGCTCCTTGTGTGCTGATGATTGTTCTGTGCGGCCCGGGATTCAATCCCCTCCGCACGGGTATGCATGCCAGACTTTTCTGCGCTTTGGAAGCGCCATTTTGTCAAGTGGATAGGATTTGTCTAGACGGACCATTGAAAGGCGAAGCGGCAGCATTCGCCCCCCTCGCCGATGGTTTCCGGGCGCAGCATGCGCAGGTTTGCAGAATATCCTTCGGCAAAACCCTGGTCGCGTCGGCAGGAGAACACGGTGCGCAGTTTCGGCGGAACCCCCAGCGCGGCGTAACGTTCCATGTAGCCGCAGCGGGTGACGCGGAAGGTCAACTCCGACGCGGTGAGGCGCACGTCCTCGATGACCAGCACCCCGCCCTGGCTCCAGCGCTCCAGCACGGTGGCGAAGTGCGCCAGGCTCGGGCCGCCGGATTCCGCAGTGGCGCTGGCCGCGAATGCCCGGCCCGCGGCGCGGGCGGACTCGTCGATGGCGGCCTCCAGGATGGCGCGGGCCTTCACTGTTCCGGCCTGGGCCACGGCGGCGCTGTGGATGGCCAGCATCAGCTCGGCCTCGATGGCCCGGCGCTCGATCATGGGCACGGATACAGGGGCGGAAGTCGTTGCGGCAGTAGTCATCTGGCCTCCATTGCGTTTCGGGCGCGATTTCCCTATGGTGCCGCCGGAAGAGCCGCCCCGGCCCTTGCGGGGACACACAAAAACCGGAGCAGACCATGCGAATCCGCTATTTTCTGTTGCCTATCCTGATGCTTGCCCTGGCCGCAACCCTGCAGCCCGGCCTGGCCCAGGCCAACAAGATCACCGACGCCATCCAGAAGCGCTACGATGCGACCCAGTTCTTCCAGGCCGACTTCCAACAGGAGCTGACCAACGCAGCCAGCGGCAGCGTGGACAAGCGCAGCGGCCGCATCATCTTCAAGCAGCCCTCGCTGGTGCGCTGGGACACGCAGAAGCCCGAGAAGGAACTGCTCATCGTGGGCCAGAAGACCGTGTGGGACTACTTCGAGTCCGAAAAGGTGGTGCTGAAGTACAAGCCCACCCAGGTCTTCAGTTCCAAGACCATGATCCGCTTCCTGTCCGGCAAGGCGAACCTCAAGGAAGACTTTAAGGTCGAAGAACAGGGGTTTGATAACGGTCTGATTAAGCTGCGCCTTATCCCCAAGGAGCCGGAGCCGAGCATGGTGCTGGCCTACCTGTGGGTGGACTCCAAGACCAGCATGATCGCCCGCGTGCTCATCGTGGACTTCTACGGCAACGGCAACCAGATGACCTTGCAGAACATCTCCACCGACAGGCGCCCGGACGCCAGCGCCTTCGAATTCACCGTGCCGCAGGGCGTGCAGGTGAAGGACAACACCAAGAATTCGCAGTAGCCCGGAATTCTAGCTTTTGTTTGAAGCGCCCCTGGCATCCGCCGGGGGCGTTTTGTTTTCCAGGCCCACGGCCCGACGCAGCGTGGAGACCTCGGCGGGGGTCAGTTCGCGGGCCTTGCCGCGCTCCAGCCTGCCAAGCTCAAGCTGCCCCTGGCTCACCCGGATGAGTTTGAGCACCGTGAGCCCGCAGTCGCGGCACATGCGCCGGATCTGGCGGTTCAGGCCCTGGAGCAGGGTCATGGACAACCATGTGCCGGGCTGGGCCTGGGGCGAGTGCGGAGGAGGGGAGGGCAGCACCTGGACTTCGACCGGGGCCAGCTTCTCGCCCTCGGCCAGGGTCATGCCCTGGCGCATGGCCTCCAGGCAGTCGGGGCGCACCTCGCCGCGCACCAGCACGTGGTAGACCTTGGGCAAGTGCCAGCGCGGATGGATGAGCCGGTTGCACAGCGAGCCGTCGGTGGTCAGCAGCAGCAGGCCCTCGGAAAAGTAGTCCAGCCGCCCCACGTGCAGCAGTCGCAACTTCCTGTATTTTTCCGGCAGGATGTCAAATACGGTGGTTCGTCCCTGGGGGTCGCGGGCGGTGGTCACCACCTGCACGGGCTTGTGCAGCATGAGAGTCACGTCCGCGCCCTGCACCGTCTCGCGCAGCGGAGAAACCGGCTTGCCGTCCACGGCCACGCGGTCGCTGTCCGGGTTCACCTGCACGCCCGGGCTTTCCACCGGAACGCCGTTCAGGCTTACCCGGCCCTGGGCGATGATCTCGTCCGCTCCGCGCCGCGAAGCCACTCCGCATTCGGCCAGATACTTGTTGATGCGCATTGTCATGGCGGCTTCGTACGCTATTTTCGAACCCATTTCCAGTTTAGAGAAAGTCATGAGAAAATTTAACATACTGATATTGCGTGACTCATAAAACACCGGGTCGAAAAAACAGGAAATGGGCAGGGAGCGGGGCCTCGGGGTTGCATGCGCCGGGCAGGCCACGTAATGTCGCTTCATTCGAAGGATTTGCCAGCTGACGAGGAGAGACCCGACCCCATGCGCATCAATCCCAAGGTCGCCGGACCGGCGCTGGCGCTCCTGTACCGGGCGTGGGTCCGCAGCATCCGCTACGAGGTGGAGCCGTTCCTGGCCTTCGCCGAGCCGTATCTGCGCCAGGGCAGGCCCGTGATGCTGGCCATACTGCACGAGGAGCTCTTCGCCCTCACCGGATACGGCGCGCGCTTCCTGCACGGGAAGGCCGCCACCATGGCCAGCGACAGCCGCGACGGCGAGCTCATCAGCCAGGTGCTGGAGCGCATCGGCTACGCGGTGGCGCGCGGGTCAAGCACGCGCGGCGGGCTCAAGGCCCTGCAGCAACTTCGGAAATTCATGCAGCAGGGGCGCATCGGGGTGCTCACCGTGGACGGCCCGCGCGGCCCGCGCCGCAAGCCCAAGGAGGGCGCGGTGTACCTGGCCCAGCGCAGCGGGGCCGTGCTGCTGCCCCTGCGCGCGCAGTGCTCCTCGGCCTGGGTGTTCGAAAAGAGCTGGGACCATTTCCAGCTTCCCAAGCCGTTCTGCCGCTGCGCGGTGCGCTTCGGCCCGGTGCTGGAGTTCCCGGAGGGCAAGATGTCCGCCGAGGACATGGCCGAGGGCGTCCGCCGCCTGGAGCAGGCCCTGCTGGAGCTTCTGCCCGGCCAATAAAAAAGGGGAGCGCCCGCCGGACGCCCCCCATTGCTCTCGTATGCTGCCGCCTAGGCCAGCTTCATGCGGGCGGTGCCGCCCGGATTGAAGGGCAACGCGCCCTTCTTGGCCTCCAGGTCGCCGCGCTGGGTGCGCACGATGAAGGCCTCGGCCTCGGCATCGCCAGCGGCCACGTAGCCCAGGGCGATGCAATGGCCCAGGCTGGGCGCGAACGAGCCGCTGGTGACCATGCCCACCTTTTTCGAGCCGTCGGCGCTGTAGATCTCGTCGTAGTGGCGGGCGCTTCGGCGGCCGGGAACTACCAGCGGAACCAGCTTCTCCTTCACGTTGCCCATGACGGCCTGGGCGGTGTAGGGCGTCTTCTTGGTCAGCAGCATGCCGTAGCCGGCCTCCACCGGGGTGTGCTCGGTGTCCAGGGCCTGGCCGTAGAGCGGGTAGCCCATCTCCAGGCGCAGGGTGTCGCGCGCGCCCAGGCCCACGGGCTTCACCAACTCGTGGGCGGCCAGCGCCTCCCACATGGCCGGGGCCAGCGAGCTGTCCAGGTAGATCTCGTAGCCCAGTTCGCCGGTGTAGCCGGTGCGGCTGACGCGGATGTCCTGGCCCTTCCAGCTCATGACCTGGTGGTTGAAATAGCCCAAACTGCGCAGCGGCTGGCCAAGAACGGCCTCCATGACCTCCAGGGACTTCGGCCCCTGCACGTCGATCTTGCCGGTGCGCTCGGAGATGTTCACGAATTCAGGCCCAGCGGGCAAATGGCTCTTGATCCAGGCGAAGTCGCCTTCCTCGCAGGCGCCGTTGACCACCAGCATGTAGTCGTCCGTTCCCAGGCAGTAGATGATGAGGTCGTCGATGACGCCGCCCTGGTCGTTGGGCAAAAAGCCGTAGCGGCACTTGCCGGGGGAGAGCGTGTCCAGGTCCTGGGTCACCAGGGCGTTCAGCGCGTCCTTGGCTCCCGCGCCCTTCAGGCTGAACTCGCCCATGTGGCAGATATCGAAGATGCCGACGTTCTGGCGGGTGTGGTTGTGTTCGGCGATGATGCCCTCGTACTGGATGGGCATCTCGAATCCGGCGAAGGGGGCCATCTTGGCGCCCTTGGCCTTGTGCCAGTCGGTCAGCGGGGTCTTTCTCAACTCGTCCACGTTGCTGCTCCTTGCCTCGGCGCGGTGGCGCCGTTTTTTCTTCATACTGACATAAAGGCCGAGGATGCTCAACGATTCCTTTGCATCTCCAGGCGATTCTTCGCCGCCAGGACCCTGCGCTGGCGGTCCGTCGCGTTTCTTGACGCTACTGCCGATTTTCTTTAGAAATTCATCCAGCCAAGACGTGGAGGATTTCATGCGCAAGCTCGACCAGTGTCCGAGAGTGAAGATCAACGCCCAGTATTGCAAC
>JAEXRD010000072.1 GCA_023438245.1 Pseudomonadota bacterium | reverse complement strand
CATCCCCCCTGAACCCCGCAAGGGGTGGCCCCGATTTTGCTTATTTATCCGACAAACCCCCGGGCGGCAGCGCCCACATGAAAGAAATGGAGGAAAACCACATGCTTCGCATGCTTCTTTTGGTCGCCATGCTTTTGACCCTGCCCGCGCTGACGGGCTGCGGAACCATGTACAAAGCCGCTGTGGACGAGCGCGACGTGGGCACCTTCGTGGACGACGGGCGCATCGAGAGCACGGTGCGCGCGCGCCTGGTGCAGGACAGCCTGGTCAAGCTGCGTGACATTTCGGTGAACTCGTACCGGGGCCAGGTGTACCTGGTGGGTGAGTTCGAGAGCGACGCCCAGAAGATGCGCGCCGTGAAGCTGACCCAGGGCGTGAGCGGCGTGGGCCGCGTGACGGTGGTGCCCTTCCCCAAGCGCGACGACCCCACCTGCGGCACGCAGGACGAGCTGGCGCTGTACGCCAAGATCAAGGCCGCGCTGGTGCAGGATTCGAACATCTGGTCCACCCAGGTGGACATCAAGGTGGTGCAGTGCAACGTGGTCATGCTGGGCCTGGTGAACAGCCAGCGCGAGGTGAGCGAGATTCTGGCGCACGTGAACAGCGTGGAGGGCGTGCGCACGGTGCAGAACTACATCCGGGCGCTGCACTAGGCCCGGCAGCAGGAGGATCCCCGCATGAACCGCGCGCGCATCCCCCGGCATCTTTTCAGGGCCTGCGCCCTGGCCCTGGCGGTCTGCGCCGGAGGCCTCGCCGGCTGCGCCCCGGCGCACATCCCCGGCCCGGAGGCCCAGCTGCCCAGCGGCTCGGGCACCAACGCCGTGGTGGCGGCGGCGCGTTCGCTCACGGGCGCGAAATACAAATGGGGCGGCGAGTCGCCGCAGGAGGGCTTCGACTGCTCGGGCCTGGCCTGGTGGGCCTACCGCCAGGTGGGCGTGGAGCTTCCGCGCGTGTCGTGGGAGCAGTACGAGAGCGGCGCGCCGGTGGGCCGCCGGGAGCTGAGGCCCGGCGACCTGGTGTTCTACCGGCTGGCGGGCGGCGGCAAAAAGAACATGCACGTGGGCATCGTCACGGAGCGCGGCACGTTCATCCACAGCCCCAGCGCGGGCGGCCGCGTGCGCGAGGAGCCCCTGGACGCCCCCTACTGGCGCGACCGGTACATCGGCGCACGGCGCTACCTGCGCGCCAGCCGCTAGTTTTCCGGTCCACAAAGGCCACCCGGGCCGCGGTTTTCGAACCGCGGCCTTTTTTATTGCCCGTACCGGGTACACTCTGTTTTGCAAAAAAGTAAAACGCCCCGTTCGTTTCGACAGGAATGTTTGAGTACGGAGAAGATGCGCGAAGGCTTGTTTGAATTTAAAATTCTGTTATATCTCTATGTTAGTGTGGCAACGCGAAACTTGGCCCCGATTTTGCTCATACGAGGCGTCCGCTTGAGAAAACGAATTTGAAATGACAATCGTGTAGGCAAGCGACGAACCCCGGCCAAAACAGGCGTCTCGGCGCCGCAAAGGTCTCGGCGAGATGGGCGGGGGAGGAGCAGGGGAGACAGGGCCGTACGGCGTTTCCTTCAAAAACGGCCCTGCTTGACGGAATTGTGAAAGGCGTTGCCAGCGCGGAGTCGGAGTGGCCGATGGCGGGGCAGGTGCACAACAACTTTCAGGAGGTCCCTCACAATGAACGGAGCTGATACCGCATTCGTGCTCATCAGTGCCGCCCTGGTCATGTTCATGACCCCGGGCTTGGCGCTCTTCTACGGCGGCATGGTCCGCAGCAAAAACGTACTGGCCACCATCATGCAGAGCTTCGTGCTCCTGGGCCTGGCCAGCGTGGTCTGGGTGGTGCTGGGCTACACCCTGGCTTTCGGCACCGACCAGGGCGGCATCATCGGCTCCCTGGAGTACCTGATGCTCTCCGGCGTGGGCATGGAGGCCGGACCCTTCTCCGAGACCATCCCCCACCTGGCCTTCATGATCTTCCAGTGCATGTTCGCGGTCATCACCCCCGCGCTCATCACCGGCGCCTTCGCCGAGCGCGTCAAGTTCGGCGGGTTCCTGGTGTTCAGCGCCCTGTGGCTCTTGGTGGTCTACGCCCCCATGGCCCACTGGGTGTGGGGCAAGGGCTGGATGGCCGAGCTGGGCGCCCTGGACTTCGCGGGCGGCGCGGTGGTGCACATGAGCTCCGCGGCGGCGGCCCTGGCGGGCGTCATCGCCCTGGGCAAGCGCCGCGGCCACGGCAAGGAGCCGTTCATCCCCCACAACCTGCCCATGACCATCCTGGGCGCAGGCATCCTCTGGATCGGCTGGTTCGGCTTCAACGCCGGCAGCGCCCTGGCCGCCGACGGCCTGGCCGCCAACGCCTTCGTCACCACCCACCTGGCCGCCGCCGCCGCCATCCTGGGCTGGCTGTTCATGGAGTGGAGGCACTCCGGCAAGGCCACCACGCTGGGCGCGGCTTCCGGCGCGGTCGCCGGTCTCGTGGCCATCACCCCCGCGGCTGGCTTCGTCACCGCCGGCCCGGCCCTGCTCATCGGCCTTGGCGGCGGCGTGTTCTGCTTCCTGGGCGTGCTGCTCAAGAACAAGCTCGGCTACGACGACTCCCTGGACGTGGTGGGCGTGCACGGCGTGGGCGGCACCTGGGGCGCCATCGCCACCGGCCTGTTCGCAAGCATCAACAAGGCCACCGGCCTTTTCTATGGAAATTCCGAGCAGCTTTGGATACAGCTGATCTCCGTGGCGGCCACCTGGGGCTTCTGCTTCGTGGCCAGCTTCATCCTCTTCAAGCTCGTTGACGCCACCGTGGGCATGCGCGCCAGCGACGACGAGGAAGTGCGCGGACTGGACCTCTCCCAGCACAACGAGACCGGCTACCAGGCCTAAGCCCCTGGGGAAATAGGAGCCACAATCATGAAGAAAGTCGAAATCATCACCCGGACGTTCAAGTTGGATGACATCAAGGCCGCCCTGTCCGACATCGGCGTGAAGGGCATGACCGTGAGCGAAGTGAAGGGCTTTGGCCGCCAGGGCGGGCACAAGGAAGTGTACCGCGGCGCCGAGTACCAGGTGGACTTCGTGGTCAAGGTGAAAATCGAGGTCGTGGTCGAGGATTCCCGCGTGGCCGACGTCATCGCCGCCGCCACCAAGGCCGCCCGCACCGGACAGGTGGGCGACGGCAAGATCTTCGTCACCGCGGTTGAGGAAGTGGTCCGCATCCGCACCGGCGAGACCGGCGACGCCGCCATCTAAACGCACACCCTGCAAGCGGGGCGGGCCCTGCGCCCGCCAAGGGTCCTCCTCCCATGACGCAAGGCTCCGCCCCGCAAGCTCCCTCCGATCCCGTCACGGCCCTGCCGCCCGCTGCCCAGCGGTTGCGGCAGGGCCGCCTTCTTTTGGCCCGGGCCGCCAAGGATAACGGCCAGGCCGACCTGGACCGCTACGCGTCCGCCAGCTCCGCGGCCATGGACACCTACTTCCGCGAGCGGCTGGAGGAGATCGGCCAGGCCAGCCCCGGCCTCCTGGCCGCGCCGTTCGCGCTCGTGGCCGTGGGCGGCTATGGCCGGGGCGAGCTGCAGCCCGCCTCGGACGTGGACGTGCTGCTGCTCTACGCCCAGGACATCCCCGCCGCCGCCGAGGAGATCAGCCGGGGCCTGTTCCACCCGCTGTGGGACCTGGGCCTGGACCTGGGCCACGGGGTGCGCACCGCCGCCGACTGCCTGCGCCTGGCCCGCGAGGACACCCAGGTGCTCACCAGCCTGCTGGACACCCGGCTGGTGGCGGGCGACGAGGGCTTGGTCAGCCGTTTTCTGCACGATTTTTCGGCCAGGGCGCTCAGCGGCGGGGCGCTGGCCTTCGGCCAATGGGTGCTGGAGCACAACGTGGGCCGCCGCGGCGAGTACGGCGACTCCAGCGGCCTGCTCGAACCGGACCTGAAGAACGGCCTTGGCGCCCTGCGCGACGTGCACCAGATCCACTGGCTGCTGCAGGTGCTGGCGGCCAACCCCGGCAACCCGCGCCCGCCCTTCACGCCCGGCGACATGCAGGCCCTGGAGCAGGACCGCCGGTTCCTCATGGCCGCGCGCACGGCCCTGCACCTGGCCGCCGGGCGCAAGACCGACAAGCTGAATTTCGACCGCCAGCCCGAGGTGGCCAAGGCCCTGGGCTTCGACGGGGCCGACGTCAACGTGGACGCCCCGGACGCCGAGTGGGCCGCGGCCATGGCCCGGGGCCTGGCCGTGGAGCGCTTCCTCTCGCGCCTGCACCAGGCCATGGCCCGCATCCGCGCCATGCGCCAGGCCGCCTGGGTGGAGGCCTTCCCGCCCCCCGGCCCGCCCCCGCAGCCGGCTTCGCCGGTTTCAGGGGCCGGGCAGGTGGTCGCCACGCCCACGGGCCTGACCTTGGCGGGGGCCCTGTCGGATGCCCTGGCCGATCCCGACGCCCTGGCCGCGCCCGCCGACCTGCTCGCCCTGTACCTGCAG
>JAEXRD010000057.1 GCA_023438245.1 Pseudomonadota bacterium | reverse complement strand
CCGGCGCGGGGGGCCGGGGCTGTACCGCAACAGTACTATCCCCGCCCCCCCCGCGCCATCCTTCCTCGCCAGGGAACAAAATCCATCTTCGGGGGGCAGCCCCCATTGGAAAGGCAGGGGAGGGTGCCCGTCTTCTCATGGTATTGAGGGCGTGGGGCTGCCCCCATGCAAAGGCAGGAGCGCAGGCCCCACGTTGAAAGGCGGCGGGCTCTCGTGGATAGGCAGGGGGGAGTCGTCGTAAGGAGGCTCGCCGTCTAGCGCGCCACCAGCCCCACGCGGTCCAGCCGCAGGCCTTCATTTTCGCCCAGCGACACGATGACGTAGAGCGGGGTGGCCAGCATGCGCGAGCGCGGCACCGGCCCGAAGCTGCGCGAGTCGAACGAGGAATGGCGGTTGTCGCCCATGACGTAGTACTCGCCCGGGTCCAGCCGGGTGGGCGGCATGTCCAGCGTCTTCTCGCCGCGCTCCATGTAGGCGTAGAACCCCTCGTCGATGGGGTCGCCGTTGACGAACACGTGGCCGTCGTCCACCTCCACCAGCTCGCCCGGCAGGCCCACCACGCGCTTCACGAAGATCAGCGAGGGGTCGGGCGGGTACTGGAACACCACCAGCTGGCCCCGGCGGATGACGTCGCGCGGGCCGAGGGCCTTGCAGCGCAGGCGGTCGCCGCTGCGCAGGGTGGGGCGCATGCTCGTCTGGCGCACCTCGTAGATGGGGAAGGCCCAGTGCTCGGCGCTTTGCGCGGCCAGCCCGCACAGGGTGAAGGCCGTGAGCGCGATGAGGTACACGCGCATGGTGTTGCGCGGGCCGGGCCGGAAATTCTTGAGCTTTTTGGCCGTGCGCCAGGCATCGACGGAGGCCAGCAGGCACACTCCGCCCGTGGCGGCCAGGCTCATGGTCCACCAGCGGAAGAACTCCACCGCGCCGATGCCGAGGAGCTGCCACAGCGACACCACGGCCAGGATGATGACGCCCTTGCGGAACTGGCCGTTGTAGATCTGCCCCAGGCCGGGCCAGATGCCCGAAAGCGCGGCCGCCAGCCAGGGCGAGCGCGGGGCCACGGGCGGCAGCTCCAGCTCCTTGGGCGGGGTCCAGTCGGGGAAGTGCTTGGGCGGCACGTTCACGTGCATGTTCACGCTCTTCTGCGGGGCGTCTTGCGTCGTCTACGCATTGCTGATATCGCTAGCCAAAATCACCCGCGCAGGCCCGCGCGGACCAGCCACCGTTCCAGCCTTGGCACGTATAGCAGAGGGCGGGGCGGGTGGCAAATGGGAGATCAATTACGGTTTCGGAGGACGTATGCCTATATGCGATTCTGATGTTGTCCTTGAACGGGTTAAGGATGGAGATATTTCCGCTGTTGCAATTGATACAAGTATATTCATCAAATATCAGTACCATCTTGCTACAGGTGTTTTAGCAAGAGTCGGGATATTTGTGGAATCTGGATTGGACTGTGTTGTGACAAATGTAATGTACATGGAAAATGTCAAGCATTTTTCTGATTTTATTGAAAAGGCTAAAGGAACTGTCAGGCAATGTTCGGATATCCTAATTGACTATTTTGAGCACAGTGAATCAGTCAAATCATCGATAGACGTTAGAGCCTGCAACTTGTTTGATAGTAATCAGCAAGCTGCTAAGCTGTTTGATGCATATCTTGATCGTATGAAAATGGAAATATTAGAATGTGAAGAATATGCTGATTTTAGGGCTCTGATGTATGATTATCAGCACGGGATAGCGCCATTTGCAGTTAAAGACAAAAAATGTGAGTTTCCCGATGCGATATCTCTGCGTACGTTGAGCTCATGGGCTAAGGATTACGATAAGAATGTTCTGGTTATTTCTGATGATGCCGGTTTGAAGACGTATTGCGATTGCTCGGAGAGGCTTTATTATGTTAAGAGCTTGGACGATGCAATTAGGAGTGTCGCGTGCAAGCCGGGAACACAATATTACATGAATGCAGTCGTTATGAATTTTACGCGATTGGTTTTTGACAGAAATTCGAACGTATTCAAAACAATTCTGGAAGGTCTAAACGACAAATCATGGAAGATCAATGTGTCTACAGAGATAGACTCATACCATAGGTTCTCTGATGACGCTGAGGTTGGTGCTGTGTCTGATTTTTCTATTATTACATCAGATGGTGAGGATGCATTCGTAGTAGTCGATAGCAATGATGATGAAATGGTTCTTTCGTGCACAGGTGTTTTGACGCTCACTGTGAATGTTGATATAAGTTTGTATGCATGGGACGGCGTCGACCGTGAAGAAATTCCGTTAGGTACAAGGTCATTCACTCGACATGGAGTCAAATCTGATGCGGAGATATATATAACAATTAGATCGTTCTCGGGTGATTCTGAAGGTGATATAGAAGTAGCAGATGTCGATATCTCGTCGGCGGATGCATCTGTTGAGTTTAATAACGTATCTCCATATGATGGATGGGAAGAGTAGTTGTTGGCGACATTCGTAAGCACATCTTACCCCACAACCATAAACCCTTCCCCCGCCTTCCATCCTCTTTCCTCCAACCATTCCCGAATCTCCTCGCGCGCGCCACGGCTGCCGACGTTGACCAGGAGGAAGGGGGCATCGGGAGAGTCCGGGGCGGGCAGGGTCTCGCGGCTGAGCACCGGCACCCCGTGCACCCGCTGGCCGATCTTGCGCGCGTCGATGTCGATGTAGGCCGAGATTTCCAGGCCCAGCGCGCTGAGCGGGGCCAGCCGCTGGCGGCTGACGCGCCCCGCGCCCCAGACGTGCACGCACGGGTGCGCCGGGTTGCGCCGCGCCAGCCAGCGCCACAGGTACTTGGCCCGGATGGTCGCAAAGGCCATGTCCGAGTAGTCCGCGTGCGTGCGGGTCAGCCGGGTCGGCGGGTCGTGCCAGATCAGCACTTCCTCTGAGACTTTTCCGATGCGCGCGCCCAGCTCCAGCCAGCGCAGCCACATCTCGTAGTCCTCGGGAAAGGGCTGGCCGGGCGGGCTTTTGCGCGGCCCGCCGAAGCGCTCCCAGCTGGCCCGCCGGAACATGGTGGAGGGGTTGCACAGCGGCGACTCCACGAAGCGGGAGAGCGCGATGTCCTCGTGGCTGATGAGCGTGTTCAGCCAGTCCACGTGCAGGGCGTAGCCCCGGCTGGCCTGGCGGTCGCCGCCGAAGCGCACGAGGCCGGAAACCACGTCCAGCGCGGGGTCGGCGTCCAGAAGTTCGGCCTGGGCGGCCAGCCGGTTCGGCGGGCACTGGTCGTCGGCGTCCATGCGGGCGATGTACGGGGCGCGCGAGGCCCCCACGGCCTGGGCAAAGGCCAGGGCCACTCCGGAGTGCGCAATGCGGATGGGCCGGAGGCGCGAATCGCGCCGGGCGCAGTCCGCCAGGATGTCGCCGGTTGCGTCCGTGCTGCCGTCGTCCACGGCCACGATCTCGAAGTCGGTGAGCGTCTGGGCCAGCAGGCTTTCCAGCGCCCGGGGCAGCGTGGCCGCTGCATCATGGCAGGGCAGGCAGACGCTGACACGGGGCGCGTTCATGGCCCTACTGCCTCTCGGGGTCGGCGGCGCGGCGCTCGTTGACGGCGATCTTGAGGCGGCACACCCCGCACAGGCCCGTGCTGGTGGGCGACTTGCACGATTCGCAGGGCAGCACGGGCTGGCCTTCCTCCTGCTCGATGCGCGCGAACGCCGGGCGGCCGCGCTTGAGGAAGCCGTCGTAGAAGGCGATCTTGGAGCCGGGGCTCTGGTATTCCAGGTCGGCCCAGAGCTTCTTGTGCCCGGTGAAGCTGGCCCCGCCGCTGTACGGGCAGGGCGCGGTGTGGATCTCGATGCCGTTGATGAAGGCGTAGCAGGCGGTCTCGAACTCCGTCAGGCGGTACAGCGGCTTGATCTTGCGGGCGAAGCCGTCCTCCGCCTGCAGGCACGGGCCCTGGTCGGAGAGGTAGCCCGCGTCCCAGCGCAGGGTGTTGGCGAACAGCCGGGCCACCTCGTCGTCCAGGTTGTGGCCCGTGGCCAGCACGTTGAAGCCGCCCTCCAGGGCCACGCGGTTGAACCAGTGGCGCTTGATCTTGCCGCAGGCGGAGCACACCGGGCGGTTGATGTAGCGCTTCACGTCCGGGATGGGGATGCCTTCCTTCTCCAGCTCGACGACGTGGAGCTTGAGGCCGTGCGCCGCGCAGAAGCCCTCCACCTTGGCCCGCGCGGCGGCGGAGGACACCGGGATGCCCAGGTCCACGTGCAGGCCGGTGACGTCATGGCCCTGGCGGGAGAGCTCCAGCATGATGGTCAGCGAGTCCTTGCCGCCGGAAAGGGCCACCAGCACGCGCTCTCCGGGCAGGATCATCTTGTGCTTGGTCACGGCCTTTTCCACCTGGCCGGAAAAAAAGGTGGCGAAGCATTCGCGGCAGAAGGCGGTGTTGTGGCTGGGCAGGGGCACTTCCGCCGGGGCTTTGCATTTGCGGCATTTCATGGGGGGCTCCTATCCGGTGGAAACGACTTTGCGGATGCGGATGTGGTCGCCGTCCTCGATCTTTCGGTCGGGGGTCAGCAGCTCCGTGTCGCGAATGACGAGGGCGTCGTTGACGCGCAGGCCCAGGCGTTTCTGCAGCATGAGCACGGTGTTGAGCTTCTCGAAAGTGAGCGTGTGGTTGTCCGGCTCGATGAACACGGTGATCATGCGGGCCTCCTCGGGTTGTTTCGTTCGGTGCGGCCACAGGTGCGGCATAGCGCCCGGCTTGTCAAGTTCCTACCCCTTTTGGGGGAAATTGGTTGACCGGGCAGGAAAAGGGGATATACATCTCAAAGTAAGAGGAGCCCTGTCCCCCCGGAGGAGGCGAGAGCCATGAGCAAGATCCTCGTCGTGGACGACGAAAAGCACATCCGCATGCTCTACCAGGAGGAACTGGAGAGCGAGGGCTACGGCGTGGCCACCTCGGACGGAGAGGAACCCATCCTGGCCGTGCTGGCGCGCGAGAAGCCCGACGTGGTCATCCTGGACATCAAGCTGGGGCCGGGGCGCTCCGGCCTGGACCTGCTGCAGGAGATCCGGGGCCTGACCAACCATGTGCCGGTGATCCTCTCCACGGCCTACGACAGCTTCCAGCACGACCTGAAGAGCATCGCCGCGGACCATTACGTGGTCAAGAGCGTGGACTTGACCGAGCTGAAGGAGAAGGTGCGCCGGGCCACGGCAGGGGCCGGGTAGCGGCCCTCTCCGCGCGCCCCGACGCCCCCCTCCCGGCACGCCCGCCGGAATTGCCCGGAGTCTTTCTCCTTGCCCGCGCAGGCGCTTCGTGCTAGCCGCCTAGCGATGCTCGACCTTGCCCAGTACATACGCGAACTCACGGTGCTGCTGGTGCCGCTGCTGTTCACCATCACCTGCCACGAGGCCGCGCACGGCCTGGCCGCCAGCCTGCTGGGCGACCCCACCGCGCGCCTGGCCGGGCGCATCTCCCTCAATCCCGCCCGCCACATCGACCCGCTGGGCATGCTGATCATGCTCATTCCGCCGCACATCGGCTGGGCGCGGCCCGTGCCCGTGGACACGCGCCACTTCCGCGACGAGCGCACCGGCATGTTCCTGGTGGCCCTGGCCGGGCCGCTGGCCAACGTTTTGGTGGCCTGCCTGTGCGCGGCCATCTTCCACGCCATTGCGAACATGCCTGTGGAAAACCCCGAAGGCCTGGCCGTGCGCATCCTGGTGCCCACCGCCACCATGGCCCATGCCGGGGTGTACGTCAGCCTGCTCATCGCCGCCTTCAACATGCTGCCCATTCCCCCGCTGGACGGCAGCAGCATCCTGGCCCGCTTTCTTCCGGCCCGCCTGGCCTACGCCTACCTGAGCCTGGGCCGTTACGGCATCCTGCTGGTCATCGGCCTGCTGTTCGTGGGCAACCTGCTCGGTTTCAGCATCCTGGGCACGCTGCTCTTCCCCATGGTGGAGAAGGGTGCCTGGCTCCTGGGCGTCAGCCCCGATTTCTAAACCTCCAACAAAACGCGAAGTACCCATGACCGCCAAAAACGAACGCATCGTCTCGGGCATGCGCCCCACCGGCCCCCTGCACCTCGGCCACCATTTCGGCGTGCTGGCCAACTGGCTGGAGCTGCAGGAGCAGCACGACTGCCTGTTCTTCGTGGCCGACTGGCACGCGCTGACCACGGAATACGCCGATCCCGGGCGCATCAAGGGCTTCGTGCCCGGCCTGGTGCTGGACTGGATCGCCGCCGGGCTGGACCCGGAAAAGTGCGTCATCTTTCAGCAGTCGCAGGTCAAGGAGCACGCCGAGCTGCACCTGCTCTTGTCCATGCTCACGCCCATCGGCTGGCTGGAGCGCAACCCCACCTACAAGGAGGTGGCCCAGGAGCTCTCCGGCCAGAAGGACCTGGCCACTTACGGCTTCCTCGGCTACCCGGTGCTCATGTGCTCGGACATCATCCTGTACCGCGCCACGGCGGTGCCCGTGGGCCAGGACCAGCTGCCCCACCTGGAGCTCACCCGCGAGATCGCGCGGCGCTTCAACTTCCTGCACTGCCCGGAGAACCAGCCCTTCTTCCCCGAGCCCAAGGCCCTCTTGACCGAGGAGGCCAAGCTGCCCGGCCTGGACGGCCGCAAGATGAGCAAGAGCTACGGCAATTCCATCGCCCTGGGCGAGCCGCTGGAGGACATCGCGCCCAAGATCAAGGGCATGCTCACCGACAAGAACCGCCTGCGCAAGTCCGACGCGGGCGACCCGGCGGTGTGCAACCTGTTCCCCTACCACAAGCTCCTCACCGACCCCGCGAAGTGCGAGGAGATCAAGGCCGGGTGCACCACCGCCACCTGGGGCTGCGTGGACTGCAAGAAGGTGCTCATGGAGTCGCTGACCCGCTTCCTGGAGCCCATCCACGCCCGCAGGCGCGCCCTGGAGGCCGACCCCGAGCGCCTGTGGCACATCCTGGAGCAGGGCAACGCCAAGGCCCGCGCCAAGGCCCAGGAGAGCATGGAGGCCATCCGCGGCGCGCTGAACTTCAATTTCTAGGACCGGACCGCGCGGGCCGGAGGCGGGGGCAATCCCCTGCTTCCGGCCCGTTTTCATTCCCGTTTTCCGCAAGGAGGAGCATCGTGAGCGAAAACGTCTGCGTTTCCAAGCGCGCCGGGGGCATCACCCCGTTCCTGGTCATGGACGTGCTGGAGGCCGCCCACAAGCTGGAGGCCCAGGGCTTTGATGTCATCCACCTGGAGATCGGCGAGCCGGACTTCGACACGCCCGAATGCATCAAGGAGGCGGCCCGGAAGGCCCTGGCCGACGGCGACACCCACTACACCCACAGCCTGGGCCTCTTGCCCCTGCGCGAGGCCATCTGCGAGGACTACCGCGCCCGCTACGGCGTCACTGTCGCCCCGGACCAGATCATCGTGACCCAGGGCACCAGCCCGGCCATGCTGCTGCTGTTCTCCACGCTGCTGGAGGAGGGCGACGGGGTCATCCTCTCCGACCCGGCCTACGCCTGCTACGACAATTTCATCCGCTTCGCCGGGGCCTGCCCCCAGCGTGTGCTGGTGACCGAGGACGACAGCTTCCAGTACCGGCCCGAGGCCATCGCCGAGGCCATGAACGAGCGCACCCGCGCCATCCTGCTCAACTCCCCGGCCAACCCCACGGGCACGCTCCTGTCCGCCGACCGCATGGCCGCCGTGGCCAACCTTTCCGACGAGCGCGGCTCCTGGCTGGTCAGCGACGAAATCTACCACGGCCTGGTGTACGAGGGCAAAGAGCACAGCGCCCTGGAGTTCACGGACCGCTGCTTCGTGCTCAACGGCTTTTCCAAGCTCTACGCCATGACCGGCTGGCGGCTGGGCTACCTCATCGCCCCCCGGGAGTTCATCCGGCCCATGCAGAAGCTCTGCCAGAACTTCTTCATCTCCGCCAACTCCGTGGCCCAGCGGGCGGGCATCGCCGCGCTGACCCAGGCCGAGGCGGACGTGGCGCGCATGAAGGCCATCTACGACGAGCGCCGCAGGTACATGCTTGCGCGCATCAAGGGCATGGGCCTGTACGTGGCCCACGACCCCACCGGGGCCTTCTACATCCTGGCCAACGCCCGGCCCTGGGCCGAGAAGTTCGGCGGCAGCTCGCTTGCGCTGGCCTTCGACATCCTGGAGAAGGCCCACGTGGGCGTCACCCCGGGCGTCGACTTCGGCCAGGGCGCCGAGGGCTTCCTGCGTTTTTCCTACGCAAACTCTCTGGAAAACATCGAACGGGCCATGGACAGGCTTGAAAAGTACTTCCGCGGGGTATAGTCTTCCAGCGTGCGGGCCTGTTCCGCACGCCACGGAACCCTGACCACGGAAGGTCCCCATGCCCCGGTTGTCCCCCCTGGCGCCGTGCCTGCTCGTGCTCGCGGCGGCGTTGTGCGCCGCGGGGCTCTGGGCGTGCCCGGCGCTTGCCCAGGAGGGGAAGCCCGCGCGGCAGACCAGGGCCAGGCCGCCCGTCAAGGCGCAGGACCCCGGCATCAGCCGCAAGGACCTGCTTTCCCCGTACAGCGCCATGCAGCGCGAGCAGATGGGCCCCCCGCGCGAGCTGGCCGCCGAGATCACGCCGGAAGGGGAAAGCGTGCAGACCAACGCCACGAGCTGGAAGCTCGACCCCAACCTGACCCCCAAGAAAGAAGACCAGGGGCCGGTGCGGTTCAAGTTCGGCGAGGACAAGCAGGTGGACCCCGTCACCGGCAAGGAGCTGAACAAGAAGGGCGACCCCGCCGGGGCGGCGAACAAGTTGAAGGATCTGGATGTGAAGGGCGCCGCCGACAAGCTTGGAGGCAAGGCCGGCGTCGAGGTGGATGTGTTCAAGTTCTAGGCTGGCCCCCCCCAGGCTGGAGTTCGTGTTGGCTGTCAGACTGCTCGATTTTCTCGCCGGACTCTCCGGGGCGCTCGACCTCATGAGCCCCGAGGTCGTGGGCCACCACAAGCGCGTGGCCTACGCCGCGGTGCGCCTGGGCCAGCGCCTGGACCTGCCGCGCCGGGAGCTCACCGACCTGTTCATGGCCGGGCTGCTGCACGACGCGGGCGGCTTCACCCTGGCCAGCCGCCTGGCCGCCCTCCAGTTCGAGGCCGACGGCGCGCGCCATGCCGAGATCGGCTACCGGCTGCTGCGCCAGAATCCGCTGCTGGGCGAGGTGGCTCTGCTGGTGCGCCACCACCACACGGCCAGCGCGCGCTTCGACCTGCTGGACGAGGACTCCCGCACCCTGTTTTTGGCCAACATCCTGAATCTTGTGGACCGGCTGGACGTGCTCTACGTGCGTTACCGCCTCTCCGAGCCCGGCGAGATCATGGGCAGGCTGCGCCAGCGCGCGCCGGTGCAGTTCCTGCCGCAGCTGCTGGAGGCCCTGGCCGACCTGGCCGGGGACCGTGCTTTCTGGCTGGGCATGGCCAGCGGCGATCCCGCGGCCATCCTGGGCGCGGAGCCGGATCTCTTCGACCACAAGGGGCTGTCGCGCGGGCAGCTTTCTCAGGCGGCGCGCTCCTTTTCCCAGATCATCGACTTCCGCTCGCGCTTCACGGCCACCCACTCCTGCGGCGTGGCCGAGACGGCGGGCCTGCTGGGCCGCATGGCCGGGCTGGCCGAGGCGGAGGTGGACATCCTGCGCCTGGCGGGCGAACTGCACGACCTGGGCAAGCTGGCCGTGCCCGGCGAGATCCTGGACAAGCCCGGCCCGCTGGATGCTGCGGAAAAGGCCGTCATGCGCCGCCACCCGGAGCTCACCGCCGCCATCCTGGGCTCGGTTCCGGGGCTGGAGCTGGTGTGCGCCTGGGCCTCCCAGCACCACGAGCAGCTCTCCGGCGCGGGCTACCCCTGGGGCATGAGCGCCGAGGCGCTGTCGCAGGGCTCGCGCATCCTGGCCGTGGCCGACGTGTTCACCGCGGTGCGCGAGGACAGGCCCTACCGCGCGGGCATCAGCAGCGCGGACAGCGTGCGGCTGCTGCGCCGCCTGGCGCTGGAGGGCCACCTGGACCGCGACCTGGTGGAGCTTCTGGCGGGCAGCCAGCGGGCCGTGAACGCGCGCAGGCGCGAGGTGCAGGTCCGGGCCGAGGGCGACTTCCGCGAGTTCTACACGGGGCTTCCGCAATAGCCCAGGCCGTTTCCGGGGTTGCCATGCGGCCAGCCCTGGTCTAGACCGTGTGGAGCCCCTTCCCACCGGATCAACCCCACGGGACCACAGATGACCGAATTCGCGGCGGACCTGCACATCCACTCGCGCCACTCGCGGGCCACCAGCAAGGGCCTCACCATCCGCAACCTGGCCGCCTGGGCCGAGGTGAAGGGCCTGAACGTGCTGGGCACGGGCGACTGCACCCACCCAGGCTGGCTCGCCGAGATCGAGCGCGAGCTGGTGGACGACGGCAGCGGGTTGCTCCGGCTGCGCAACCCCGGCGGGCTGGAGCGCGAGATTCCCGGCGCGCCCGTGAAGTTCGGCGGCGGCGCGCGGTTCCTGCTCCAGGGCGAGATCAGCTCCATCTACAAGCGCGGCGGAAAAGTGCGCAAGGTGCACAACCTGGTGTACCTGCCCACCATCGAGGCGGCCAAGGCGCTGAACGCCAAGCTGGCCCAGGTGGGCAACCTCGCCAGCGACGGCCGACCCATCCTGGGGCTGGACAGCCGCAACCTGCTGGAAATGGTGCTGCAGACCCACCCCGAGGCCTTCCTCATTCCCGCGCACATCTGGACGCCCTGGTTCTCGCTGTTCGGCTCCATGAGCGGCTTCGACAGCGTGGAGGAGTGCTACGGAGACCTGACGCCGGAAATTTTCGCCATGGAGACGGGCCTGTCGAGCGATCCGGGCATGAACTGGACCATCAGCGCGCTGGACCGCTTCCGCATGGTTTCCAATTCCGACGCCCACTCCGGCGAGAAGCTGGGGCGCGAGGCCAACCTGTTCCGGGGCCAGGCCTCGTACTCGGGCATCCGCAGCGCCTTGAAATACCATGACAGCCCTGACGGGACAGAGTTCCTGGGCACGGTGGAGTTCTTCCCCGAGGAAGGCAAGTACCACCTGGACGGCCACCGCAATTGCGCCTGGAGCATGGAGCCCGCCGAGACCCATGCCCACAAGGGCCTGTGCCCGGTGTGCGGCAGGCCCGCCACCCTGGGCGTGCTGCACCGCGTGCTGGCCCTGGCCGACCGCGGCGAATCCCGGCAGCCCGAGGGCCAGCCCGGCTACGCCTCGCTCATCCCCCTGCGCGAGGTGCTCTCCGAGATATTGGACAGCGGCCCGGCCACAAAGACCGTGAGCGCCGAATATTTCCGCCTGCTGGAAAAGCTGGGGCCGGAGCTGGACATCCTGCGCCGCGTGCCCGCCGAGGACGTGCGCAGGCTCTCGCCCGTGCTGGCCGAGGCCCTGGAGCGCATGCGCGCGGGCAAGGTGCTGCGCAAGTCCGGGTTCGACGGCGAGTACGGGGTCATCACCGTGTTTTCGCCGGAGGAGCGCTCCGAAATGAAGAGCGGCGGGCGGCTCATCGCTCCGGGCCCGAAGCGCGGCAGGAAGCGCAAGGAGCCGGGCCAGGGCCAGGACCGCGAGGGCGAGAGCGACCCCGATCAAGGCGAAACCGGGCAGGGCGTTCCCAGCGTTTCCCAGCTCATGCGTCCGGTGCCCGCAATGCCGGACGGCCTCAACCCCGAGCAGGACACCGCCGCCGAGGCCGGTCCCGGCCCGGTGCTGGTGCTGGCCGGTCCGGGCACGGGCAAGACCCACACCCTCATGGAGCGCGTGGCGCGCCTGCTGCAGGCCGGAGTGGCGGCCCGGGACGTGGCGGTGGTGACCTTCACCCGGCGCGCCGCCGGGGAGCTGCGCGAGCGCCTGGCGGCCCGGCTTTCCGGACTGTCGGGGCCCGGCCAGGCGGAACTGCCAGTGGCCGACACCCTGCACGCCCTGGCGCTGAGCCTGTGGGCCCTGCGCCGGGGCAAGCCGCCGGTGCTGCTGGCCGAGGAGGCCGTGCGCAAGCTCTTCATCGAGGGGCTGCCCGTGGACCTGGGCGCGCCCCGGACCTTGCGCCAGTCCCGCGCGCTGTACGACCGCTGGGTGCTGGCCCGCGAGTCGCTGACCCCGCTTGAGGAGCTTCCCGGCGGCGAGGACATGGCCGTGGCCGCCCGCCACGTGGCCGAGGTCAAGGGCGTGCGCAACCTGGCGGACTTCGGCGACCTGCTGGAATTTCTGCTGGACCTGGTGCGCCAGCCGGATTTCGTGCCGCCCTTCAAGCATCTGCTGGTGGACGAGGTGCAGGACCTCTCCGTGCTGCAGCTGGAGGGCGTCATGGGCCTTGCCGGGCCGCCTGGCCTACCTGGACAGGTGGGCGGCCAGGGCTTCTTCGCCATCGGCGACCCCAACCAGAGCATCTACGGCTTCCGGGGCGCGGCGGGCCGCGTGCGCGAGCGCCTGCAGGCGCGCTGGCCCGGCCTGGAGGTGGTGGGGCTCCGGCGCAGCTACCGCAGCGGCCAGGGCATCCTGGACGCCGCCGAGGCCGTTCTGCCCGAGGCCGTTCTGCCCGAGGCCGTTCTGCCCCCCTCAGCGGGCAGCCAGCCAGCGCTCATCGCCCGGGCCGGAGCCCCCTGGGAGGTGGAGCTGCTCCAGACCCCGGACGCGGGCCGCGAGGCCCGGCGCATCGCCGAGCGCATCCGCGCTCTTTTGGGCGGCGGCAGCCTGACCCTGCGGGAGCATGGCGCGGGAGGCCCGGAGCTGGCGCCCGGCGACATCGCCGTGCTGGTGCGCTCGCGCGCGCTCATGGGGCCCTACAAGGAGGCCCTGGAGCAGGCCGGTGTGGGCGCCTGCGCGCCCGAGGCCGAGGCCTTCTGGCAGGACGGTCGCGTGGCGGCCATTTTGCGCGCGGCGGAGAAGCTCTTCGGCCTGCCCGCGCCCGCCATGCCGGTCGAAGAGGGCGGCCAGGTGGCGGCGGAGCTGCCGGAATTTCTGCTGGTGCAGGGGCCGCGCGTGCTGCCCAGCGCCCTGCGCGAGAGCCCGCCCTTCGACCGCTTCTTCTGGGAAGGCCTGGCCTTCCGCGAGCTGTGCCACGCCTACGACGAGCAGGGCGGCTGGGTGGGCCTCATCGACTGGCTGCGGCTGGAGGAGGGGCTGGTGCGCGTGCGGCGCTCGGCCCAGAAGGTGCCCATCCTGACCCTGCACGCCGCCAAGGGCCTGGAGTTCGAGGCTGTGTTCCTGCCCGCGCTGGAAGAAGGCGTGCTGCCCTTCATCCGCGAGGGCGGGGACTGCCATCCCGACGAGGTGGACGAGGAGGCCCGGCTGCTCTACGTGGGCATGACGCGCGCCCGGCGGCTTCTGGTCATGAGCCACGCCGAGCGCAGGACGGTGTATGGCCGGGAGTTGGAGCGCCAGCCTTCCCGCTACCTGGCGCGCCTTCTGGCGCGGTTGCCCGAGGGGCTTGTGCGCAGGACCGTGCTGGCCCCCAGGACGCTGGTGCGCCAGCGGCAGGGCTCCCTGCTGGGCTAGTGACCGGGCTAGTGGCCTAGGCCGTCTCCACGCGGTTGCGGCCTGATTCCTTGGCCTTGTACAGCGCCTCGTCGGCGCGCAGCACCAGCCCCTGCGCGCTGTCGTCGGACTGGTAGCAGGTCACGCCGAAGCTCACGGTGATCTGCCCGACCTCGGGGAAGATGTGCTCGGCGAAGTTCTGGCGCAGGCGCTCGGCCAGGGCCGCGCCGACGCCCAGGCTGGTCTCCGGGCAGAGCAGCAGGAATTCCTCGCCGCCCCAGCGGCCCACCACGTCGGTTTCCCGCGCACCCTTGGAGAGCATGGCCGCGGCCTCGATGAGCACCGCGTCGCCCATCTGGTGGCCGAAAATGTCGTTGACGGACTTGAAGCGGTCCACATCGGCCATGATGACCGAGAAGGGCTTGGCGTAGCGCCGGGCGCGCAGCACCTCGGCCTGGAGCGCCTCCTCCAGCCAGCGGCGGTTGCCGATGCCGGTGAGCTTGTCGGTGCGCGAGAGCACCTCCAGCGCCCTGTTCTTTTCGTCCAGAGCCCCCACGGCGGCCTGCAGCTCGTCGCGGGCGGCGGTGAGCTCGGCGGTGCGCGCGCCCACCTTGGCCTCCAGGTTGGCCACCAGGTCGGTGATGCGGTCGGCCATGTGGTTGAAGGCCGTGCCCAGCGCGCCGATCTCGTCCTCCCCGGCCACCTGGGCGCGCGCGCTCATGTCGCCCTGGCGCAGGGCCTCGGCGGAGCGGGTGAGGTCCACGATGCGGCGGGTGATGCTGGAATGCACCAGACGGGCGATGACCAGGGCCAGGCCCAGGGCAGTGAACGTCATGCCCAGGAAGGTGGCGTCGGCCACGATGCCCGCCCTGCGGATGCGCGCGCTGGCCTGTTCCACGTCCGCCGTGGCCAGGGTCTTCAGATCCTCGGAGATGGGGTCCGCCGCGCGGGCCTGGAGGGCCAGGTCGTTGAGCTTGCTGCGGATGGCCACGTCCAGTTCCAGGATCTGCCGGGCGGTCTCGCCGTACTCGCGCAGCAGCGCCCGGGCGGCTGCCTTTTTGTCCGCCGAGAGCCTGTGGTCGGCGTCCAGCGCCTTGCCCAGCTGGAAGCCCATGTTCAGGGCCGACTGCATGGCCGGGCGCTGGCGGTTCAGCCAGTATTCGTGCTCCAGCAGGGCCATCTCGCGGTGCAGGGGGCGGGCCTCGGGACTTTCCGCCGCCAGCGCGCCCAGGGCGGCCTGCCGGGCCTTGAGCTGGCCCTGCAGGCCCCGGCCCGGTGCCGCCAGGGTGGTGACCATGCCCACCAGGTCCTCGAAAATGGCCGGGAAGCGCCGGGCCGTGGAGAGGTACAGGTTGATGTCGGTGTTGCGCTTGCGCAGGGCATCGCTGGTGTCCGGGTCGGCGGCCAGCTCGCGCAGCTTGTCGCTTAAGGCCACCACGCGCCCGATGGTCTCCTTGGCCGGGACGAAGTAGAGTTGCTCGGCCTTGCTGAAACCGATCTCCGGGTAGTTGATGAAGAAGTCGCGCTGCAGGCGGCGGGCGCGCTCGCGCAGGCCGTCCATCTCGAAGACGATCTGGCGGATCTCCTGGCGCACGCGGATGCCCTCTCCGGCGGCGCGCGACAGGCTCATGGCGTAGAAGCTGATGATCCCCTCCACCAGCAGCAGCCCCAGCAGCAGCGACAGGGCCAGGCCGAACTTGGCCGTGATGCCCTGGCCGCGCCAGAGAGCCTTGATGCCGCCCGAGAGTTCCATCACTGCGGGGAGTAGGTGAAGATGACGTTGTTCTTCAGGCCCTCGACGCCCGCCGCGGGGTTGTCCAGGCGCAGCACGTTGAAGCGCTGGGCCGCGCAGTCGCCGAAGGCGGAGCAGTTCATGACCCCGGCCACGCCCTTGTGCCCGCGCGTGGCGTACAGGGCGTCGCGCAGGGCTTGGCGGCCTATGGACAGCGAGCCGTCCTTCTGCTTGGCCACCTTCTCGATGGCCTCGAAGAGGATGTTGGCGGCGTCGAAGGCGCTGACATAATAGTAGGTCGGGGGCACCACGCCGTATCTGGCCTGGTACTCGCCCTCCAGCTTGGCCAGCTCGGGAGTCTTGTCCGGCGGGGTGGGGCCCACGAAGTACATGCCCACGGCGGCCTTGCCCACGGCGGAGATGAACGAGGCGTCGATGAGCGAGCCGTCGCTCATGAGCACGATCTTCTCCATGCCGGGGGTCTTGCGGGCCTGGAGCAGCACGTGGTTGCCCTCCGGCTGGAACAGCGGGAAGAAGACGAGCTGGGCTTGGGAGTTCATCACGGCGGTGAGCACCGGCCCCATGTTGGTGTCGCTCTTGTTCACGGCGGTGTCGAGCACGATCTCGCCGCCCAGGCGCTTGAATTCCTGGATGAAGCCGTCGGTGAGGCCGCGGGTGTAGATGTCGCCGTCGTTGATGGTGGCGGCCTTGCGGATGCCCAGGCGGGTGTAGGCGAAGCGCGCCGCCGCCGGGCCGGAGGATTCCTCGTTGGGAGCGGTGCGCAGGTAGCCGGGCTGCCACTTGGGGGCCTGCTTGCCGCCGATGGAGGTGAGGAAGGGCGCGCTGTTGTTGCCGGAGATCATGGACAGTCCGGCCTTGGTCATGACCTCGGCGGCGGTGGCCGCGTCGCCGGAGCAGGTGGTGCCGAACAGGGCCACCACGCTGGGGTCGGCGATGATCTTGAGCGCGGCGTTGGCCCCGCCTTCCGGCGCGCAGCCGGTGTCCTCCACGATGAGCTTCACGGTGCGTCCGGCGACCTTGCCGCCCCGGCGCTGCAGGGCCAGCTCAAGGCCGCGCAGCTGCTCCTGGCCCAGGGTGGCCACCTTGCCGGAGAGCGACTGGATCACGCCCAGCGGGAGGGGCGCATCCGCCGCGAGTTGGACGCAGCCGAGGGCGTCCTCGCAGGCTTTGGCTTTTTCCGGCGCGGGTGAGCCTCCACAGGCGGAGAGCAGCAGGGACAGGACGATACACAGGGTCAGGAGACGGGTGGTGTTCAGCATGACTTCCTCGCTATGGGCACTAATCCATTGCATATCCCGGCTGCGGCGAGGAGTAAAGCGCAGACAGGAAATGGCGTATGTCGTTTTCGGAAATTTTTTGTTGCCTGCTGATATCGTACGCAAAAAAACGCTTGGCCCGGGATGTGGCGGGCCTGGCGCTGCGCAAAAGCCTGCGTAGCGTCGCGCACGTGGCGTATCCCGGCGCAGCCGGGGGGGCGAACGGAAATGAAAAAGGCCGCGATCCCTGAGGATTGCGGCCCGTTTCTTTTGGTGCCGAAGGGGAGACTCGAACTCCCATGGCCTTGCGACCACTAGACCCTGAACCTAGCGTGTCTACCAATTCCACCACTTCGGCTCGTCGTTGCGGAGGCAATGTCTAGCGATATCCCGTCCGCTTGGCAAGCACTTTTTTTCGGTCTGCGCGATTTTTTTCGCGTTCGCGCCTTTTGGCGCTCCGGAGGGCGGCCAAACCGGGTTACGCCGCCCGTCCCCCGCCCCTCTCTCGGCTATCTTTCGTCGATGGGCACGTAGTCGCGCAGGATCTGGCCGGTGTAGACCTGCCGGGGGCGGTGGATCTTGCCGCCGTGCTGCTGGTGCTCCTCGTACCAGTGGGCGATCCAGCCGGGCATGCGCCCGATGGCGAACATCACCGGGAACATCTGCACCGGGATGTTCAGCGCGCGCAGGATGATGCCGGAGTAGAAGTCCACGTTGGGGTAGAGCTTGCGCTCCACGAAGTAGGGGTCGGCCAGGGCCAGGGTCTCCAGCTCCATGGCGATGTCCATGAGCCGGTCGAGCTTGCCCATCTTGAGCAGCAGGTCGTGGGCGGCCTTCTTGAGGATCACCGCGCGCGGGTCGTAGTTCTTGTAGATGCGGTGGCCGAAGCCCATGAGCCGGAACTTCTTCTGCTTGGCCGCCTCCAGAACGTCCGCCGGGTTGCGCTTGCCGTCGGCGATGCCCTCCAGCATCTCCACCACGCCCGCGTTGGCCCCGCCGTGCAGGCGGCCCCACAGCGCGCAGATGCCCGCGGAGACCGAGGCGAACAGGTTGGCCTGGCTCGATCCCACCATGCGCACGGTGCTGGTGGAGCAGTTCTGCTCGTGGTCCGCGTGCAGGGTCAGGAACAGCGACAGCGCGCGCACGGCCTCCGGGCTGGGGTCGTAGTGGCGGTGGGGGATGGAGAACATCATGTGCAGGAAGTTGCGGCAGTACGACAGGGCCGGGTCCGGGTACATGAAGGGCAGGCCCATGCTCTTGCGGTAGCTGAAGGCGGCCACGGTGCGCACCTTGCTGATGATCTTGGAGGCCGCCAGGTAGAACTCGCCGCGGCTCTCGATCTCCAGCAGGTCCGGGTGGTAGCAGCCCAGGGAGTTCACGATGGCCGAGAGCATGGCCATGGGGTGGCCGCCCGGCGGGAAGCCCTCGAAGTGGTGCTTCACGTCCTCGTGCAGCAGCTCCTCGGCGCACAGGCCGGCGGAAAAGCGCGAGAGCTGCTCGCGCGTGGGCAGTTCGCCGAAGATGAGCAGCCAGGCCGTCTCGGTGAAGGAGCCGCGCGCGGCGATCTGTTCGATGGGAAAGCCCCGGTAGCGCAGCACGCCGTTCTCGCCGTCCACGAAGGTGATGGCGCTCTTGCACGGGCCGGTGTTCACGTAGCCGGGGTCGTAGGTGATGCAGCCGGTTTCCGCGCGCAGTTTGGTGATGTCGATGCCGCGGTCCCCGTGGCTGCCTTCGACGATCGGCAGGTGCAGGGTCTTTCCGTCGATGATGAGTGTGGCGGTCTTGGTCATCTGTCTTTCAGATCCTCATGCGCGTAGGGCGGCGAATAATGTTCTGCGGGGGCTGTCCGCTTGTGCGGGAAGCACCCGGGATGCTTACAGGCAAAGGCCCCGGCTGTCCAGCGGCAATTCCTGGCGCTAGACATAAATGTCAATTCCCGGGGGCTGGACAAGGCGGGCCGAGTCGGACATTGTCCGCCGCCGCACAAGGCTTGCCGCGCCCCGAAAAAGGATTATAGTTCCCGGTGCCGACACTTGCGGCCACAGATATGGAGCATCCATGAAACAGCGTTCCAAGACACCGAACCTCTCGCGCAGGCGCTTTTTGGCCAGCCTGGGCGTTTCCGGCCTGGGGCTGCTGGCCCCGGCGGCGGCCCTGGCCGCCAGCGCCGCCCCGGCCAAGGCGGGCAAGCCCGGCACGGAGCTGGCCACCCTGCACGACCTGTCCAAGTGCGTGGGCTGCGGGGCCTGCGTGGAGGGCTGCCGCGAGGCCAATGCGCCGAAGTTCCCCGAGCCGGTGAAGCCGTTTCCGGTCATGATCCCCTCCACCAGCAAGAACGAGGACTGGTCGGAGAAGCGCGGCGAGACCGGGCGGCTGACCCCCTACAACTGGCTGTATATCCAGACCGCGCGCGGCCAGTACCAGGGCCAGCGCTTCGAGATCCACATTCCCCGGCGCTGCATGCACTGCCAGAACCCGCCCTGCGCCAACCTCTGCCCCTGGGGCGCGGCGGCGCGGGAGAACAACGGCATCGTGCGCATCGACCCGGACATCTGCCTGGGCGGGGCCAAGTGCAAGGCCGTGTGCCCCTGGGAGATCCCCATGCGCCAGTCCGGCGTGGGGCTGTACCTGCGCATCCTGCCCCGGCTGGCGGGCAACGGCGTGATGTTCAAGTGCGACCGCTGCCGCGACCGCGTGGCGGAGGGCCGCCAGCCCGCCTGCATCGAGGCCTGCCCCTACGGCGTGCAGGAGATCGGCCCCAGGGCCGACATCGTGGCCAAGGCCCACGCCCTGGCCCGCAAGATGAACGGCTTCGTCTACGGCGAGACCGAGAACGGCGGCACCAACTCGCTCTACGTCTCCCCGGTGCCCTTCGACGCCCTGGACGCCGCCGTGACCACCGGCCCGGGCAAGCCGCACCTGACAGGCGTGCGCGACATGATGGCCGACGAGAACCGCCTGGCCTACGCCGCGCTGCTGGCGCCGGTGGCGGGCGTCATCGCGGGCGCGCTGCGCATCGGCTCGCGGCTGTCCAGGCCGAATGATTCCCGGCCCGAGGACCAGGCCGACGACCAGGGCAAGGGAGGCGCGAAATGATGACCCCCGTCACCCGCCGCGTCTCCTGGGCCTATGGCCTTTCCGTCGGGGTGCTGGCCCTCACGGGCATGATGCAGATGCCCATCGCCAAGCGCTACCGCATCGCCGACGTGCCGGGCCTGGCCTGGCTGGGCGATTTCTGGCTGACCCACCGCATGCACTACATGGCCGCCGTGGTGCTGCTCTTCGTGGTGGGCTACGCCCTCACCCGCTGGGTCCTGGAATGGCGCCAGAGCTGGGAGCTCACGGGCCTGGGCCGGGCGCGGGCGCTGACCCTGGCCGCGCTGGTGGCCACGGGGGCGGTGCGCGTGCTCAAGAACCTGCCCGACGTGAGCTTCTCGCCGAACCCGGTGATGCTGGTGGACTGGACGCACCTGGGCCTGGCCTTCGTGCTGGGGTTCATCGCCCTGGCGCGGCTGGCTGCCGGGGGCAGCTACGCCCGGCCCACGGGCAAAGGGTAGGCTAAGGGTAGGAAAAGGGGAGCGAAGCGCCCTATTTGGGCTTGAGCTGGGAGAGCGGCGGGCGCACGTGGTCGAGCACCTTCTTGTGCGCGGCCTCGTACTCCGGGCTGCAGAACTGCGCCAGCTCGGCCCGCGGCACCAGATGGACGGCGGCGCAGGGGCACATCTCCACGCAGGCCGGGGCCTCGCCCACGGCCCGCCGCAGCAGGCACAGGTCGCACTTGACCACCGCCTGGTCCAGCCCGGTGCAGAAGATGCCGCCGAACGGGCAGGCCTGGACGCAGTTCTTGGTCTCGCACCCGGCGCAGAGCACCGGGGTCAGCAGCACCGCGCCGTCCTGGGCGGGCAGCAGCGCCCCGCGCGTGCAGGCCTTGACGCAGGCCGGGCTGTCGCAGTGGCGGCAGTACACCGGGGCCATGATGCCGTTCGCCGTGCGGGTCATGTTGATGCGCGGCTGGCCATGCACGAACTTGCACACGGCCTCGCAGGTCTCGCAGCCGATGCAGCGCGAGTAGTCGATGAAAAGCACCAGATCCTTGTCCGCCATGCGCGGACTGTAGCGCAATCCCCCGCGGAGGGCAAATGCCCCGGGTGGCGGGGGCTGGCCGCGCTTTGCGTTTTGCCCAACCATCGTATAGAGCGGCCACATGACCCAGTCCACAGGCTCCATACTGCTCATCGAGGACGACGAGGCCTTCCGGCGCATGCTGCTCGACGCGCTGGAGAGCCTGGGCCATGCCGTGGCCTGGGCGGGCAGCGCGGAGCAGGGCCTGGCTCTGGCGCGCGAGGGCGGGTTCGACCTCATCCTCACCGACGTGCGCCTGCCGGGCATGACCGGGGTGGAGTCGCTGCCGCTGCTGCGCGAGGCCAGCCCCGGCACGGACATCATCGTCATGACCGCCTACTCCGACCACGCCACGGCCCTGGACGCCATCCGCCACGGGGCCTACGACTTCTTCTCCAAGCCCTTCCGCCTGGGCGAGATGCAGACCGTCATCGGGCGCGCGCTGGAGAAGCGCGGGCTCCGGCGCGAGATCGGCTACCTGCGCGAGGCGCTCAGAAGCGCCCGGCCCCAGCGCCGGGCCGTGGGCCAAAGCCCGGCCATGCGCTCGGTGTTCGCCTTTGTGGAGCGCCTGGCCCCGCTGGACACCACGGTGCTCATCCTGGGCGAGAGCGGCACCGGCAAGGAGGTGGTGGCCGATCTGCTGCACGAGTCCGGCCCGCGCGCGGGCGGTCCCTTCGTCAAGGTCAACTGCGCCTCCATCCCGGAAAACCTGCTGGAGAGCGAGCTGTTCGGCCACGAGAAAGGGGCCTTCACGGGCGCGCTCACGGCCCGGCCCGGCAAGTTCGAGCTGGCCCAGGGCGGCACGCTGCTGCTGGACGAGCTGGGCGAGATGCCCCTGCATCTGCAACCCAAGCTGCTGCGCGCGGTGGAGCAGAAGCAGGCCGAGCGCGTGGGCGGCAACCGCCCCATCAAGTATGATGTGCGCATCGTGGCCGCCACCAACGTGGACCTGGCCCGGCGCGTGGCCGACAAGGCCTTCCGCGAGGACCTGTACTACCGCCTGAGCGTGGCCACGGTGCAGCTGCCGCCCCTGCGCGAGCGGCGCGAGGACATCGGGCCGCTCACCGCGCACTTCCTGCGCCTGTTCAACGAGCGCACGGGCGCGGACATCCCGCCGCCGGGCCAGGGCGCGCTGGAGCGGCTGGCGGCCCACCACTGGCCGGGCAACGTGCGCGAGCTGGCCAACGTGGTGGAGCGCGCGGCCATTTTCAGCCGCTCCGGGGTCATCACGACGGCGGACGTGGAGCTGGCGCTGGGCGGCGGCGCGGGCCTGCAGGGCGGCCTGGCGGGCGGCCAGATGGCCGGGGCGGAGGCCGCAAGCCCCCTGCCGCTCAAGCAGGCGCTGCAGGAGGTGGAGAAGAGCCTGATCCTGGCCGCGCTGCGCCGGGCCGGAGGCGTGCAAACCCGCGCGGCCCGGGCCCTGGGCATCACTCCCACCAATCTCTCCAACAAGCTCAAGAAGCACGGCATCGGCACGCCCGATACCGATGCACCCCTCCCTGTTGATTCATAATTCGTGAATTTTGGCCAAGTGGCCTATTGCGCTATTCATTTATTATGAATAGCTCTTCTTCCTTCTTGAAATAGCACGAAATTCTTGCCGAATCGGCGTGGCATCTCTGCGCCGCTGCTGCGGCAAGCTGTCCTGATTCCTCCCAAAGCCCATTTTTCGCGGTGCGCTGTGATTCATTAATAGTGAATCGTCATTTCGCTGTGCCGCGTCAATGTGTTATGCCTGTGCGGGCATATTAAAATAATTAGTCTTGAAAATCAGTGAATTGTATCGTTGCCATGGCGAATGTTTCAAACGGGCTCGCAACTGGCACAGCGGTTGCTCAAGGGGGGGCAAGGCAGCGGTCCACGTGGACCGAGCCACACAACCAATCCGGAGGATCATATGCTGACCAAGCTCATGCAGCTCATCCGCGACGAAGAAGGCGCCACCGCTCTGGAATACGGCCTCATCGCCGCCCTCATCGCCGCCGTCATCGTCGGCGCCGTGGCCGCCCTCGGCACCCGCGTCCAGGGCACCTTCCAGACCATCACCAACGCCATGCCCGGCGCCGGCGGCTAAGGGCGGGCCCAACCCCACGGAAAAGCCCGCGCGGCGCCCCCAGGTGCGCCACCGGGAGACCGCAGGTGCCGGGCGGGGAGTCGCGCCTTACCCCCGCGACACAACCGCCCGGCCCCTGAAACCTCCAGCAGGGCAGAGGAGAACGCCATGGACCCCGTCATCTTCGCAAGCGTCGCCCTCGCCCTGGCCGCTGCAAGCGCCACCGACCTGCGCTCCATGCGCATCCCCAACGCCCTGACCCTGCCCACCGCCGTGCTGGCCCTGGCCTACCACGCCCTCACCGCGGGCGTGGGCGGGCTGTGGTTTTCCTTCGTGGGCCTGGCCCTTGGGCTGGCGCTCATGCTCGCGCCCTTCCTGTTCGGGGTCATGGGCGGCGGCGATGTGAAGCTCATGGCCGCCGTGGGGGCCTGGCTCGGCCCGGTGCTGACCCTGGAGGCCTTTGTGCTGACCACGCTCGTGGGGGGCGGCTACGCCCTGTTCGAGCTGGCCCGCCGCCCGGCCGTGCTGCGCGGGGTGCTGGCGCGCTTCCGCGTGGCCCTGTTCGCCACCACGGCCACCGGCCAGTTCCACTACGCCCCGGAGCAGCCCCAGGCCCGCCTGCCGCGGCTGTGCTACGGCCTGGCCATCGCGGCGGGCACGCTGCTGGCCATGGGCCGCGAGGCCCTGACCCTGGGCCTGCGCCCGGCGATGTTCTAGGGGGCGCGCCATGAACATGACCCTCAAGTCCGCCATCCAACTGGGCCTGGCCGTGCTGCTGGCCCTTTCCGCGGGCATTCTGGCCTACAACTGGATGCGCGCCGCCGCCTCCCAGTCCCGGCCCCAGGCCGTGCGCACCCGCCCGCTGGTGGTGGCCGCGCGCGAGCTGCCCGCCGGAACGCGCCTGGAGCCCGCCATGCTCAAGGTGGCCCAATTTCCCGAAGCGCTTGCCCCGGCCCAGGGCTACGGCGACGCCGCCGAGCTCTCCGGCAGGCTCATCGTCACCGCCGTGAGCGCGGGCGAGCCCATCACCCCCTCGCGCCTCTCCGGCGAGGCCGCCGCCGGGGGCATCAGCGCGGTCATCACGCCCGGCAAGCGGGCCATGGCCGTGCGCGGCAACAAGGTCATGGGCCTGGCCGGGTTCATCCGCCCCGGCAACATGGTGGACGTGCTGGTGACGCTGCCCGTGGACAACAACGCCGCCAAGACCACCACCAAGCTGGTGCTGGAAAACGTGCCCGTGCTGGCCGCGGGCAGCCAGATGACCGCCGAGAAGGACGAGTCCCCCTCGCAGGCCGACGTGTACACCCTGGAGCTGACCCCGCAGGAGAGCGAGAAGCTGGCCCTGGCCTCCACCCAGGGCACGCTGCATTTCGCCCTGCGCAACGCCTCCGACTCCGAACCCGTGCTGACAAGCGGCGCGGACACCAAGTCCACCCTGGCCTCGCTCCGCCCCCGGCCCGCCCCGCGCGCCGGGCGGGGCAGCGTGGTGGAGATCATCACCGGCTCGCAGAAGAGCCAGGTGAGTTTCTAAGGAAGGTTCCCATGTTCGCCCGCCCCTTCCATTCCAGCCATCGGCTCGACGCCACAGCCGTCATCACCGCCCTCATGACCGGCCTGCTGGCCCTGGCCGCAACTTTCCTGGCCGCCATGCCCGCGCCCGCGCAGCAGCCCCAGGCTCCCCGCCAGACCCCCCGCGCGGCCCAGCCCGCCATTCCCGCTGGCCCGGCCAACATCACCGTCACCGGCGCGCCGCGCACCCTCGATCTCTCCGTGGGCAAGTCCCTGGTCGTCACCAGCGACCGCGACATCCGCCGCGTGTCCCTGGCCTCGCCGGAGTCCGCCGCGGTGGTGCTGCTCTCGCCCCGCCAGCTCTACGTCACCGGCAAGGCCCCCGGCTCCACCAGCCTCACCCTCTGGGGCGCGGACGAGGCCATCATGAGCGTGTTCGACGTGGACGTGAGCCCCGACGCCGGGCAGCTGCGGCGCCTCATGGCCCAGGCCCTGCCCAGCGAGAGGTCCATCCGCGCGGTGGTCAGCGGCAAGAACGTGCTGCTTTCCGGCCAGGTCTCCAGCACCCCGGCGATGGCCACGGCGCTGGCCATCGCCGAGGGCGTGGCCCCCGGCAAGGTGCAGAACGCCCTTTCCGTGGGCGGGGTGCAGCAGGTGATGCTGGAGGTGCGCGTGGCCGAGATGAACCGCAGCGTGCTGGAGCGCTTCGGCATCAATTTTAGCCTGCTCTCCGGCGGCCATGCCATCTATTCCATGATCGGCGGGCTGACCAAGTACACGGCAAGCGGCCTCGGCGCGACGGACGCCGTGGACGCGGTGATCTCGCCCAACCTGGGCGGCGGGGCCAGCCTCACCACCTTCCTCGACGCGTTGAAGAACGACGGCCTGGTGAAGGTGCTGGCCGAGCCGAACCTCATCTGCCTCTCCGGCAAGAGCGCGAATTTCTTGGCCGGCGGCGAGATTCCCATCCCCATCCCCCAGGCCCTGGGCACCGTGGCCATCGAGTTCAAGCCCTTCGGCGTGGGGCTCAATTTCACCCCCACGGTGCTCGACGGCGGGCGCATCAGCATGCTGGTGAACCCGGAGGTGAGCGAGCTGGACTACGACCTGGGCGTGACCATCAACAGCTGGAAGATCCCCGGCCTGACCACCCGGCGCGCCACCACCACCGTGGAGCTGGCCAGCGGCCAGAGCTTCGCCATCGCCGGGCTCATCAAGGACTCCACCCGCGAGAGCATCAAGAAGTTCCCCGGCCTGGGCGACGTGCCCGTGCTGGGCGCGCTGTTCCGCAGCAGCGAGTTCCGCAAGAGCGAGACCGAGCTGGTCATCATCGTCACCCCGCACCTGGTGAAGCCGCTGGACATGGCCCGGCAGACCCTGCCCACGGACGCCTACCGCGAGCCCAACGCCTACGAGTTCTTCGTGAACGGCGACCTGGAAGGTCCGGCGCCCACGGCCAAGCCCACGGTCGCGCCCACGGCCCACGCCGCGCCCGCCCGGCCCACCGGTTTCGACGGGCGCTTCGGCCAGGGCCTGCCGCCCGCAGAATAGAAGACAAGAGGAGACACGCCATGCACGCCCGCATCGCCATCGCCCTGTTCGCCGCCGCCGCCGCCATCACCGGCTCGGGCTGCGCCCGCGCCCCGCGCGAGTACCCCCTGGCCGACACCTGGGGCACCAGCGCGCGCATGGCCGTGGAGGCCCAGAAGCTCGACCCGACCCCCAAGGGCGACGCGCCCGTGGCGGGCCTGGACGGCGTGTTCGCCAAGAACGCCATGGACGCCTACCGCAAGAGCGCCGAGCCCGATCTTACCGGCGGCAAGGACAAGCTGCCCGAAGCCATCATCCTCACCAAGAAGGGAGCCCAGTGATGAACGCACGCATCACATCCGTCAGCCCCGGCACCACCCGCAAGCGCCAGCGCGGCGGCATCTCCGTGGAGGCGGCCATGCTGCTGCCCCTGCTCATGCTGCTCACGCTGGCCTGCATCGATTTCGGACGCCTGCTCTGGGCGCAGACCGTGGTCAGCTCCGCCGCCGCCGAGGCCGCGCGCATGGCCGTGATGAGCGGCCCCACGGACAGCGCCGTGGCCGACGTGGCCACCAGCCGCGTGCTGGGCGGGGGCATCCCCACGGCCCCCTCGGTGAGCATCGGCGCGCGCCAGAAGGGCCAGCCCGTGAGCGTCACCGTCAGCGTAGGCTTCGATTTTCTGACCCTGTCCCAGCTTGATGCCGAAATCGGCAAGCACCGGACCGTGACCGCAACCAGCGTCATGATCCACCAGCCGTAGGGAGGACAGCCATGCGCGCAAACTCGCCACAAGGGAGCGCCCAGCGCGGTTCGGCCACCATGGAGTTCGCCCTCGGGGTGGCCCTGGTGCTCGTTCCGCTTTTGCTGGGCATCGTTGATTTCAGCCGCTACCTGGGCGTGTCCCACACCGTGTCGCGCGCGGCCCACGAGGGGGCCTTCCAGGCCGCCAGGGGCCAGGACCCCGGCCAGGCCGTGCGCACCCACGTCAGCGCCGCCGGGCTGGACCCGGCCAAGGTGACGGTGCTGGTGAGCCCCGCCGTGGCCGACTCCACGCGCGGCACGGCCATGAAGGTGACGGTGAAGTACGACCTGAAGAACTACGCGCTGGCCACCTGGGGCGGGCTGTTCCCGCAGGGCATCAGCATGGCCGCCACGGCCCGGCGCGAGTAGGAGGCAGCCATGAAGAGGCATCATCTGAAGCGCCTGTGGAGCGACGAACGCGGGGCCGCCGGGCTCATCCTGGCCCTGGTGCTGGTGGCCCTGGCGGGCGTGGCCGCGCTGGCGGTGGATTTGGCCGCCATGCACGTGCGCCGCAGCAGCCTGCAGACCAGCGCCGACGCCGCGGCCATGGCCGGGGCGGGCGCGCTCATTTCCTACGGCAGCGACCTGACCAAGGTCCGCAGCGTGATCCTGGACTACGGCCGGGCCAACCTGGACGGGCAGGACAACCCCTCCGTGGCCCTGCAGGACTCGGACATCGTGTTCTACAAGGACGGCGTGCCCAGCACCTCCAGCCCCAACCAGGTGGAGGTGACCGTGCGCCGCGCCAAGGCCCGGGCCAACGCCATGGACCTGTTCTTCGGCGGGGCGGTGGGCAAGGAGGAGGCCGACCTCTCGGCCAGGGCGCGCGCGGGCTACATCAACGCCGCCTCCAGCAAGTGCCTCAAGCCCTGGAGCGTGGCCACCAAGTTCTCCTGGAACGACTACGCCGAGCCCAGCTACAGCGGCTACTACGGCAACGGCATGCTCGACGTGGACAGCGCCAAGGAGATGGCCACCGTGCAGGTGCAGGGCTTCGGCGCGGCGGATGTGGGCGCGCAGGTCACCCTCAAGGTGGGCGACCCCAGCGACACCATCGTGCCCAGCCAGTACAACGCCATCAACTATCCGCCCCTGAACAAGGGCATCCCCGTACCCGGTGCTTGAGTGTACAACACCAACATCGCCGGGTGCGATGGAAGCAATATCGCGGTGGTGGAGCCGGGCGACAAGCTGCAGACCGAGCCGGGCAACAAGGTGGGTCCTACCAGGCAGGGCGTGCTCGACCTCATCGCCGAGGACTCCGGTGCCTACTGGGACAGCGCGAGCAAGGCCATCAAGGGCAGCCGGTTCAAGGATCCGCTGCTGAGCCCCCGCGTGGCGCTCATCCCCTTCTACGACCCCCTCTATCCCCCCACCTCGGGCCGCACCTACGTGAAGGTGCACCAGCTGGGCGCTGTGTTTGTGGAAGGCATCGACGGCAAGGGCAACATCAAGGGTCGCTTCGTGCGGGCCGTGCCCTACACCCCCAAGGACACCGGCGGCGGAAACGGCATGCTGGCCACGGCCATGCTCATCCCGGATTCCAGCCGGGGCGCCGGCCAATAGGGCCGACACCAACGCGGCCAACGCCGAGACAAGGAGAACCGACCATGAACGCAGGCAGGACGGGCATCAGCATACTGGCGCAGGACCAGGGCCGCGCCCGGGCGCTGGAGGCCGCTTTGGTCGGCCAGGGCATCGACGTGCTGCCCCCGGCCTGGTCGGCCAAGGCCGAGGCCGTGCTGCTGGCCGTGCCCGAAACGGGCGCGGAAGCAGCCCTGGGCCAGGCCCGGACCCTGCTGGACGAGGGCCGGGCGCGCGCGGTGATCCTGTGCGGGCCCTCCGGGCCAGCCGGGATGGGCCCGGACCCCGCCCTGCTGCTGGCGGCCATGCGCGCGGGCATCGGCGAGTACCTGTCCGAGCCGCTCAACCCCGCCGAGCTGGAAGCGGCGCTCCAGCGCCTGCGCCAGCGCTCCCGCGGCGTGGACGCCCAGCCCGGCAGGCCGGAGCAGGGCGGTCGCGTCATCCTGGTGCTGGGGGCCAAGGGCGGGGTGGGGGCCACCACCGTGGCCGTGAACCTGGCCCACGCCCTGTGCCAGCACGCTCCCACCGCGCTCCTGGACCTGGCCGCGCCCCAGGGCGAGACGCCCATCTTCCTGGACCTGGAGCACGCCTACACCTGGGCCGACGTGGCCGCGAACATCGAGCGCCTGGACGCCACCTACCTGGAAAGCGTCATGGCCCGGCACTCCTCGGGCCTGGCCGTGCTGCCCGCGCCGGACTTCGGCGGGGGCGCGGCCCTGGACCCGGGCGCCCTGCGCCAGGTGCTGGGGCTGATGCGCCAGGTCTACGCCCAGGTGGTGGTGGACGCGGGCACCGGCCAGGACGAGGCCGCGCTGGAGGCCCTGGAAATGGCCGACGACGTGCTGCTGGTGCTGGATCTCTCCCTGCCGTGCCTGGCGCGGGCCAAGCGCTTCCTGGAGGCCGTGCGCGCGGCGCGCCCGCACCTGGAGGGCCGGGTGCGCCTGGTGGCCAACCGCACCACCAGCCAGTCGGACATCGGCGCGGCCCAGGCCGAGGACATCCTGCGCATGAAGATTTCCTGGCGCATCCTCAACGACTACCAGGCCGCGCTCTCGGCCATCAACGAGGGCCGCCCCCTGGCCGAGGCCGACCCCCGCTGCCCGCTGGCCCGCGCGTATGCGGCCATGGGCCGGGAACTGGCGCGCGGCCTGGGCAGGCTCGTGGAGGGCGGCCAGACCGGGGCCCAGGCCGGAGGTCGGGCCGGGGCGCTCTGGGCCCGGCTCAAGTCCGTGGCCCCTGTCCTGAATCTGGGACGCCATTCGGCCTAGGAGGGACGCATGGACCTGGCCACACGGCTTGCGCGCGGCGGCTCCCCGGCATCGGGCCGCCCCCCGGTTTCCGCCCCGGTTCTCGCCCCGGTTCTCGCCACAGGCCCCGCGGAGGCCCGGCCCAAGGCCCCGGAGCCCCGGCCCGGCAAGGGCGAGGGGGCTTCCCCCGCCCGGTTCGAGGGCGGCGACGAGTACCACGACATCAAGACGCGTATCCACAACCGGCTCATCGACGTGCTGGACCTCTCGCTGCTGGACAGCCTGCCCGAGGGCGAGATGCGCGTGGAGATCGCCCGCGTGGTGGAGCGCATCCTGTGGGAGGACTTCGCCCAGGCCCCGCTCAACGCCGCCGAGCGTTCGGCGCTGCTGGGCGAGATCCAGGACGAGGTGCTGGGCCTGGGGCCGCTGGAGCCCTTCGTGAAGGACCCCACGGTGAACGACATCCTGGTCAACGGCGCGCGCACCATCTACGTGGAGCGCAAGGGCGTGCTGGAGCTCACCGGGGCGCGCTTCCGCGACGATTCGCACCTGCGCAAGATCATCGACCGCATCGTCTCCCGCGTGGGCAGGCGCGTGGACGAGTCCTCGCCCATGGTGGACGCCCGCCTCTCCGACGGCTCGCGCGTCAACGCCATCATCCCGCCGCTGGCCATCGACGGCCCCTCGCTGTCCATCCGCAAGTTCTCCAAGGACCCCCTGGAATTGGACGACCTGATCCGCTTCGGCGCGCTGCCCCCGCAGATCGGCGAGGTGCTCAAGGGCATCGTGCACTGCAGCCTCAACGTGCTCATCTCCGGCGGCACGGGATCGGGCAAGACCACCATGCTCAACGTGCTCTCGCGCTTCATCCCCGAGGGCGAGCGCATCGTCACCATCGAGGACGCCGCCGAACTGCAGCTCAAGCAGCGCCACGTGGTGCGCCTGGAAACGCGGCCCATGAACATCGAGGGCCGGGGCGAGGTGACCCAGCGCGACCTGGTGAAGAACTGCCTGCGCATGCGCCCGGACCGCATCATCATCGGCGAGGTGCGCGGGGCCGAGGCCCTGGACATGCTGCAGGCCATGAACACCGGCCACGACGGCTCGCTGGCCACCATCCACGCCAACACCCCGCGCGACGCGCTGATGCGCCTGGAGACCATGGTGGCCATGGCGGGCCTGAACATCTCCGACGTCTCGCTCAAGCGCTTCATCAGCTCGGCCGTGGACGTCATCATCCAGATCTCCCGGCTCATGGACGGCTCGCGCAAGCTCATCAGCTTCCAGGAAATCACCGGCATGGAGGGCGAGATGATCACCATGCAGGAGATCTTCGCCTTCGAGCAGACCGGGGTGGACGGCAAGGGCAAGGTGCAGGGGCGTTTCGTCAGCCGCGGCATACGACCCAAGTTCTCCGAGCGGCTGGCCGCCAGCGGCGTGAACCTGGACCAGGGGCTGTTCGCGCCCCAGAACGGGTAGGAGGAGACCATGCCGCTTGCCCTGCCGATTCTCATAGCCACGCTGGTGATGCTTTCCGTGCTGCTGCTGGCCTGGTTCGGCCTGGGGCTGGCGGGTGCCGCCTCCCGCCGCCGCCGCGAGCGCGTGGACTCGCGCCTGGGCGCGCTGGCCCTGGCCGGTCCGGAGGTGAGCGCGCGCGACCTGGTGCGCCGCGTGCGCTACAGCGAAGTGCCTTGGCTGCACCGCTTCCTCTCCGGCCTGAACTGGGTGCGCGCCTTCGAGAAGGCCCTGCGCCAGGCCGGGGAGCGCGGCAACGCCGGGACGCACGTGCTGGTGGCCGCGCTCATCGGCGTGTGCGCCTGGGCCCTGGCCACGCTGGCCACGGGTTCGCTGCTCGTCGGCCTGGCCATCGGCGCCTGCCTGGCCCCGCTGCCCATCCTGCGGGTATACTCGCGCCGGGCCAAGCGCATGGCCGCCTTTGGCCGCCAGCTGCCCGACGCCCTGGACCTCGTGGCCCGGGCGCTCAAGGCGGGCAACACGTTTTCCGGCGGCATGCGCATGGTGGCCGACGAATTCCCCGACCCCCTTGGCCCGGAGTTCGCCACCACGCTGGACGAGATCAACTTCGGCGTGGACGTGGACCGCGCGCTCTCAAACCTGCTGGAGCGCGTGGACTGCCCGGACCTGCAGTTCTTCGTGGTCAGCGTGAACATCCAGCGCGAGACCGGCGGCAACCTCTCGGAGATCGTGGGCAACACCGCCAGCCTCATCCGCGAGCGCTTCAAGCTCTATGGCCGCATCCGCATCCTCTCGGCCGAGGGCCGGCTCTCGGCCTGGATTCTGCTGGCCCTGCCCTTCGCCATCGCGGGCATCATCTTCCTCATCAATCCCGGCTACATGGGCCTGCTGTTCACCGAGGACCTGGGCCGCATGCTCATCGGCGTGAACCTGACCATGATGACCATCGGCGCGCTGGTCATCCGCAAGATGATCTCCTTCAAGGTCTAGGAGGCGGCCATGGAACAAAGCCCGCTCATCCCGATGCTGGCCGCGGCCCTGGCCTTCGGCGCGGTGCTGCTGGCCGGGCTGTCCGTGCTCTCCACGCGCAGGCAGGCCGAGCGCGCCGCCCGCATGTCCGGCAAGATCGCCCGGGTCATGGGCCTGGCCCCGGCGCAGGCCGAGGCCCCGGCCCTGTCCCGCCTGGCCGGGCGGCTCACCGAGGCCTTCCGCCACCTGGGCCGCATGGCCGGGCCCTCGGGACAGGCGGACGGACAGGACCAGACCCGGCTGGACCTCATGCGCGCGGGCTTTCGCGGGCCGAACGCCGCGGCCACCTTCCACGGGGCCAAGGCCGCGCTGTGCCTGCTGCCGCCGGTGCTGTTCCTGGGCGTGTGCCTGCTGCTGCCCAAGACCCCTCCGGCCAACGCCATGATCGTCGGCGCGCTGGCTCTGGCGCTGGCGGGCAGCTTCGCGCCCAACATGTGGCTGCGCGGCAAGGTGGCCGATCGCCGCAACCAGCTCTTGTGCGAGCTGCCCGACGCCCTGGACCTGCTGGTGGTCTGCGTGGAGGCGGGCATGGGCCTGGACCAGGCCATCAACCGCGTGAGCACCGAGCTGGCCCAGAGCGCCCCCGGCGTCAGCGGCGAGCTGCGCACCATGACCCTGGCCATGCGCGCGGGCAGGCAACGCCAGCAGGCGCTGAAGGACCTGGCCGAGCGCACCGGCCTGGAGGACGTGCAGAGCCTGGTGACGCTGCTCATCCAGGCCGACCTGTTCGGCATCAGCGTGGCGCGCACCCTGCGCGTGTATTCCGACACCCTGCGCACCGGTCGCTTCCAGCGGGCCGAGGAGAAGGCCGCCAAGCTGCCCACCAAGCTTTTGTTCCCGCTCATCCTGTGCATCTTTCCGGCCCTGTTCGCCGTCATCATCGGCCCGGCGGCCATCCAGCTCATGCACGTGTTCACCCGCATCGGACAGCAATAACCCCAGGAGTACGCCATGCGCGCCACCCCCGTCCTTTCCATTTTGCTTGCCTGCCTGGCCCTGGCCGCCTGCGCCGGAACCTCCGGCCCCCGCCCGGAAATGACCCTGGCCGGTCCGCAGGAGCTGCTGGCCGACACCCAGATGCGTTCCGGCAGGCCGGACCTGGCGCTGTTGGCCTACGACCGTGCGCTCAAGTCCAGCCCTGGCCAGCCCGGGCTCGTGCTCAAGCGCGCCCGCGCGCTGCTGGGCCTGGGCAAGGGCCAGGAGGCCCTGGCCGCGGCGGACGGGGCGATTGCCGGGCTGAATGGGCAGGACTCCCCGCTCCTGGCCGGTGCGCTCCAGATCCGCGGCGAGGCGCTCTCCGCGCTGGACCGCGGGCGCGAGGCGGTGGAGCCGCTCACGCGCGCCGTGGCGCTGGAGCCGGACTCCTGGCGGGCCAAGAGCCTGCTGGGCATGGCGCTGCAAAGCCAGGGCCGCCACCAGGAGGCGGCGGAGCAGTACCGCGCGGCCCTGGGGCCGCAGTGCCAGGGGCGCATCGCGCGCCTGCCCGAGGAGCGCCGCCGCGAGGTGCGCGCCGAGCTGGCCAACAACCTCGGCGTGGCCCTGGTGCTCGCGGGCGACCTACCCGGCGGCGAGGTGATCTTCCGCAAGGCCAGGGAGCGCGGCCTGGGCACGGAGCGCGTGTGCAACAACCTGGGCCTGCTGCTGGTGCGCCTGGGCCGTCCGGACGAGGCCCTGGAGGCCTTTCGCGCCGGGGGCGACGAGGCCCGCGCGCTGAACAACCTGGGCTGGGCGCTGCTGCTCCGGGGCGAGCGCGGCAAGGCCCGCACCCTGTTCGAGAAGGCCCTGGAGGCCGCCCCGGCCTACTACGAGACCGCCGGGGAGAACCTGCGCCGGGCCGCGCTGGCCGAGGGCCGCGATAAGCCCGCGCGCGGGGCCTTTCCCGGAGCCGCCGGGGTCAGCATCACCGTGCCGGAGCGCGACCTGGGCCTGACCCTGCTCGGCCCAGCGGCGGCCCCCGCTTCGACCGTGCAGTGAGTTCCGGGGGCCTTGCGCCCCGCCGCGGACCGGCATAGTGTCCTAAAGTGCGCGGGTTCCCGCCGCCTCCCGGCGGTATGACCCCAGCAGCGCGTAATCCAAAGGAGGAGACCATGAGCATGAAAGCGACGGCAATCTTGAGGCGTTTGGCCTGTTCCCGTGTTCTGATGCCCGTGCTGCTGGCCGGTTTGCTGACCGTGCTGCTGGCCACGGCGGCCGCGGCGCAGACCACTTCCACCACCGAGTCCAGGCCGTTCCGCAACCTGACGGAGCAGCAGCGCACGGAGCGCATCGTGACCTCCGTGAAGCAGGGCAACCCGGACAGCACGCTGACCAGCGCCGACGTCCAGGCCATGCGCGACCAGAAGATGGGCTGGGGCGTCATCGCCCAGAAGCTCGGCCTGCACCCCAGCGTGGTGGGCCTCAAGTCGTACAGCTCCGCCAAGGCCGCCTCCACGGAGACGTCCAAGGCCTCCAAGGGCTCCAAGGCCGCCAGCCAGGGGAAGGGAAAGACTTCAGGCAAGGCCTCGGACTCCGGCGAGACCCTGGGCGCCGTCGGCGGCTCCATCGGCAACGCCGTGGGCTCCGGCTCCGGCGGTGGCGGCAAGGGCGGCGGAGGCGGCAAGGGTGGTGGTGGTGGCAAGGGCGGCGGCGGCGGCGGCGGAGGCGGCGGTGGCGGCGGTGGCGGTGGTGGCGGCGGCGGTGGCGGTGGTGGCGCCGCCAAGGAGTCCGGCCCGCCATGTTCAGGGACACGCGCGCCTGCGGCGTTGACGATGCCGCGTCCTGTTGCGTAAGCCAGAAGCCAATACCGCCCCGCAGGAAGCGCACCATGCCCAACGACCGCCCGCAGGGACGCCAGGCCCCTTCCAACGGCCCCCCGCACCAGAGGGCGCAGGGCCTGCGCCTGGAACGCGCCCTGGCCGCCTGCTCCGGCCAGCTGCTGGCGGAGCGGGCCGTGCCCGTGGCCCGCGCCCTGCGCGCCCTGGTCCAGGGCGGAGACCTGGACCGCGCCGCCCTGTACCTCAACGAGGAGGACCCCCACGGCTGCCTGTGCCTGCGCCTGGCCGCCCAGGCCGCCGCGACCGGGCGCGCGCCTCTGCCACCCGGGCCCGGCGGGGGCCGGGGCTACCTGGAGCTGGGCCTGGGCCGCTGGGCGCAGAAGCTGTTCCAGGGAACGGCCCTGTGCGGGCCCTCCCGTGATTTTCCCGAGGTCGAGCGCATCTGGCTGGAGTCCGCCGGGGCCGCCTCCTGCGCCATCCTGCCCCTGCGCCGCCACGGGCGCTGGGCGGGCTTCCTGCGCGTGGACGCCCCGGACCCGGAGCACGCCTGGAGCCGCGAGTCCCTGTCGCTGCTCAAGGTGGCGGCGGGCCTGTTCGGCACGCGGCTGGAGCGCGAATATTCCGGCGACGCGCTGGGCGGGCCAGGCGTCGGTGTGGGCGGCGCCAATGGAAGCGCGCTGGCCCCCGGCCTGGGCGATCCCGCGCTGCTCGGCATCCTCGACGGCATGCCCGTGCTGGTGGCCGCGCTGGACTCCCAGGGCCGCGTCGCCTTCTGGAACCGCGAGTGCCAGCGCGTCACGGGCTATGCCGCCCACGAGGTGGTGGGCGACCGCGACATGGCCCGGCGCATCTTTCCGGACCTGGCCCCGGCGCGGTCCAGGGCCAAGGCGAAGCCCGGCCAGCCCGGCCAGCCAGCCGGGGCCGCCTCCCAGAGCCTGGGACACCGCGACGTGCGCCTGGCCTGCAAGGACGGCGGCGTGCGCACCATCGCCTGGTCCGACCTCTCGCGCACGCTGCCCCTGCCGGGGCTGTCCCAGCGTTGGAAGGACTGGCGCATGGGCGTGGACATCAGCGAGCGCAGCCGCGTGGAGCAGGCCATCGTGCAGGCCAAGCAGGAGTGGGAGCGCACCTTCGACTCCGTGCCCGACTGCATCCTGATCCTGGACGAGGTGCTGCACGCCCGGCGCATGAACATGACCCTGGCCGACCGCCTGGGCATGCACCCGCGCGACATCGTGGGCAAGACGCTGAGCGAGGTGGTGGGCACCGAGGGCGACGCGGCCCTGCGCATCCTGGCCCTGGCCTCCTGCTCGGCCTGCACCTCGGAGGAGCTGTCCATCCCGCGCTGGGGCGGGCATTTCCTGGTCACGGCCAGCCCCTACGTGGACGCCCGCGACGAGCACGCCGGAACCATCGTGGTGGCCCACGACGTCTCGCGCTGGAAGGAGCTGGAGGACCAGCTGGAGCAGTCGCGCAAGCTGGAGGCCCTGGGCACCCTGGCCGGGGGCATCGCGCACGATTTCAACAACATCCTGGGCGTGATGATGGGCTATGCCGAGATGGTGCTGCTCTCCGTCCAGGGCAGCGGCCCGCAGGAGCACCGCGTGCAGGAGATTCTGCGCGCCGGAACCCGCGCCAAGGAGCTCATCGCCCAGATCCTGGCCTTCAGCCGCCAGGGCGAGGGCCGGCTCATACCGCTCACGCTGGGCCCGCTGGTCAAGGAGGTGCTCCAGCACCTCATGGTCACCATGCCCCACGGCGTGCAGGTGCGGCGCAACCTCGCGCGCGAGACCGGCACCGTCATGGGCGACCCCTCGCTGTTGCACCAGGTGGTGCTGAACCTGTGCACCAACGCGGTGCAGGCGCTGGGCGAGGGCGGCGGCACGCTGGAGGTGGGCCTGGACGAGCTGGTGCTTGGCGAGGGCCGCCCGGCGGAGTTGGCCGAGCTGCCCCCCGGGCCCTGCGTGCGGCTCACCGTGCGCGACACCGGGCCGGGCATCCCGCCGGAGATCCTGGGCCGCATCTTCGATCCCTTCTTCACCACCAAGCGCCCCGGCGAGGGCACGGGCATGGGCCTGGCCGTGGTGCACGGCATCATGCGCAGGCTGGGCGGGGGCATCGTGGTGGAGAGCAGGCCCGGCGGCGGCACCGCCATGAGCGTGTACCTGCCGCGCGCCGAGGCCCCCGGCGAGGCCGGGGCGGAGAATGGCCGGACCGCGCCCGCGGGCCGGGGCCACGTGCTGCTGGTGGACGACGAGGCGGCGCTGCTGGAGGTCTGGGCCGAGACGCTCGGCGGGCTGGGCTACCGCGTGACCAAGGCCCGCACCGCCGAGGAGGCGCTGGCCGCCTTCATGGAGGGGCCGGAGAGCTTCGACGTGCTGCTCACCGACCAGGTCATGCCGCGCATCTCCGGCACGGAGCTGGCCGGGTTGATCCTGGGGCTCAAGCCCGACCTGCCGGTGGTGCTGTGCACGGGCAACAGCGGCGGGGCCGTGCTGGAGGCCGCGCGCAGGCTGGGCGTGGCCGAGGTGCTGGACAAGCCGGTGTCGCGCCTGCGCATGGCCGAGGCCCTGGGCCGGGTGCTCTCCCAAAACAACGGCGGCCGCCAGCCCCGTTGAGGTCCGGGACGGACGGCCGCCTTGGCTGCCGGGATATGAACGGGCCCTAGTGGCCTGAGTCGGAGCTGTTGGTCAGGCCCATCTTGTCCAGGGTGTGGAACACCAGGGAGAGGACCATGCCCACCACGGTGGCCAGGGCCATGCCCTTGAGCTGCACGTTGCCCATCTTCACCGCCGCGCCGCTGATGCCCACGATGAACACGATGGCCGTGAGGCAGAGGTTCACGGGCTTGGAGTAGTCCACCTTGGCCTCCACCAGCATGCGGATGCCCGAGGCGGCGATGACGCCGAAGAGCAGGATGCAGATGCCGCCCATGACCGGAACGGGAATGGACTGGATGAAGGCCGAGAGCTTGCCGATGAAGGCCAGGGCGATGGAGATCACCGCCGCGCCGCCGATGACCCACACCGAGTACACGCGGGTGATGGCCATGACGCCGATGTTCTCGCCGTAGGTGGTGGTGGGCACCGAGCCGAAGAAGCCGGAGAGCGCGGTGGAGATGCCGTCGCCCATGAGCGAGCGGTGCAGGCCGGGGTCCTTGGTCAGGTCGCGGCCCACGATGTTGCCGGTGACCACCAGGTGGCCGATGTGCTCGCTGATGACCACGAGCGCCGCCGGGATGATGACCATGATGGCGTTTATGTCGAACTTGGGGGTGTACATGGTGGGCGCGGCCAGGATGGGCGCGGCCAGCACGGGGTCGAACTTCACGATGCCCAGGCCCAGGCTGGTGGCGTAGCCCGCGCCGATGCCGATGAGCACCGGGATGACCGCCAAGAAGCCCCGGAACACCACCGAGCCGAAGGCCACGGTGAGGAGCGTCACCGAGGACACGATGACCGCGTTCATGTCGTAGGCGCCGGTCTTGGCGTCGGGCATGATGCCCGCCATGCCCGTGGCCACGCCCGCCAGCTCAAGGCCGATGAGCGCCACGATGGGGCCCATGGTGGCCGGGGGCAGCACGGTGTTGATCCAGCCCGGGCCGAACTGCCAGATGATGAGCGCCACGGCGATGAAGATCAGGCCCGAGGCGATGAAGCCGCCCAGGGCGTAGGAGTAGTTGGCTCCGGCCAGGCTGGGGTCGGTGCCCAGCACCACGAACACGGGAGAGAGGAAGGCGAAGCTCGACCCCAGGAAGGCCGGGGCCTTGCCCTTGCACAGGAACAGGTAGATGAGCGTGCCGATGCCGTTCATGAGCAGCACGATGGCCGGGTCGATCTTGAACAGGGTGGGGACGAGCACGCTGGCCCCGAACATGGCGAAGAGGTGCTGGAAGCTTAGGGGGATGCCCTGGAGGAAGGGGACTTTTTCCTCCACCTGGATGACGCGTCTGCTCATTTCTCTCTCTCCTTGACTGTTGGTTCTCAAGCCGCGAACCGGCTCCGTTGACCTGTCTCGGGTGCGCCCTGGCCTTCCGGGGGGGGGCGGAGGGAAGGCGGGCGCGCTCGTGAAAAGGGGGCGTCCGCCGCCCCCCTTCGTTTGCTACTTGGTGCCGAAGATTTTGTCGCCTGCGTCGCCCAGGCCCGGCAGGATGTAGCCCTGCTCGTTGAGCCGGTCGTCCACCGAGGCGCAGTAGATGTCCACGTCGGGGTGCTTGTCCTGGATGCGCTTGATGCCCTCGGGCGCGGCCACCAGGAACAGGCCGCGGATCTGGGTGCAGCCGGCCTGCTTCAAGAGGTCGATGGTGGCGTCCAGGGTGCCGCCGGTGGCCAGCATGGGGTCCAGGATGAGGGCCATGCGCGCCTTGATGTCGCGCGCCAGCTTCACGTAGTACTTCACCGGCTGGAGGGTCTCCTCGTTGCGGTAGAAGCCCATGACGCTGACCTTGGCCCCGGGCACCATGTCCAGCACGCCGTCCATCATGCCCAGGCCCGCGCGCAGGATGGGCACCACGGTGATCTTCTTGCCCTTGATGCGCTTGATCCCCACCTCTCCGGCCCAGCCCTTGATGGTCTTGCTCTCCACCTCCAGGTCCTTGGTGGCCTCGTAGGTGAGCAGGCGGGCGATCTCCTTGGTCACGTCGCGGAACAGGCTGGTGGTGATGTCGTGCTTGCGCAGAAGTCCGAGCTTGTGCTGCACGAGGGGGTGGGTGACGACGTGGACGGGCATGCGGGGTCTCCTTGATTTGGGGCTTGCGGGGGGCTGAAATCCCCTTCTTCTAAAAAGGAGCCGGGATTCGGTCAAGGGATTTGCGCGGCCATGTGGACCCTGCCGGGGGACGGTACGGGGTTGCGCATTGCCACGGGCGGGCTTTGCTGGCATGTGGCCGGGCATGAGAGAGCGTCGCAGCGTGATGGAGGTGGCCGGGCTGGCCGTGGAGGTTGTGCGCAAGCGCATGCGCACCATCCGGCTCACCGTTTCCCCGCCGGAGGGCGGCGTGCGCGTCAGCGCGCCCCTGCGCGCCAGCGACGCCGACGTGCGCTCCATGGTGCTGGAGCGGCTGGACTGGATCGCCCGGCACCGGGAGCGCATGCTGGCCCGGCCCCGGCCCGCGCCCCTGCGCCTGGAGAGCGGCGAGCCCCTGCGCCACCTGGGCCGGGTTTGCCGCCTGGAGGTCGCCGAGCGGCCCGGACGACCCGCCGTGCGGTTGGAGGAGCGGGAGCAAGGCCCCGTGCTGACGTTCCGCCTGCCGCCGGGGGCGGACGAGGCGGCGCGCTGGCGGGCGCTGTGGCGCTGGCAGAAGGACCGGCTCGCCGAGTGCATCCCCCCGCTGTTGGAGAAATGGCAGCCCGTGCTGGGCGTGCGCGCCGATTCCTGGGCAATCCGGCGCATGAAAAGCCGCTGGGGCACGTGCAGCCTGCGCTCCCGGCGCATCACCCTGGGACTGGCGCTCGTCGAGCGGCCCCCGGCCTGCCTGGAATACGTGGTGGTGCACGAGCTGGCCCACCTCATCGAGCGCGGGCACAACGCGCGCTTCTACGCGGTGCTGGACCGGGCGCTGCCGGGCTGGCGCGCGGTGCGGCGCTCGCTGGCCGAGGACCTGCCCGGAGCAGAGTAGGGACGCGGGCCAGGGGCTGTCTCCCAAAGACGAATTTTGTTCCCTGGCGAGGAAGGAGCCGCCTCGGGGACCAGGGATAGTACTCTGACGGTACAGCCCTGGAGCCGACGCGGCTTGTGACGATGCCCAGGGGGCAAAAGGCGCTTTGGGAGACAGCCCCTAGGGCGCGAAGTCCAGGGTCAGCAGGTTCTCGTCGCCCTCGCGCCGGTAGCTGGCCTGGGCCAGGCTGCGGATGAGGAACAGGCCCATGCCGCCGGGCAGGCGGTGCTCCAGGTCGGCCTCCAGGTTGGCCTCCAGCCCGGCCTCCAGTTCCGGCTCCTCCTCCGGCACATGCACCGGGTCGAAGGGCCTGCCCTGGTCGGCCAGCACGAGGCGGAGCCCGCCGCCGGGCAGGGCCAGGGTGCTGAGTTCCAGCACACCGGAGCCGGGCGGGTCGTAGGCGTGGCGGGAAATGTTCACCACCGCCTCCTCCAGGGCCAGCTCCACGCGGCCCAGGGCCTCGGGGCCAAGCCCGGCCTCGCGTCCGGCGTCAAGCGCCAGGGCGCGCAGCTCCTCCAGGCTCTCCAGCGTGGCCGGGAGCCGCAGGGGAGGCCGGGGAGGCGGGCCGGGGTTGGGACCGGGCACGTCGCCGCTCCTAGCCCCGGGCCAGGGCGTCGCCCAGGGTGGGCAGCACGGGCAGCAGCTTGGCGAAGCCGGACACGGCGAAGACCTCGGCCACGATGCCGGACAGGCAGCAGAAGGCCAGGTCGCCGCCCTGGGCCTTGAGCTTCTTGGCCGAGGCCAGGATGCTGCGCAGGCCAGCGCTGCTGATGTATTCCAGGCCCGACATGTCCACCACAAGGCGTTTTTCCCCGGCCTGGATGTGGGTGTCGCACTCGGCCTCGAAGCGCGGGGCGGTGATGGCGTCCATGCGGCCCTTGGGGGCCAGCACCAGGAAGCCGCCCTGCTTGGATGCGCTGAATTCCATGGTCTCTCCTCGTGTTGCGTCAGTTCTGTTGTGCCTGCGGACCCCGGTAGCGCAGGGCCAGCATGGTGATGTCGTCGCTTTGCTCCGCGCCGTCCGCGAAGGCGAACACCGCCTCGTCCAGATCCTGGCAGATGCTCAGGGCGCTGTCCATACCGCGCCCGGCCGACTCCGCCAGCCGCGCCAGCAGCCGTTCCTCGCCGAAGAGCGCGCTCGCAGGGTTCATGGCCTCGCTCACCCCGTCGGTGTAGAGCAGCAGGGTGTCGCCGGGTTCAAGCAGCAGGCTGTCGGTCTCGTACTCCACGCCCTCCAGCGCCCCGGCCACGGGGTCCTGGCGCGAGGGCAGGAACTGCGGCGCCTGGCCGCCCTTGAGCAGCACGGGCGGGTTGTGGCCCGCGCTGGCGTACCGGGTCTGGCCGGTGCGCATGTCCAGTACGGCGCAGAAGATGGTCACGAACATGCAGGATTCGTTGTCGCGGGCCAGTTCGTCGCTGGCGCGGGAGAGGATGCGCCCCGGGTCCGGCCCCTGGCCGTCGCCGCCCGAACTGGCGCCGGAGGTGTCGGCCACGGCCTTGATGAGCGTCTTGGCCACGGCCATGTAGAAGGCCGCGGGCACGCCCTTGCCGGACACGTCGCCCACCAGGAAGCAGAAGTGGTCCGGCCCGCAGGAGAAGAAGTCGTAGAAGTCGCCGCCCACCTCGCGCGCGGGCTCCAGGCTGGCGAAAAGGTCGATCTCCGGCCGGTTGGGGAAGGGCGGGAAGATCTTGGGCAGGATGCCCATCTGGATGTCGCGGGCGATCCTGAGCTCGCTCTCCATGCGCTCGCGGCTGGCCGTGGCCTCGGTGAGCTGCCGGATGTGGCCCTTGAGGGAGTCCTGCATGTGGGCGAAGGCCTGGGCCAGCTCGCGCACCTCGTCGCGCGCGCGCACCTCCGGGATGGGCGCGTCCAGGTCGCCGCGGGCCACCTCGCGCGCGGCCAGGGAGAGGCTGCGCAGGGGCTTGGTGATGCCCCGGGCGATGAACGCGATGGTGGCCGCCAGCACCAGGAAGCCCAGCCCGCCCAGGCCGGAGCTGATGACGGCCAGGCGGCGCACGTCGGCCAGCAGCTCGCCGCGCGGGTAGAACACGCCCAGCGACCAGCCCGTGGAGGGCAGGGGGGCGAAGGCCACGAAGCCGTCGCGGTTCAGCCGGCGGCTCTTGAACTCCACGAAGCGGGTGGAGCCGCGCACCATCTCGCGGCCGATGTCGCGCAGGGCCAGGTCGTCGGCCTCCTCGGCGCGGGTGAAGATGGTCTCGTTGAAGGCCAGGCCCGGCGTGGGGTGGGTCACGTAGGTGCCCCGGTCGGTGATGAGGAAGGCGTAGCCGGTGTCCAGCACGCTCACCGAGGCCACCAGCCGGGTCAGCCACTCCAGCGCCACGTCCGCCGTGACCACGCCCAGGGGCTCGGTCTTGCCCTCGCGGCTGGTGAAGAAGGGCACCGAGCAGGTGGTCATGAGCGCGTTGCCGCCGCCCTCGTCGAAGTAGGGCTCGCTCCACACGGTTTTGCGCAGCTCGCGCGGGATCTGGTACCAGTCCATGTAGTGGTAGCGGTAGCTGGGGCCGCCCAGGAACACTTCCAGCGGGCCGCGCGGGGTGCGGTACAGGTAGGGCGCGAAATGGGTCTGGCCCGCGTGGCGCGCACCGGGCTCGAAGGCCACCGCCGTGCCGAAGATCTCGTCGTTGTCCGCCAGGATGCGCCGCTGCCGCCTGCGGATGTCCGCGTCCGAGAGCTTGCCGTCCTCCAGCTCGTAGGCCAGGCCCTTGGGCACGCGCTCGATGGGCGCCAGGCGCGACTCGATGCGGTGCACCAGCGACTGGCACAGGGAGCGGGCCTCGTCCTCCATGTGGCGCAGCAGAAGCTCGCTGGCCAGGTGGTAGGTGGCGGCCACCACCAGCGCCAGCGCCAGGGCCGTGGCCGAGAGCACCATGGCCGAGAGCCGGAAGGCCAGCCCCGGGGAAGCCAGGCGGAAGCGGCTCATTTACCGGCCTCCTCGGCCAGGCGCCCGCCCCGGTTGAAGGCCTCGAAGTCCGGCACGGAGCGGATGAGCCCCTGGGCGGACAGCTCACGAGCCACGCGGTCGTAGTCGGCGTGCTCAAGCCTGCCGGCAAGCTGGCCCTGGGCCTGCATCACATCCTTCATGCGCGCCAGCATCCAGCGCTGGTGCGCCCGGCTGGCGGGCAGGTGGGCCTTTTTCCGGGCGTCCATGACGATGTCCAGGGCCTCGTCGGGGTGTTCGAAGGCCCATTTCCAGCCCCGCAGGCTGGCGGCCACCACGGCCCGGCACAGCTCCGGGTCGGCGTCGGCGGTCTTTTCCAGGGCGTACAGCCCGTCCTCGGGAAAATTCAGTTCCAGGTCGCGGTAGAAGAACACGCGCAGCTCCTCGGGGTTCAGGCCGGAGGCCAGCAGGGTATGGTACTCGTTGTACCACATGCCCGAGGCCGCCTCCACTCCGCCGCGCAAAAACAGCGTCAGGGTGTCGGACTGGGGGATGATGACGGGGGTGATGCCCAGGCGGCGGAACAGCGCCCGGGGCTGGAGGCGGAACTCGTTGTCCCACAGGCCCACGCGCCTGCCGTCCAGGTCCTTGGGCTCGCGCACGGGCGAGTCGGCCCGCACCAGCAGCATGAGGGCCGAGCTTTGCACCAGCTGGGCCAGGTGCACCACGGGCAGGCCCTCGGCGCGGCGCTCCAGGCCGGTGGCCAGGAACATGGTGGCGAACTGGGCGCGGCCGGATTTCAGCAGCTCGCTGGCCACCACGTCCGGACCGCCGGGGATGATCTCCATCTCCACCCCGGCCTCGCGGTAGAAGCCCTTGGCCTGGGCCGCGTAGAAGCCCGCGAACTGCGCCTGGGGCTGCCACTGCAGGGCCAGGGCCGCGCGCCTGGCTTCGGCTCCGGACGCTTCCCGCGTCAGCGGGCCGCACAGCAGCGCCAGCCCGGCCAGAATCGCTGCGGCCAGGGGCAGGGCCGCCAGGGAGAAAAAGCCCGCGCGGGGAGGGGAGAATGACATCATTCCAAGCCTGTAGCCCGATCCGCCCCCGGCTGTCCAGTGGGCCTTTTCCGGCGCTTCGGGGCCCTCCGGCGTTGACCGCGCGCGCGCGGGTCTGTTATCGTCCGTTTGGCTGAAAAACGCCAATGGTGGATGGCAAGGCTTTGTCCCGACGGGAGAATTTCATGATCGATCCCTACGCCGACGCGGACCTCTCCACGCGCTCCGCCCTGGAGCGCAACGCCGCGCTGCGTCCGGCCAAGGCCGCCTTCCTGTGCGGAGACAAGGCCCTGAGCCACCTGGCCCTGTGGGCCGAGGCCCGGCGCTTCGCCAACATGCTGCGGGCGCGCGGCGTGGAGCCGGGCCAGCGCGTGGTGCTGGTGCTGCCCGACAGCCTGGCCATGCCCAAGGCCGTGCTGGGGACCATGCTGCTGGGCGCGGTGCCCGTGCCCGCCCACGCCACGCTCACCCCCGCGGACCTGGCCTTCATCCTGGGCGACTGCCAGGCCGCCGCGCTGGTGACCTGGGACGGCTCCCCGGCCTGCGAGGCCCTGCGCCTGGGCGCGGAGCCCGCTGTGGTGGTGCTCTGCGGCCCGGACGGCCCCTGGAGCCTGTCCGGCATGTCCTCGGAATTGGAGGCCGTCCCGCCGGGCGACGGCCCGGGCTTCATGCTCTACAGCTCCGGCACCACGGGCAGGCCCAAGGGCGTGCCCCATGCCGCGCAGGACCTGCTGCGCCCGGCGGCCAGCTGGGGCCGGGGCGTGCTGGGCTTTTCCGAGGGCGACCTGGGCTTCTCGGCCAGCAAGTTTTCCTTCGCCTACGGGCTGATGAGCAGCGTGAGCCTGCCGCTGTTCTTCGGCTCCACCTCCGTGCTGCTGGAGGGTAAGCCCGGCCCGCTGGAGGTGCTCCAGGCCATCGCGCGGCACCGGCCCACGGTGTTTTTCGGCGTGCCCACGCTCTACAGCCTGATGGCCCGCACCTGGGAGCCGGGGGCGCCGGACACGGACCTGTCCTCGCTCCGGTTGTGCTACTCGGCGGGCGAGGCCCTGCCCGAGGGGCTGTGCCGCCGCTGGATGGACATCACCGGGGTGGACATCCTGGACGGCATCGGCTCCACCGAGGCCTTCAACCTGTTTCTTTCCAATGTTCCGGGCCGGGTGGCCTGCGGAACCAGCGGGGAGCTGGCGCCCGGCTTCGAGGCCCGCCTGGAGGACGACTCCGGCTCGCCGGTTGCCGACGGCACGCCCGGCAACCTGCTGGTGCGGGGCGCGGGCACCTGCGCGGGCTACTGGAACCGGCCCGAGAAAACTGCGGAGGCCATGCTGCCCGGCGGCTGGCTGGCCACGGGCGACGTGTACGTGCGCTCAGAGGGCCGCTACACGCACCAGGGCCGCAGCGACGACATGCTCAAGGTGGGGGCGCACTGGGTGTCGCCCCTGCAGATCGAGGAGGCCCTTCGGGGCCACGAGGCCGTGGGCGAGTGCGCGGTGGCGGGCATGCGCGTGGACGGGCTGGTGCGGCCCTGCGCCTTCGTGGTGGCGAAGCCCGGCAGAAAGGCGGACGGAGCGCTGGGCGGCAGCATCATGCGCCACGCCCGCGAGACCCTTCCCGTGCACATGTGCCCGGCGCGGGTGCGCTTTATGGACGATTTGCCCAAGACCCCCACGGGCAAGGTGCAGCGCTTCCGCCTGCGGGAAGCATGAACGACCCAACCGGCGAAGGAGGCCATATGGCTGTGACGGCATCGGAATTGAAGGCGCTTCTGGGCGAGATCGGCATGCGGGCCGAGGTGATCCAGGCCCTGGACCCGGCCAAGCCCCTTTTGACGCAGGGCGTGGACTCGGCGGACTACCCGGCCTTCCTGGCCCTGCTGGAGGAACGCTTCGGGCTGGACATGGACGCGGCCGAGGGCCGGGCGCTGCGCACCCTGGAGGACTTCGCGGCCTTCCTCAATTCCAGGGGCTAGGCGTGGCAATGGACAAGACGCAGGCCCTGGCGGGCATTCTGGAACGGCGGACGCCCGTTGTCGAGGGGCAGAAGTACGTCATCCGCCGCTTCGAGCCCGGCGACGGCTGGGGCGTGGCCCGGCTGTTCTACGAGATCTACGGCGAGGACTACCCCATAGAGGACACCTACATCCCGGAGCGCATCATCGCCGCCCACGCCGAGGGCAGGCAGCGCACGGTGGTGGCGGTGGCCGCGGACGGCACGGTGGTCGGGCAGACGGCCTTTTTCCGCAGCAGCCCGCCCAACCCGTCCATGTACGAATACGGCCAGATGCTGATCCTGCGCGAGTACCGCAACGGCATGATCGCCGCGCGCATGCACCAGTTCGCCACGAACGAGATGGCCGGCAGGGACGGCGTGGTGGCCATGTTCGGCGAGGCGGTGTGCAACCACCTGGTGACGCAGAAGATGTCGCGCTCCATGCGCTACGACGGCTGCGCCATGGAGCTGGGGCTGATGCCCAGCGAGGCCCACGCCCACGAGGGCGCGGTGGGCCGGGTGAGCTGCCTGCTCATGGCCCGCATCGACGAGGACGCGCGCCAGCCCCGCTACGTGCCGGACTGCTGGGCCGGGCTGGTGGAGCTGGGGTTCAAGGATTTCGGCAAGCTGGAGCGCGACATCGCGCCCGCCTCCCCGGAGCTGCCGGGCGCGGGGGACTCCGTGCTGGAGGAGCGGCACTTCGGCTTCGCCGGGGTGACGCGGGTGAACGTGTTCAGCGCCGGGGCGGATTTTGCCGAGTGGACGGCCGGACTGCTGGAGCGCTGCCAGGAGCGCGGCGACACGGTGGTCCAGTGCTGGCTGGCCATGGGCTCGGAGCACGTGGGCGGCGCGGCCGAGGCGCTGCGCCGGGCCGGGTTCTTCTGCGGCGGGGTGGTACCCTGCTGGTTCGCGCCGAACCAGGGCGGCGACGCCCTGCTGGCCCAGCGTTTCCTGAAGCCCGCCGAGCTGGCCCGCATCAACCTGTTCAGCGAGGATGCCGAGCGGCTCTGCTCCCTGGTGCTGGCGGACATGCAGCGGGCCGGGCGGGAGTTCGGCGCGCCGGTGGCCGTGCTGCCGCCGGAGCCCCAGGACGGCAAGGCATGAGCGCCGGGGCCGGGTCCTTTCCGCGCGCCGACGCCCTGGCCAAGGCCACGGGCCGGGAGCGCTACGCCCTGGACCAGGCCCCGGCGGACTGTCTGCTGGCCGGGGCCTGGCGGCCGGGGGCGGGGCTCGATGAGGGGAGGGGCCTGGCCCACGCCCGCGTGAAGTCCGTGGACAAGGCGGCGGCGCTGGGCGTGCCGGGGGTGGTGGCGGTGCTCACCGCCCAGGACGTGCCGGGAACCAACCGCCAGGGCATCGTGCACAAGGACCAGCCCGTGCTCTGCGACGTCATCCGCCACATGGGCGACCCCGTGGCCCTGGTGGTCGCGCGGGACGGTGAATCGCTGCGGCGCGGGCTTTCTGCCCTGCGCGGTGAGTTCGAGCCCCTGCCCGGGGTGTTCGACCCCGAGGACGCGCTGAAAAAGGGCGCGCCCCTGCTGCATCCGGACCACAAGGGCGGCAACCTGCTCATGCGCGCGGTCATCGACAAGGACGACGCCAGGGGGGCGCTGAAGACCGCGCCGGTGGTGCTGCGCGGCGAGTTTTCCACCCCGGTGCAGGAGCACGCCTTCCTGGAGACGCAGTGCGGGTTTGCGCAAGTGCTGCCCGGCGGCACCCTGGACATGACGGTCTCCACCCAGGCCCCGTTCCGCGACCGGTTCGAGATCGGCCACGCCCTGGGCCTGGACCCGCTGTCCATCCGCGTGCGCGCGCCCTACCTGGGCGGGGGCTTCGGCGGCAAGGACGGGGCCACGGTGCAGTGCCTGCTGGCCCTGGCCGCGCTCCATGCCGGGGGCAGGCCGGTGCGCATGGCCTGGGGGCGCGAGGAATCCATCCTGGCCGGGTACAAGCGCCACGCCGTGCGCCTGAAGTACACCATCGGGGCCACGCGCGAGGGCAGGCTGCTGGCCGTGGACTGCAAACTCGTCTACGACACCGGGGCCTACGCCCACCTGGGCGGCGAGGTCATGGAGCTGGGCATGGAACACGCCTGCGGGCCCTACCGCGTGGACAACGCGCGGGTGGAGGGCAGTTGCGTGTACACCAACAACCCCATCGGCGGGGCCTTCCGGGGCTTCGGCGTGGCCCAGGTCAGCCCGGCCTTCGAGGGCATGCTGGACATGCTGGCCGACAAGCTCGTGCTGGACCGGCTGGAGATCCGCCGCATCAACGCCCTGGGCCCGGGCGACGAGAACTCCTGCGGGGTGCGGATGACCTCCTCCGCGCACCTGCCGCAGTGCCTGGAGGCCATCGAGGCGCACCCGCTGTGGACGGAGCGCGAGGCCTGGGTGGCGGCCGCGCCCAAATTCACCCGCCGGGGCGTGGGCATCGCCGCCGTGTTCAACGGCATGGGCTATGGCCGGGGCCTGCCGGACATGGCCATCGCCAAGCTGGAGCTGACCGAGACCGGCGGCTTCCGGGTCTACAGCTCGGTGAGCGACATGGGCCAGGGCAACGCCTCGGCCTTCGCCCTGCTGGCCGCGCAGGAGCTGAACCAGCCGCCTGAGTCCATCGAGCTGGAGCAGCCGGACACGGAGCGTTGCCACCCCTCGGGGTCCTCCTCCGCCGGGCGCACCACCTACACCTACGGCAACGCGCTCCTGCGCGCCTGCGCGGGGATGCGCGACAAGCTGCTGGCCCGCGCGGCCATGTTCCTGCTGGCGGACGAGACCGCGCGCCTGGAGCTGGTCCCCGGCGCTGTGCGCTGCACCCTCACGGGCAAGTCCGCGCCCCTGGCCCTCTTGGCCCGCTACCTGCCGCGCGATGACCGGTTCTGCGTGGCCGAATTCCTCATGCCCGTGGCCCGGGACGTTCCCGCAAAGGCCGAGGGCTTCGTCATCGGCTACCCGCACCTGCTCTTCGCCTACGCCGCGCACCTGGCGCGGGTGGAGGTGGACGAGCTGACGGGCCGGGTGCGCGTGCGCGACTACCTCTGCGCCACGGACGGGGGCCGGGTGGTGCTGCCCCAGGGCTTCCACCAGCAGGCCCAGGGCGGCGCGGCCCAGGGCATGGGCTACGCGCTGTACGAGGATTTCCAACTGAAGGAGGGGCGCATCCTGACCCCGGACCTGACCACCTATCTCATCCCCACGGCCAGCGACCTGCCGGACATCCTCTCCCTGGCCGTGGAAGGGGGCGAGGAGAGCGGGCCGCACGGGCTGAAGGGCGTGGGCGAGGTGGGCTTGAACGGCCCGGCCCCGGCCATCGCCGCCGCCGTGGAGCAGGCCGTGGGCGTGCGCCCGCGCGAGCTGCCCATGACCCCGGAGCGCATCTTGAAGCTGCTCTCCGGCAGGGGGAGGCGCGCATGAAGAAGCTTGCGTTCACCTTGAACGGCCAGCCGGTGCAGGTGGCGGCGGAGCCCGGCGAACGGGCCGTGGACCTGCTGCGGCGCCTGGGAGCCCTGGACGTGAAGGAGGGCTGCGGCACCGGCGAGTGCGGGGCCTGCTCCGTGCTGGTGGATGGCGCGCACAAGCTCTCCTGCCTGATGCTGGCCGCGCAGTTCGCGGGCCGCGAGATCACCACCGCCCAGGGGCTGGGCACGCCCGAGAACCCGCATCCGGTGCAGCGGGCCTTTGCCGCGCATGGGGCGGTGCAGTGCGGCTTCTGCACGCCGGGCATGACCATCGCCGCCGCCGCGCTGCTGGACAACAACCCCGCGCCCACACGCGAACAGGCCCGCCGGGCCATCTCCGGCAACCTGTGCCGCTGCACGGGCTACGCCATGATCCTGGACGCCATCGACGAGGCCGCAAGGGAGCGGGCCGGAGATTTTGAGGAAGAGGGGGGCGAGGCATGAACGTCATCCTGCCCCGGACGTTGAAGGACGTTTTCGCCGCGCTGGAAAAGCCCGGCGCGCGCCTGCTGGCGGGCGGCACGGACCTGCTGGTGCGCCTGCGCCCCGGCTTGGACGGAAGGGCGCGGGAGGAGGCCGGAAGCCTCGTGGGCCTGGAGCGCGTGGAGGCCCTGCGCGGCGTCCGCGAGGAAGGCGGCGTGGGCGTGGGCCGCATCCTGCGCATCGGGGCCATGACCACCCACGCCGAGCTGCTGGAGCACGCCCTCGTGCGGGCCAGGCTGCCCGTGCTGGCCCAGGCGCTGGCCGACCTCGGCTCCCCGCCCATCCGCAACATGGGCACCATCGGCGGCAACCTGTGCACGGCCTCGCCCGCGGGCGACACCCTGCCCCCGCTCATGGTGCTGGGCGCGGAGGTGGAGCTGGCCGGACTGGGGCGCGCGCGGCGCATGCCCGTTTCGGAGTTCCTGCGCGGGCCGGGCAAAACCGCGCTTGCGCCGGGCGAGGTGCTCGTGGCCGTGCACGTGCCCATTCCCTGCGCGGGCCATGTGCAGCATTTCGAGAAGGTGGGCAGGCGCGACGCCCTGGCCGTGGCCGTGGTGAGCCTGGCGGCGTCCGTCCGCATCGGGCGCGGCGGACTGGTGGCCCGGGCGGACCTGGCCTGGGGCAGCGTGGCCCCGGGCATCTGGCGCTGCCCGCGGGCCGAGGCGGCGCTGACCGGGCGCAGGCTCACGCTTACGTCGTTGCGGGAGGCCGGGGCCATCGTGCGTGAGGAGGTCCGGCCTATCTCGGACATCCGCGCCAGCGCGGACTATCGCCGCGAGGTGGCGGGCAATCTGCTGCTGCGCCTGGCGCTGCTGGGGTAGGGCTGCCTCGAAAAGCGTCTTTTGCCCCCTGGCATCGTCAGAAATCCACCGGGGGCCGGGGATAGTACTCTGTTGGTACAGCCCCGGCCCCCGGTGCCTTCCTTCCTCGCCACGGAACAAAACCCGTCTTTTGGAGGCAGCCCTGTTTCAGTTATTCGACTGGGCGCGCACGCGCCGGGCCACGGGCAGGGTGCAGAACCCGGCCAGGGCCATGAGCCCGCCGCCCAGGGTGAACAGCCCGGCGTGCGTCCAGCCCCCGGCCACCAGCGCCCCGCCCATGAGCGGCCCGGCGAAGAAGCCCGCGTCCACCGCCACCATGAGCAGGTTGGCGTTGAAGGCGCGCAGCCTGGGCGGCGAGACCTTGAGCATGGTGGCGTTGATCAGCGGCATGGTCAGCGCCATGCCCGTGCCGTACAGCGGGGCCATGGACAAGAGCGCCCAGGGCGCCCAGGCCAGCGGGAACAGCGGCAGCAGGAGCGCCATTCCGAAGAAACCCTTGGCCAGGGCCGCGCCCTGGTCGATGGTGTTGAACGTGCGGCCGAAGACCAGGCGCACCGTGATGGTGGCGGCGTTGGCGCAGGTGAAGAACAGGCCCGGGTTGGCGGCGGCCAGCCCCAGGGCGAAGTCGCGCATGAAGTAGAACACCAGCGAGTGCGCGCCCACCAGGCACATGTTGGCGCAGCAGAGCAGCACCACCGCCGGGTCGCGCAGGCCGGAGAGCGCCTCGCCCCAGCTGGGCCGCTCCAGGTGCGCTGCGGGCATGCTGGCGGCCAGGGCGCGGGTTTTGCGCTTGAGCGGGATGAGCAGCAGCATGGCCGGAAGCATGAGCGGAGCGGCCACGGCGTACACCGCCCCGTGCCCCGGCAGGTGCGGCAGCAGGATCTCCACGAAGGGCGGCACGATGGCGTGCGGCAGCAGGATGGTGATGGAGAACAGGCCGAAGCCCTGGGCGCTCTTCTCGTGGCTCAGGTAGGCCGTGAGCACGCCCATGAGCCCGCCCACCACCACCACGAAGCCCGCGCCGTGCAGCACGCGCACCAGCGCCAGCGCCAGCACGGAGGTGGTGAAGGGGTAGAGCAGCAGCGAGGTGGTGGCCAGCACCAGCCCCACGAACATGAAGCGCACGCCGTTGTTCAGCGTCAGGAACCGGCCCAGGAAGGGCCGCACCAGGAAGGCCGTGAACGGCTCCAGGGCCATGAGCGGCCCGCGCCACTGGGCGGGGATGCCGATCTCCGTCAGGTAGCCGTAGAAACTGTAGAATATGGCTAGGTTGCTGAAGGCCAGCACGCTGATGGCGCACAGGGCGAAGAACTCGAAGCTCCACAGCCCGGGCTTGGAGTGCGCAGTGGCCTGCGCGGCCCCGTTTTGCGGCGCGGTCATTCCTGCTCCTGCTCCCTGGCCAGGGCCACCACCTCGCGGAAGGCCGCCAGGAAGTCCAGCATCACCGGCTCCTGCACCAGGCTGATGCGCACCCAGTTGGGGAAGCGGAAGCCGGTCATGGTGCGCACCATGACCCCCCGGCGCATGAGCTGGCGATACATGTAGGAGTCGGAGGCCGGGGTCTCGACCATGACGAAGTTGCCCGCGCCCGAGACGTGCTTCAGGCCCAGTTCGTCGAAGGCGGGCAGCAGCAGCTCCTTGGCCCGGGCCACCATGCCGCGCGTGGCGGAGATGTGCTGCTCGTCGTCGGCGATGGCGGCGGCGGCGGCGGGCTGGCCCATGATGTTGACCGAATAGACGATGTGCGTGCGGCGGATGTACTCGATGGCCTCGCGCTGGCCGCACACGTAGCCCACGCGCAGGCCCGCCAGAGCGTACATCTTGGAGAAGGTGCGGAACACCACCACGTTGGGGTGGCGCTCCATGATCTCCATGCCGTCGGGAAAGTCCGGGTCGTCCACGTACTCGCGGTAGGCCTCGTCCAGCACCACCATGGCCCGGCCGTCCACCCCGCGCAGGAAGCGCTCCATCTCGTCGCGATTCCACCACGTGCCCGTGGGGTTGTTGGGGTTGCACACGAACAGGATCTTGGTGCGCGCGTCCATGGCCGCCAGCATGCCGTCGGGGTCGAAGCCCCAGTTCCTCAGCGGAATGAGCCGGGCCTGGAAGCCGGAGAACTCGGCCACCCACTCGTACACGGCGAAGGTCTTGTCCGCGGTGACGATGTTGTCGCCCTGCTCGCAGAAGGCCTTGATGACGCTGGCGATGACCTCGCAGGAGCCGTTGCCCACCAGGAAGCGCTCCGGGTCCTTGCCGAACTTCTCGGCCAGGGCCTTGCGCAGGAAGTAGCTGTCCCCGCTGGGGTAGACCGAGGAGCGCGGCGGCTCGAAGCTCTCGATGACGCGCTTGGCCGCGGGCGGCGGGCCCAGGGCGTTCTCGTTGTTGTTCAGGCGGTGCAGGTGATCCACGCCGAACAGGCGCATCAGCTCCGGGTCGGGCTTGCTCGGGGTGTAGGCCTCGAAGCAGCGGACGTGCGCCGGGACCAGCTCAGAGATCGGCAGGGACATGCTGGCACACCAGGAGGTCGGAGGAGCCCGCGTGGGGCAGCACCAGGCGCGGGGCGAAGCCCGCCTGCGCGGCCTGGGGGTACAGCGCGCCCTGCCAGGGCTGGGAAAGGTCCAGGTGCAGCAGGATGTCGCGCACGCCGCGCTCGCTGAGCGCCTCCACATGGGCGGCGAGGTTGGCGCGCATGTCCTTGCCGGGCAGCAGGGGCCGGAGCAGCGCCAGGCCCTTGCGCAGGTCCAGCGCGGTGGCCAAGAGCGAATGCTCGGCCAGGCGCTGCGCACCCGCCGGGCCGGGCTGCTGCTCGGCGCGCAGGATGTCGCGGGAGAAGGCCAGGCGGTCGTAGCGGGCGCGCAAAAAGTCCATGAGCTCCGGGTGCGCCCACACGGCGGCGCCTGCGTCCTCGCGCAGGTGGCGGTAGAAGGCGGGCTGTTCCGTGGCCTGGCCCGGCTCACCCGAGCTGTCCGAGCTGTCTGGCCCGTAAAAGCGCAGGGTGCCCAGGCGCTCGAACCAGCCCGGCGGCAGGTCGGCGGTGGGGCGTTCGCTCAGGGCGCACACGGTCTCGGTGCGGGCCACCAGCGCCAGGAAGCGCTCGGTGAGCAGCCGGGCGGTGTCCGCGCCCAGGGCCGGGTCGAAAACGTAGGGGCCGGAGAACATCACGGAGCGTCCCCCCGGCGCGCGCCAGCAGATCAGCCCGGCGGGTCGGCCGCCGGAATCCACGGCCAGCAGGGCGTGGTACTGGCCGCTTTGCACCATGTCGGCGAAGCGCGCGGGCCGGAAGAAGCTGGCCGGGCACAGGCGGGCGGGGTAGCGCCCGGCGGCCAGCATGGCCGCGTGCTGGAGCTGGCCGGGATCGGGGGTGTCCAGCACGGAGACGGGCCCGGCCAGCCGCTGGACGGTGGCGATGGGCTCGGCCTCGGGATAGGCGCGGTCGACCTCCGCCCTGAGGTGGAACACGTCGGCCCCGCCCAGCTCCAGGCTGCACCGGTCGGTGGTGCGCGCGGCCAGCAGCAGGCCCAGGTCGTCGTGGCCGCCCTCGCCCTCCAGGTCCACGCTGGCGGCGAAATTCAGGGCCCGCAGGCTCACCTCGCCGATGCGGAAGCGGAAGTCCGCGCGCACGAAGGTGCCGCCGGAGGAGAGCGTGAGCCGGACGGGCTCCTCGCGCCCGGCGTAGCGGCACAGGTAGGCGAAGAATTCCTCCACCGCCAGGGCCAGGCGCAGGGCCTTGTCCTGCTCCAGGCCATAGACCTGGGCGGCGTTTTCCGCCGCGGACGCGGCCACGGGCAGGAAAGCCTCGCTGGGCGGCAGCTCCAGGGCCAGTCGGTCCGACATGAATGCAGGCACGGCCACCTCTTGTGACGTGTTGCAGGTTGGGCGCTTCGGACGCGCCGTCAGTGCCGAGGAATAGCAGACCATTTTGCGGCGGGCAACCTCCCTGCGGACCGCCCTCCGCCCCGGGCCCTGGCCGGAAAATCTCGCCGGGGCGCCCTTGACAACGGTAAAACAGAGGTTTAAATGTCCATTTCAAATGTTGTTCTAAATTTCATTTTTGCGAGGGATTTCGTGAAGATACCCAGGGATCAAGACACCAAGCTCAGGCTGCTCGTGGCCGCGCGCCGGGTGTTTGCCGAGCACGGGCTGAAGAACGCCACGGTGCGCGACATCTGCGAGCTGGCCGGGGCCAACGTGGCCGCGGTGAGCTACCATTTCGGCGGCAAGGAGGAGCTGTACGTGGCCGTGCTCCAGGCCTACATGCAGGACATGCAGAACCTCTACCCGCGCGACGAGGGCGTCACCGCCCAGAGCGGGCCGGAGGAGCGCCTGCGGGCCTACATCCGCAGCTTCCTGCTCCAGACCCTGGGCGACGGCGACCCGGTGAACGACGGCCTGGGCCGCCTGCTCACCCGCGAGTTCATCGAGCCCTCGCGCCATTTCGGCGAGCTTTTCGACCGCCAGTGCCGACCCACCCACGAGTACCTGCTGGGCATCGTGCGCCAGTGCCTGCCCGGCGCGGACGAAACCACCGTGTCGCGCGCGGCGTCGAGCATCATCGGGCAGTGCGTGCTGTTCGACTTCGCGGGCGAGGCCATCGTGCGCATGAATCCCGAGCTGGCGCTCGGGGCCGGAAACATCGAGGCCCTCACCGATTTCATCATGGAATTTTCGCTCGGCGGACTGGAGCGGCTGCGTATGAAGCAGCGCCAGGCCGCGTAGTCCCCCCACCGCCAACATCCCCCATCAGGAATCTCCCATGACCGTGCAGAATAACACCCCCCGCCGCGCTTTTTCCGTGCTTGCCCTGTGCCTTTTGACGCTTCTGGCCGCCTGCGGCCAGGGCGGGCAGGGCGGCGCCCAGCCCCAGGCCCCCGAGCCCGAGGTCACGGTGCAGACCGTGAAGCCCGAGACCGTGACCCTGACCACCGTGCTGCCCGGCCGCACCTCGTCGCACCAGATGAGCGAAGTGCGCCCCCAGGTGGGCGGCATCATCCAGAAGCGCCTGTTCCGCGAAGGCTCCGACGTCAAGGCCGGAGAGGCGCTCTACCAGATCGACCCCTCCACCTTCCAGGCCGCCTTCGACACCGCCAAGGCCGCGCTCTCCCGCGCGGAGGCCAACGCCATCCCCGCCCGGCTCAAGGCCGAGCGCTACGACGGCCTGGTCAAGGTGCGCGGCGTGAGCCAGCAGGAGAACGACGACGCCCAGGCCGCCCGCAAGCAGGCCGAGGCCGAGGTGGCCAGCGCCAAGGCCGCGCTGGAGACCGCGCGCATCAACCTTTCCTACGCCCGCGTCATGGCCCCCATCTCCGGGCGCATCGGCAAGTCCAGCGTCACCCCCGGCGCGCTGGTCACGGCCAACCAGGCCGCGCCGCTGGCCGTCATCCAGCAGATGGACCCGGTGTACGTGGACGTGACCCAGTCCAGCGCCGAGGTCATGCGCCTGAAGCGCGACCTGGCCGCGGGCAGCCTCAAGAAGTCCGGCGCCGCCGGGGCCAGGGTGAAGCTGATCTTCGACGACGGCAGCGCCTACGCCCAGGAGGGCGCGCTGCAGTTCTCCGACGTCACCGTGGACCAGAGCACCGGCGTTGTGACGCTGCGCGCGGAGTTCCCCAACAAGAACGGCGAGCTGCTGCCCGGCCTGTACGTGCGCGCCGTCATCGAGGAGGGCCTGCGCGAGGAGGCCATCCTGGTGCCCCAGGGCGCGGTGATGCGCGACAGCAAGGGCATGCCCATGGTGCTCATCGTCAACGCCAGCGGCGTGGTGGAGCCCCGGCCCATCGAGACCCAGCGCGTGGTGGGCGACAAGTGGCTGGTGGGCAAGGGCCTGGCCGCGGGCGACCGCGTCATCGTGGACGGCATCATGAAGGCCCGCCCGGGCGCCAAGGTCAAGGCCGTGGAGGCCGGGGCCGCGCCTGCCGCCGCCCCCGCCGCCGCGCAGGAAGGCCAGGCTCCCCAGGCCAACGCCACCGCCCCGGCCCCTGCGCCGGCCAAGGCGGAAGCTCCGGCCAAGGCGGAAGCTCCGGCCAAGGCGGAAGCGCCCAAGGCCGAGGCCCCCAAGCCTGAACAGAAGAAGCCCGAGGCCCCCAAGGCCCCCGCGCCCAAGGCCGACGCCCCGAAGGCCGAGGCCCAGAGCCCCGACGCCCAGAAGCCCGCCGCCAAGCCCGAAAAGAAGCCCGACGCCAAGCTCGTCGGCCCTGGCGGCGAGTCCCGCGCGGCCTATTCCCCGCCCAGGGACCAGTGGCCCGTGTCCGGCCTGGCCTCCCCCACCGACTCCAAGCCTGAAGCCTCTTCGAGCGCTCAGACGAGTGCTCCTGGCAGCGCCCAGTAGTTTCCGAGGACCTCCCCCATGGCAAAATTCTTCATCGACCGCCCGGTCTTCGCCTGGGTCATCGCCATCATCATCATGCTGGCGGGAGCCCTGTCCATCCTGCGCCTGCCCGTGGCGCAGTACCCCAGCATCGCGCCCACCGCCGTCAGCATCACCGCCATGTATCCCGGCGCCTCGCCCAAGACCCTGGAGGACACCGTCACCCAGGTCATTGAGCAGAAGATGAACGGCCTGGACAACCTGAGCTACATGTCCAGCACCAGCGACACCTCCGGCCAGGTGGTCATCACGCTGACCTTCGACGCGGGAACCAACCCGGACATCGCCCAGGTGCAGGTGCAGAACAAGCTGGCCCTGGCCACGCCGCTTCTGCCCCAGGAAGTGCAGCGCCAGGGCATCACCGTGGCCAAGAGCACGCGCAACTTCCTCATGGTGCTGGGCTTCGTCTCCGAGAGCGGCGACATGAGCACCGGCGACCTGGCCGACTTCGCCGCGGCCTACGTGCTCGACCCCATCAGCCGCGTCAACGGCGTGGGCGAGGCCTCCATTTTCGGCTCGCAGTACGCCATGCGCGTGTGGCTCGACCCGGAGAAGCTCAACAGCTACAAGCTCACCCCGGCGGACGTGAAGAACGCCATCAACGCCCAGAACGCCCAGATCTCCGCAGGCCAGATCGGCGGCGCGCCCGCCGTGCCCGGCCAGCAGATGAACTTCACCATCCTGGCCCAGAGCCGCCTGGAAACCCCGGAGCAGTTCCGCAAGATCCTGCTCAAGGTCAACCGCGACGGCTCCTCCGTGCGCCTGGGCGACGTGTCGCGCGTGGAGCTGGGCAACGAGAGCTACAACGCGGTGACCCGCTTCAACGGCAAGCCCGCCGCGGGCCTGGCCGTGCGGCTGGCCACCGGGGCCAACGCCCTGGACACCGTGAAGAACGTGGAAAAGGCCATGGAGCAGCTCTCCAAGACCTTCCCGCAGGGCATCAAGGTGGTGTTCCCCTACGACACCACGCCCTTCGTGCGCGCCTCGGTGGAGGAGGTGGTCAAGACCCTGGCCGAGGCCATCGTGCTGGTGTTCCTGGTCATGTACCTGTTCCTGCAGAACTTCCGCGCCACCATCATCCCCACCATCGCCGTGCCTGTGGTTCTTTTGGGCACCTTCGGGGTCATGGCGGCCTTCGGGTTCTCCATCAACACGCTGACAATGTTCGGCGTGGTCTTGGCAATCGGCCTCTTGGTCGACGACGCCATCGTCGTGGTGGAGAACGTGGAGCGCATCATGAGCGAGGAGGGCCTGCCGCCCAAGGAGGCCACCAAGAAGAGCATGGGCCAGATCACCGGCGCGCTGGTGGGCATCGCCATGGTGCTCTCCGCCGTGTTCATCCCCATGGCCTTCATCAGCGGCTCCACCGGCGTCATCTACCGCCAGTTCTCGCTCACCATCGTCTCGGCCATGCTGCTCTCGGTGGTGGTGGCCATCGTGCTTACCCCGGCCCTGTGCGCCACCTTCCTCAAGCCCGTGAGCAAGGGCCACCACCAGACCTGCCAGCACGGTTTCTTCGGCTGGTTCAACCGGCTCTTCGACAAGACCTCCAGCGGCTACGTGAGCGGCGTGCACGGCCTGGTGGGCCGCACGGGGCGCACCATGCTGGTGTACGGCCTGGTCGTCGTGGCGCTGGGCGCGCTGTTCATGCGCCTGCCCACCTCCTTCCTGCCCGAGGAAGACCAGGGCGTGCTGTATTCGCTGGTCCAGCTGCCCCCCGGCGCCACCCAGGAACGCACCCTGGACGTGCTGAAGCAGGTGGAGCACCAGTTCCTGGAGAACGAGAAGAGCAACGTGAAGTCCATCTTCACCGTGGCGGGCTTCAGCTTCGCGGGAAATGGCCAGAACGCGGGCATCGCCTTCGTCATGCTCAAGGACTGGAGCGAGCGCGGCGGCGCGCAGAACAGCGTGCAGGCCATCGCCGGGCGCGCCATGGCCGCCTTCTCGCAGATCAAGAGCGCCATGGTCTTCGCCTTCCCGCCCCCGGCGGTGACGGAGCTGGGCAACGCCGCGGGCTTCGACCTGTTCCTGCAGGACCGCGCGGGCCTGGGCCACGAGGCGCTCATGGGCGCGCGCAACCAGCTCCTCGGCATGGCCGCCAAGGATCCCAACCTCATGGCCGTGCGCCCCAACGGCCAGGAGGACACCCCCCAGTACCAGATCGACGTGGACCACGCCAAGGCGGGCGCCTTCGGCCTGTCCATGGCCGAGGTCAACGACGCCATGACCACCATCCTGGGCGGCAGCTACGTCAACGACTTCATCGACCGCGGCCGCGTGAAGAAGGTCTTCGTGCAGGGCGACGCGCCCTACCGCATGATGCCCGAGGACATCGGCCGCTGGTTCGTGCGCAACGGCATGGGCGACATGGTGCCCTTCTCGGCCTTCTCCCAGGGCCGTTGGACCTACGGCTCCCCGCGCCTGGAGCGCTACAACGGCTTCCCGGCGGTGGAGGTCATGGGCATGCCCGCGCCGGGCAAGAGCTCGGGCCACGCCATGGGCGCGGTGGAGGCCATCGCCGCCAAGCTGCCCCCGGGCATCGGCCTGGAGTGGACGGGCCTGTCCTACCAGGAGCGCATGAGCGGCTCCCAGGCCCCGGCGTTGTACGCCATCTCCATCCTGGTGGTGTTCCTGTGCCTGGCCGCGCTGTACGAGAGCTGGAGCGTGCCCACGGCGGTCATCCTGGTGGTGCCGCTGGGCGTGGTGGGCGCGGTGCTGGCCACGCTGCTGCGCGGGCTGACCAACGACGTGTACTTCCAGGTAGGCCTGCTCACCACCATCGGGCTGGCGGCCAAGAACGCCATCCTCATCGTGGAGTTCGCCAAGGACCTGGTGGAGCGCGGCCGAGGGCTCATCGAGGCCACGGTGGAGGCCTGCCGCCTGCGCCTGCGGCCCATCCTCATGACCTCGCTGGCCTTCATCCTGGGCGTGCTGCCCCTGGCGCTGGCCCACGGCGCGGGCTCCGGCGGCCAGAAGGCCATCGGCACCGGCGTCATCGGCGGCATGGTCACGGCCACGGTGCTGGGCGTGTACTTCGTGCCGGTGTTCTTCGTGGTGGTGTACCGCCTGGCCCGCCGCGACACGTCCGGCAAGCCCGAGAACCCGTCCGCCACGCCCCAGGCCGTCGCGGCGCTCGAGTGCGCACCCGATTCCTCCCCCCATTCCCCCGAGGTGAAGTAATGTCCCGTTTCCTCAAGATAACCGCATCGCTGGCCCTGGCCGCCGCCCTTGCCGGGTGCACCATGGCCCCCAAGTACGAGCGTCCCAGCCCGGCCCTGCCCGTGGACTGGACCGCCGGGGCGCAGGTCCCGGCGGGCACAGCGGGCGCCACACTGGCCGATTGGCGGCAGGTGGTGGCCGACGAGCCCATGAAGCGGCTCATCGAGCTGGCCATAGCCAACAACCGCGACCTGCGCGTGGCGGCCCTGAACATCGAGAAGGCCCAGGCCCAGTACCAGATCACCCGGGCCGACCTGCTGCCCAAGATCGACGCCACCGCCGGGTCGAACATGGCCCGCACCCCGGCCCGGCTCTCCAGCTCCGGCGAGGCCGTCACCAGCCATTCCTACACCGTGGGCGTGGGCTTCAGCGCCTTCGAGCTGGACCTGTTCGGGCGCATCCAGAGCCTGAAGGACGCGGCCCTGGAGCAGTTCCTGGCCACCGAGGAGGCCCGGCGCAGCGTGGAGCTGTCGCTGGTGGCCGAGGTGGGCCAGGCCTACCTGACCCTGGCCGCGGACCGCGAGCAGCTGGCCCTGGCCGAGGAGATCCTGGCCACCCAGCAGGATTCGCTGGAGATCGTGAAGCGCCGGGCGGAGTACGGCACCGCCGGGGACCTGGACCTGAGCCGCGCCCAGACCACCGTGGACACCGCCCAGGTGCAGGCCGCCAGGTACCAGACCAAGGTGGTGGAGGACGAGAACCTGCTGGCCCTGCTGGTGGGCATGCCGCTTTCCCAGGACCTGCTGCCCGCGAAGAAGCTCGCCGACGTGGCCCCGCTGGCGGAGCTTCCCGCCGGGCTGCCCTCGGAGGTGCTGCTGCGCAGGCCCGACGTGCTCGCCGCCGAGCACCAACTGAAGAGCGCCAACGCCAACATCGGCGCGGCCCGCGCGCGCCACTTCCCGTCCATCGGCCTCACGGCCTTCTTCGGCACCGCCAGCAACGAGGTCAACAACCTGTTCCAGACCGGCACGGGCATGTGGAGCTTCGCCCCGCAGATCGCCCTGCCCATCTTCCACGCCGGGGCCATCAGCGCCGGGGTCAAGGCGGCGGAGGCCGACAAGTCCATCCTGGTGGCCCAGTACGAGAAGGCCGTGCAGACCGCCTTCCGCGAGGTCTCCGACTCGCTCTCCCGCCGGGCCTCGCTGGTCCGCCAGGTGCGGGCCCAGGATTCCCTGGCGAGCGCCTCGGCCCGGGCCTATGAGCTCTCCACCCTGCGCTACGAGGCCGGGGTGGACGGCTATCTCTCCAAGCTCGACGCCCAGCGCTCCGACGCCACGGCCCGCTCCGGACGCATCGCCACACGGCTGGAGCAGGCCGCCAACACGCTGACCCTGTACAAGGTGCTGGGCGGCGGCTGGAATCCGGCCCCCGAACAGGGCAAGGACCAGGGCAAGTAGTCCCCCCGAACAGCGGGCCGGGCGCGTCCCTCTCTCTCGGAAGGCGCCCGGCCCGCCATTTCCGTTCCCTTCTGCCCCCTATCCGTAGGCCGCGAAACGCTCGGCGAGCACCAGTTCGCGCGCTCCGGCCCCGCCCTCCGGCCCGTCGGCGAAGTCCGCCACCTTGCGC
>JAEXRD010000153.1 GCA_023438245.1 Pseudomonadota bacterium | reverse complement strand
GTATTGCAACTGCACCTTCCCCGGCTGCAGCCGACGCGGCCTGTGCTGCGAATGCCTGCACTACCACCGCCAGCGCAACGAACTGCCCTCCTGCTACTTCTCAGCGGAAGAGGAAAAGACCTTCAATCGCAGCGTGGAATTCTTCATCCAGCGCCGTAGCGCCAAGTAAGGGGACGGATGGCCATGCGTCTGCGCAATCCACTCAAGCTTCTGCGCAGCACCAGCTTCGCCGTCGATGCGGGCAGCTCCCGCACCGTCATCACCACCGCCACCGGCGATGTCCTGCTCGACGAGCCCACGGTCATCGCCATCGACCAGGACAACGGCACCGTGCTGGCCACCGGCACGGAGGCCAAGAGCTTCCTGGGCAAGGCCCCGGAGCGCATCCGCGTGGTGAAGCCCATCGTGGGCGGCGTCATCGTGGACTTCGACGCGGCCAAACGGCTGATGCAGGCCTTTTTCAAACGCGTGCTGCCCAACGACGGCAGCCGCGTGACCATCTGCGCCTGCGTCAACTGCGGCATAACCGCCCTGGAAAAGCGCACCTTCTCGGATTGCTTCAAGGCCGCCGGAATCTCCAAGGCGCACCTGCTCTCCGCCCCGCTGGCCGCCGCCCTCGGCGCGGTGATGGACATCCGCGCGGCCAACGGCTCCCTGCTGCTCGGCATCGGCGGGGCCCTGGCCGAGGTCTCGGCCATCTGCCTGTCCGACATCGTGCACTGCCAGTCCCAGCCCCTGGGCGCGGCCTGCTTCCATGCCGCCGTCAGCCATCATTTCGCGGCCACGCACCAGGTGGCCATCGGCGAGAACATGGCCGAGCAGGTGACCTGCCAGCTGGCCTCCGCCACGCCGGACGGCCCCAGCCGCGCGCTCACCGTCACGGGCAAGAACTCCATGACCGGCACGCCCTGCGCCCTGGACCTCACCGAGGCCGACCTGCGCGGCGTGCTCGACGCCCCGCTGGCCGAGCTGGCTGGCATGGTGCGCGGCGTCATGGAGAAGCTGCCCGCCGAGCTGGTGGCCGACATCGCCGATTCCGGCCTGCACCTTTACGGCGGCGGGGCGCGCCTGGCCGGTGTGGCCGAGTGGTTCGCCCACGAGCTGAACCTGCGCTGCCGTGTGGTGGGCGAGCCGGAACTGGTGCAGGTGCGCGGCGCGGCCGCCACCCTCCGGCCCGACCTGGGCTACAAGGACCTGCTCGGCAAATGAGCCAGCCCCTTTCCGCATCCGAGCTGCGCGAACTTCTGGAACAGGCGCGCCATGCCGTTGCCGCCTCGGGAGAGCTCGTGCGCGCGGCCTGGAAGCGCCCGCGCACCATCCAGCACAAGAAAAGCCCCAAGGACCTGGTGACCGAGACCGACCTGGCCGTGGAGGCCATGCTCAAGGAATCGCTGGGCGCGCTGCTGCCCGGAGCAGGTTTCCTGGGCGAGGAGGGCGGGGCAGAGTATGGGACCGGCACGTCCGGCTCGGAACTCATGTGGGTGGTGGACCCGGTGGACGGCACCACGAATTTCGCCCACGGCATCCCCTTCGTGGCCACCTCCGTGGCCCTGTGCCACCGGAGCCAGCCCGTCCTCGGGCTGGTGAACCTGCCCATCCTGGGTGAGCTTTTCAGCGCCGCGCGCGGCCAGGGTGCCTGGCTGGACGGCGAGGCCATCCATGTCTCGCCCACGGCCACGCTCCTCGAGGCCGTGGTGGCCACGGGCTTTCCCTACGACATCGCCCCGCACCTGAAGACGATCCTGCGCCAGCTGGAGCTGGCCATGCCCGCCACACAGGGCGTGCGCAGGCCCGGGGCCGCCGCTCTGGACCTGGCCTACGTGGCCTGCGGACGCTACGACGCCTTCTTCGAGTTCGCCCTCAACCCCTGGGACACGGCGGCGGGCATCCTGCTTGTGCAGGAGGCCGGGGGCAGGGTGGGGCGGATGCTGGAGGAGGGGCCCTACGTGCCCGGCGCGCCGGACATCCTGGTGAGCAACGAGGCGCTCTATCCGCTCATGCGCGAGCTGCTCAGCCGCGCCGCACGGGACGCCTGAACAGGCCCGACGCCTCCGCCAGCAGCATGAAGCGGGGGCTCACCAGCTCCCGGAACTCCCGCATGAGATACAGCACCTCGTCGGCTGTGTAGAACTGGCCGTGCTCCAGGGGATCGCCACCGCCCACCGGCCTGGCGCACTGGAACACGTGCAGGTACTCGTTGCCGTTCTCCACGCAGGGCGGCTGCTCGAAGGCCAGGCGCATGCGCTCCACGTGCAGCCCCGTGGCCTGCTCCAGAATGCGCGTGGCGGCCACGGACAGGGCCTCGCCAGCCAGCACGGCCCCCCGGGCGGAGACATCCCACAGCCGCTTGCCGCGCCCGGCGGCCCGGCGCTGGAGGAACACACGCTCCTCGTCGTCGGAGAGCAGCACCGCCACGCCCCGGTGCGGCAGCAGCTGCCTGCGGGCCTCGGACACCGGCACCACGGCCACGGGCCGCAAATGCGGATCCAGCACCTCCACCAGCGGCTCGTCGGCCTGGTCGGGTATCCTTGTTTGCTGCGTGATTTTCATCTATTGTCCCTTGCGGGCTGGACGTTTTGTCCCGGCCCGGAGACGAGGATACCAACGCATGGCCACGATGCAAGCCGAAAATGTGCGCCTGCTGGGCCTGGACGACCTGGCCGACGTCATGGAGCTGGAACGCCAGTGCTTCCGCACCCGCTGGACCCGCGAGCAGTTCCTGCTGGGACTGCAGCGCGGAGCCTTCCACATCCTGGGCATCCGCGAGCGCGGTGTGCTCATCGCCTACGCGGCCTTTTCGGTCATCGTGGACGAGATGGAGCTCATGAACATCGGGGTGCATCCCTTTCATAGAAGGAAGGGCCACGCCAGGGCGCTCATGGCCGAGATGCTGCGCCGCTGCGAAGAACTCGGCGTTGTGGCGGGCTTTCTCGAGGTCCGCACCTCCAACGCCGGGGCCATCGCGCTCTACAAGCTCTTCGGATTCGAGCAGAAGGGCGTGCGCAAGGGCTACTACCCGGACAACGGCGAGGACGCGCTGCTGTTCCGCAGGGATTTTCCGAATCCTCCCTCGCCGCAATAGGCGATTGGTCTGGACAATGGGCGCGAGTCTGTGCATGTATACAGGCTCACACGCACGCCCGCCAAGGAGACGCCGATGATCAAACTGTTCGCCGCCAACTGGAAGATGCACAAGACCGTGGCCGAGGCCGGGCAGACCGCCCGCGACCTGCTGGCGCTCACCAGCGGGAAGCTGCCCGCTGGTCGCGAGGTGCTGGTGATCCCGCCGTTCACCGCGCTTGAGGCCGTGCGCGGGGCCTTTGCCGGGCAGGCCGGCTATGCTTTGGGCGCGCAGAATTTCTACCCCGAGAAGCAGGGCGCGTTCACGGGCGAGGTCTCCCCGGCCATGCTGCTGGATTGCGGCGCGGGCTACGCGCTCACCGGCCACTCCGAGCGCCGCCACGTGCTGGGCGAGGGGGACGCGCTGGTGGGCCGCAAGACCGCCTTCGGCCTGGCCAGCGGGCTTTCCGTCATCCTGTGCGTGGGCGAGAAGATCGAGGAGCGCAAGGCGGGCAAGGTGGAGGAGGTGCTCTCGCGCCAGATCCGCCTGGGCGTGGCGGACGTGCCGCGCGATGTCGCCCCGGCCACCCTGTCCATCGCCTACGAGCCGGTCTGGGCCATCGGCACCGGCGAAGTGGCCGGGCCCAAGGAAATTTTGGATGCGCACGCCTTTGTCCGCAAGGAGCTGAAGGAGATTTTCGGCGCCGCGGCGGGGCAGATGCGCATTCTCTACGGCGGAAGCGTGAAGCCCGACAACGCCAGCGAGATCATTGCGCTTGACAACGTTGACGGAGTGCTGGTAGGAGGCGCGAGCTTGAAGGCTGACGACTTCAGCCGCATCGTCCTGGCCTAGCTCGCCTTCGCAAAAGAGGGCGCTAACCGAGGACGCAAAACGAGGAGCACGTTTTTGGAAACCCTGGTTCTGACTCTGCACATCCTGGTGTGCATCTTCCTCATCCTGTTCGTGCTGTTGCAGTCCGGCCAGGAAGGCATGGGCGTCATCTTCGGCGGCGGCAGCGGCTCCGTTTTCGGCAGCACCGGTGCCGGTGGCCTGCTCATCCGCATCACCAGCGTCCTGGCCGCCATTTTCCTTGTGACGTCGCTGGCGTATAATGTCTTGACAAAGTCCTCTGTTCTGGGTGAGTCTGCATTGATGCAGCAGGGCGCTGCCGGAATGTCTGTTCCGGCCCCCGCGCAGCAGCCCGCTCCCGGTGCTGTGACTTTTGAAGAAAAGCAGGTTCCCGCTCAGGGTGCCGCTGCTGAAGAGAAGAAGCAGTAGAATTGATCTTTGCCGAGGTGGTGGAACTGGTAGACACGCTACTTTGAGGTGGTAGTGGGAGAAATCCTGTGGGGGTTCGAGTCCCCCCTTCGGCACCACAAAAGTACAAGGACCGGCCAAATGGCCGGTCCTTTTCTTTTGTCCCCGTTTCCATTCTGCGGCCGTGCTGCGCACAAAAGAAAAGGCCGACGGCTACAGCAGCCGTCGGCCTTGATCATGAAAAGATCGCGGGAGTGGCGGGCAGTTAGTTCACCTTGAGCGAGCCGCAGCCGCCGCAGCCGGAACGCTTGGTCTTGTACTCGGGGTGCGCCGCCGCAACGGCGGTCAGGTCCTCGAAAATCGCCTGCACCGTGGACACCGGAACGGCGCTGCCGGTGCGCAGAATGGGCGATTCCTCCTCCAGCAGGCCCCACCAGGACTTCTCGAACAGTTCCTCCCAGGCTCCGCGGCGGCCGTGGATGAACACGCCCTGCTGGGTCTGGAGGGTGACTTCAAAGGCCTCGTAGCCGCTGACATCATCCAGCAGTTCCGAGGGCTTGGACTCGTGCAGGGTGCTGGCCTGCACAGACAGGTAGTAGATGCCGTTGATGTCGAGGTCGTCGAACCAGCGCTCGCCGGTCTGGTCGTTGCGCAGGCGTTCCTTGAGCAGGGTGCGGAAATCCGTGGACATCGGTGCGACTCCCTGATGCGTGGTTAGAAGGGGTAGACCATTTCCTGGGTGGAGCCGGGGGCGGGCTGGATCTTTCCGGCCTTGGCCTCCAGCGCGTTGAGCCTGTTGCGGGCGGCCTCGCGCTCCTCCTTGCGTTCCGCCGTGGCGATGACCGCATTGAGGAACTTGCGCGCGGCGTCGTACTTGCCCTTGAGCTCATAGATCATGGACGCGCGGTACATGGCCACGGTGGGCCACATGCTTTCCTTGGAGTACTGGTAGGCCAGCTGGAGATAGTAGTCCAGCGCGGCGTCGTAATTCTTCTGCGAATGCTCGCCCTCGCCCAGCCAGAACAGGATTTCGGCCTGGAGCGGCTTGGGCATGGTCGCGTGCTGCTCCCAGAGCACGAGCAGCTGCTTCTTGGCCCCGGCGAAGTCGTTCTTGAGCTGCAGGAAGGTGGCCATGTCCAGCCGGGCCTTGGGGTCGATGTCGCGGCCAAGCGCGATCATCTCCTGGTAGCTGGCCAGCGCCTCGTCGTCCTTGCCGGACTCGCGCTCCATCTTGGCCTTGAGCGACAGGCGCGTGGCCTGCTGCGCCTTGCTGGTCGGAACGGCGGCCATGCGCGACAGATACGTGGACGCCAGCTGGAAGGAGCGGTCCTCGATGGCGTGGCGCGCCAGGTAGGCCAGGCAGTCGTAGCCGAAGGCCGTGTCCGGGAACAGGAAGGCCGAGCGCCGGGCCAGCTCGCCGCCGGGCGCGGCGGCCCAGCGGGCCTGCCAGTCGGCGATGACCAGCAGCCGGTCCAGAGGCCAGACCTTGTTCACGTTGCTGTTGCGGCCCACCTCCATCTTGGTCCAAAACGGGGCCTCGCCCGCCACCGGAGAGCCGAGCCCGGCGGCGGCGTACAGGGCGGAGAGGGCGGGGCCAAGGCGGCTGGCCGCGCCGATCTCCGTGGGCAGCAGGTTCTTCACGTCCTCCTGGTAGAGGATGCCGCCCGCCAGGCGCAGGGTCACGGGCAGCTTGCGCTTGTCCAGCGTGCTCCACAGCTCCTTGGCGTTGTCCACATCGCCGGACTGGACGTACAGAACGAACTTGGCCGTGCGCAGCAGCCGGGCCATGTCCTCGGACAGGAGCAGGGACTGCATCTCCTTGTCCACGGCGTCCAGGGCCTCGGAGGAGGGCAGCTTCATGAGGCTGTCGCGGAAGCGCACCCAGGACTGGACGCTGGGGTTGCCCAGGAGCCAGTCCTCGCGCTTGCCCGCGAAGGGCGCCAGCAGGTTGGCGTTCCAGAAGCCCGCGGCCTTGGAATAGCCCGAAGCCGCCAGCGCCTTGCCCTCGCCGGGCTTGCCGGTGCCGAGGAAATTCACGAAGGAGCCCCAGAAATCCTTGAGCGCCGGTTCCTTCAGGGCGGAGAGGGCGGTCATGGCCTCGCCGTTGCTTTCCAGGCTGGCCAGGGCCAGGGCCTTGGCGATGATCAGCCGCTGAGCGTCGCCGATGACCATGGCGTCCTTGGATTCCTTGGCGGGCACATCCTTGGCCGGGGTCTCGGCGGGCTCGCCGGAAGCCTGGGCCAACACCTCCTTGGACTTGACCCAGAAGTTCTCCGGTCCCCAAGCGGCCTCGGCCTGGGACAGCAGGGTCTGGAGCGTCAGACCGAGGGCATCGCGCGAGGCCGAGGGCGTGGCCACATAGGCCCAGTACTGGCGGCGGAACACGTCCACCCACAGGGCTTCCAGGCCGGGTTCGGCGGCAAGGCGCGCCTTGATGATCTTGGGGTCCATCTTGGCGGCGGACTGGCTGAACAGCATCACGGCCTTGTACGGGTCGCCCAGCGCGCGGAAAGCCTGGCCGCCCAGCCACAGCCGCTGGGCTTCCAGCGCGGGGTCCTCGTAGGGCGGCAGCGCCTCGATGAGCTTGAGCGCCTGATCGGGAGCACCTTGCATCAGGTGCGCCTCGGCGCGCTTCAGGTCGCCGACGGTGTCGGCGTCCTCATCGGCGTCGCCAGCGGGCACGATGCGGTCATAGGCGCCGAACTTCTTGAGCCATTGCTCGTACTCGGAATCCGTCTTCTGGCGGGCGGCGGGCTGCTTGTCGGCAGCGGCGGCCTTGGACTTCTTGGGCTGGGCGCACAGCGGCTGGCCGCTGGAGGCGATGAACATGCCGAACGCCAGAATGGCAACCGTGACCAATTGGGAACGCTTCATTATCTTGGCCTCGCGAACAGTGCGCGGAGGGGGGAGCCCCCTGGCGCACACGTGGTAAAGTTTACATAATTTACATTATGAGACAGCGGGACACGGTGAAACGGGGGAGAGGACTCGCCCCGGTTCTCTCCTTTCTCTATTTCCTGTTGGTCCAGTCGGCCAGGAACTTGGCCAGGCCGATGTCGGTGAGCGGGTGCTTGACCATGTCCAACAGCACGGACAGCGGCAAGGTCGCGGCGTCCGCCCCGAGCAAGGCCGCCTGGAACACGTGGTTCACGTGGCGCATGCTCGCGGCCAGCACCTGGGTCTGGATGTCGTAGTTCCGGAACACGGTCATGATGTCCTGGATGACCTGCATGCCGTCCTGCCCCACATCGTCCAGCCTGCCCACGAAGGGGCTGACGTAGGTGGCTCCGGCCTTGGCGGCCAGCAGCGCCTGGTTGGGAGAAAACACAAGCGTGGCATTGGTTTCAATGCCCTGCACGTGCAGTTCCCGGATGGTCTTGATTCCTTCAAGCGTTACTGGAACTTTCACCACGACGTTGGGCGAAATCTTCACGAGCTCGCGAGCTTCCTGAAGCATCCCGGCACTTTCTGAGGCAAGGACCTCAAGGCTCACCGGCCCGTCGACCTCTTTGCAGATCTGCCGGGCGAGTTTCTTCCAGTCCCCCTTCTCCTTGGCCAGCAGGCTCGGATTGGTGGTGACTCCCTCAATGGCCCCCAGGGCCTTGGCTTGACGGATATGCTCGATATTGGCGCTGTCGAGGAATATCTTCACGCGCGACCTCCCTCCAGCTTTGTTGGAACACGCTCCCGGCCTTGGCCACAAAAACGCCAAGGCCGGGAGCGATCGATTGCTAGCCCTTGTTCTGGTCGTCCTGAACGGCGCCGATGCGCTTCAGGTAGGTCTCGCGGCAGTCGTAGGAGCAGAAGTTCAGCACCACGTCGCCCTGGCGCACGCGGATGTCGCTGTTCTTGGAGACGTACGCCCCACAGACCGGATCCTGGACCATTTCGCCAGGATTTACAGGAGGCTGCTGTTCCTGCTTGGCCTTGGTGTCCTTGAAGCGCTTGTCGCCCATGAACAGCTTCCAGACCACGAAGCCGCAGATGACGATGATGAGCAGCTTGGTGAGGTTGATCACGTGACCTCCCGCGGGCGTCTCTGGCGTCCGCTATTTCTGGCTGATGGTCAGCCCGTCCAGCTTGTAGGAGATGTCGGACAGGGCCTGATGGATGTCGCGGCCGTCCGGAAACACGGTTCCCTGGAGCAGCACGTCGCGCAGGGGCACGAGCACGAAAGCCCGGTCGAACATGCGCGGATGCGGCAAGGTCAGGTATTCGCTGTCCATCACCACCTCGCCGAACAGCAGCAGGTCCAGGTCGATGACCCGGGGGCCGCCCTGCTCGCCGTTGCGCACGCGCCCCATCTGGCCTTCAATGGCCTGCAGGGTCGAGAGCAGCCCGGACGGAGCCCAGATGTCGGACTCCACCTTCAGGCGCACCACGGCGTTGGCGAACCAGGGCTGGTCCTTGACGGCGCCCTGCGGTTCGGTCTTGTAGATGTTGGACTGGGCCTCGAAGACGATCCCGTCGCCGTAGTTCTCCAGACGCGTCAAGGCCTCATTGATGTTGGCCTCGGCCTCGCCGATGTTGGAACCGAGCGCGACGTATGCGGTTAGAGCTGGGAAATGCGTAACACCGCCTCCTTCAGAAGATCCGTGTTCACAGTGAGCGAGATGCGGAAGTAGCCCTCGCCCGGAGCGCCGAAGCCGTTACCCGGAGTGGTCACCACTCCGGTCTGCATGAGAACCTTGGTCACGAAATCCTGGCTGGTGAAGCCCTGCGGCACCTTGGACCAGACGTAGAACGTGGCGTCGGGGATGCGGCAGGAGATGCCGGCCTTCTGCAGCGCGGTGACGACCACGTCGCGGCGCTCGCGGTACACGTCGCGCAGGCTCGCGCTGTAGGCGTCGCCCTGGTTCAGCGCCACGATGCCCGCCTCCTGCACGGCCTGGAAGATGCCGGAGTCCATGTTCTCCTTGACCTTGCCCAGGCCCTTGACCAGCGAGGCGTTGCCCACGGCCATGCCGATGCGCCAGCCGGTCATGTTGTAGGTCTTGGACAGGGAGTGGAACTCGATGGCCACGTCCTTGCCGCCGGGAAGCTCCAGGATGGACAGGGGTTTCTTGTCCTCGCTGAAGTACATCTCGGTGTAGGCGGCGTCGTGCACGATGATGACGTTGAATTCCAGCGCGATCTGGATGAGCTTCTCGTAGAACGAGCGCGGGGCCGTGGCCGCGGTGGGGTTGTTCGGGTAGTTGATGTAGATGGCCTTGGCCTTCTTCCAGGTGTCGGAGCTGATGGAATCGAGGTCGGGCAGGAAATTGTTCTCGTCGGTGAGCGGCAGGTACATGGGGATGCCGCCCACGAACTCGGTGGTGACGCCATACACCGGGTAGTTGGGCGTGGCGATGAGCACCAGGTCGCCGGGATTCACGAAGGCCAGCGGGAAATGGGCGATGCCCTCCTTGCTGCCGATGAGGCTCACGATCTCGGAGGCCGGGTCCAGGGTGACGCCGAAGCGGCGCTTGTACCAGTCGGCCACGGCCTGGCGGAAGGCCAGCATGCCTATATAAGAAGGATACTGGTGGTTGGCCGGGTTCTTGGCCGCAGCGCACAGGGCCTCGATGATGAAGTCCGGGGTGGGCAGGTCGGGATCGCCGATGCCCAGGCTGATGATGTCCATGCCCTTGGCGCGGACCTCTTCCTTGGCTTTGTCGATGGCGGCGAAAAGATACGGAGGAAGGGTCGCAAGGCGCTGGGCAAGCTGGAAATCAGGCATGGGAGTCTCCTTGGGTGCGATTGGAGCCGTCTGTGTAAATTGTCGGGCTTATGAAGTCAATGAGCGGGCCGCCCGGGATCGCGCACCGGTGCTCGGAAAGGCCCGCTCTTGCCGGGGCAGCCGAAACCGTTTAGAGAATTTCTGGCGGAATGATCCGCCAGCGTGGTCTGAATCCAGGTTGCACAGGTCGCATGCCGCTCCATAGGTGATGATCACATGAGCGAAGGCCAAAAGGGCGCCCAGGCCCCCTCCCCCGACTCCCCTTCCGGCCCTGCCCACCCGCTGGCGGACAGGTACCTGGAGCACCTGACCGTGGAGCGTGGCCTCTCCGAGCACACGGTCGCGGCCTATGCAGCGGATCTGGCCGCCCTGCTCCAGTTCCTGGACAAGGTGGGCGTAAGCCTGGAAGCCTGCGGCCAGCGCGACCTGTTCCTGTTCCTGACGCATCTGCGTGCGCGCAGGCTGGCCGCCGCCACCCTGGCCCGGCACCTGTCCACGGTGCGCGGCTTCTTCGGCTGGTGCGTGCAGCAGCGCCTGCTCGACGAGGACCCCTCCGCCCTGCTGGAGAACCCCAAGCTGCCCGCCCAACTCCCGGAGTTCCTGACCCGCGAGGAGATGTTCCGCCTGCTGGCCTGCCCGGACCCGGGCACGGACCTGGGCTTCCGCGACCGCGTGCTGCTGGAGCTGCTCTACGCCGCGGGCCTGCGCATCTCCGAGCTCATCGAGCTGCAACTGGCCGACTACGACCCCCAGACGGGCATCCTGCGCGTGTTCGGCAAGCGCGCCAAGGAACGCCTCGTGCCCATCCATTTTGAGGCCCAGAAGCTGCTCTCCGACTACATCACGCTGCGCCGCAGCGCCTTCGGCCCGCTTACCCAGCACATCTTCCTGAACCGCTCCGGCAAGGGGCTGACCAGGCAAGGCGTGTGGAAGCTGGTGAAGAAGTATGCCGAAGAGGCCGGGATACGGCGCAGCATCTCGCCGCACACCTTCCGGCACTCCTTCGCCACGCATCTGCTGGAGGGCGGCGCGGACCTGCGCACCGTGCAGCTGCTG
>JAEXRD010000133.1 GCA_023438245.1 Pseudomonadota bacterium | reverse complement strand
CAACTGCCTGGTTTTCGCCTCTGAAATTTTCGAGCGGAGGATGTACTTGTTTTGTGGCGCCATTCCTAGGTTCCTACCAGTTCACTGGTGGCTTTCCTAGTCAAGAGCCTTTTCAAAAAGTTTCCCCGCCCTCCCCCGGTCACTCACCCCTCTCCCTCCTCCTGCCCAAGCTCAAGGAGCTTGCGGGCGTAGGCCTGGCGGAGTTCTTCCATGTAGGTGGTGTCGATGGGGCCCTTCCAGGTGACGACCTCGGAATAGCGTTTGGGGATGCGCGCGTTCAGCGGATCGTAGCCGCAGCGCATGCGCAGCCGCCAGCGCAGGCGCTGGATGGCCTCGCCGGCGTTGGCGAGGTTGTCGGCCACGCCCTCGTAGCCCAGGGCGTTCAGGGCCAGGGTCAGGCGCTCGTTGGAGTAGACCCCGCGCGCGAACAGGCAGCCCACCATGCTGGTGAGCACGCAGCGTCCGGCCTCGTCCTTGACGAAGCCGTCCACGATCTTGGGGGCGTTCTTGTCCTGGGGTTTCTGGTCGGCGCTGTAGGCCCCGGAGTCCAGGTGCGAGTGGCGGAAGCTCAGGGTCTCGGACACGAAGAAGGTCTCGCCGGTGGCGTAGCCCGCCATTTCCTGGCCCAGCACGCAGGCGAAGTCCTCGCCGCCGTAGATCTTGGCGGCCTTCTTGGCGCCCCCGGCAAGGGCCTTGTAGAAGGCGTTGGCCCCGGTGCCCAGGGCGCGGATGGCGGTTTTGTAGGGCGCGGCCTCGCCGAACTTGAGCGGGGCCATGGTCTCGTTCAGGGTGATGAGCCCCTTTTCCAGGGCCTCGGTGGCCCAGGCCAGGGCCACGCCGCCGCTCATGCAGTCCAGGCCTTCGCGCTCCACGGCGTCCATGAGGCCCAGCACGGCGAAGCCGTCGGTCATGCCCAGCATGGAGCCCAGGGAGAAGATGGGCTCGTAGTCGTAGGCCACTTGGCGGTACAGGTAGCGGTTGTCGGCCATGAATTTTTCGCGCAGGTAGCCGATGTGGATGCAGCCCACGGGGCAGCCGGAGCAGGCGGCGTTGCGCAGCAGCATGTCCTTGGCGAAGCGCTCGCCGCTGATGCCGTCGATGCGCTCGTCGGTGGTGGCCTGGAGGTTGCGCCAGGGCAGGGATTTGAGTTCGTTGAGCGCGGCCACGTTCCCGGCGGTACCCAGGTCGTGGTATTTGCTCATCATGCTGGTCTCGGTGACGAGCTTGAAGACCTCCTGGAAGTCCTTGGCGTAGTCCTTGCCCGCGGGCAGCGGGAAGGAGCCGTCGCCCACCAGCGCGATGGCCTTGAGGTTCTTGACGCCCATGACCGCGCCGGCCCCCAGGCGGCCGAAGTGGCGGTAGGTGTCCACGTTGATGCAGGCGTAGGCGCAGCCGTTCTCGCCCGCGGGTCCGATGCGCCAGATGCTGCGCTGGCCCGACCCGGGCAGCATGTGGCGCAGCATCTTGCCGGTGGTGAACACGTCCTTGCCCCAGAGGAACGGGGCCTCCTTGATCTCCATGTGCCGGTGGCCCAGGGAGAGCACGCAGGGCACCGAGGCGCGGCCCGTGACGACCAGCGCGTCCATGTCGGCGAAGCGCAGGGCCAGGGCGCTGCGCCCGCCCGCGTGGGATTCGGCGTACTGGTCGTGGTAGGGGCTCTTGAACCCGCACACGGTCTTGCTCATGAGCGGGTAGTAGCCCGTGAGCGGGCCGATGGCGAAGATGAGGGGCTGCCTGGGGTCGTCCCAGGGCGCCGCGGGGTCGCCGTAGCGCTCGAAGAGCATGGCGGCCAGGCCCGAGCCGCCCAGGTACGTCTGGCGTCCGGGCAGCACCTGCACATGGGTCTTGCGCGTGGTCAGGTCAACGATGACCACGCGGAAATCCTGCCGAATGGGCATTGCGGGAACGGTCAGGGCGCTCATTCGGGCACCTCCTGGCCGAAGGTCACGGCCCCCTTTTCGCCCAGTTCCAGGCAGTCGTGCGGGCAGTAGGCCACGCAGCGCCCGCAGTGGATGCACACGTAGGGCGCGCCCACTTCGTCCTGCACGATGGCCGACACGGGGCAGGCGGCCACGCATTTGCCGCAGCGGATGCACAGGCTGCGGTCCTGTTTCACGCCGCCGTCGGATTTGCGGGGCGAAAGCGAGCCGGTGGGGCAGGCCGCGGCGCAGGGCGGCGGATCGCAGGCCAGGCACACGCGGGCCTCGAACCCGGTGCTGATGCCGCCGGAGGAGCCGATGCGGATGCCCGCGGTGTGCCAGGACAGGCGTCCGTGCACGAGCCGGGCGCAGGCCAGCGAACAGCTCTGGCAGCCGATGCAGCGCTCCATGCGCGGCGTCAGAAGGGTTTTCATGCGGTCATTCCTTGGGCAGATGGTGAATCGATAGGACTAATTCTGTCCCGGATTCTTGGAGAAATCAAGCACCATGTCCACCAGGTCCTCGTCGGGGTTCAGCTTGATCTCGAAGCCGAACTTGCGCGAGAGGCCCTGCATGGCCTTGTTCTCCACCAGGGTTTGGCCCTTGAGGTGGTGGGTGCCGCGTTCGCGGGTGTAGTCGATGATCTTGCGGAACAGCACGCTGCCCAGGCCCGTGCCCTTCTGGTCGGAGCGCACCACGATGGCGAACTCGGCCTCGGAGTTGTCGGGCTTGGTGGCGGTGCGCACCACGCCGAGGGTTTCCGCCAGGCCGCCCTCGCCCGTGGCCGTGGCGATGAAGGCCATCTCGCGGTCGTAGTCGATCTGGGTGAAGCGGGCCATGTCGCGGTGGTCGAAGTCGCGGCGCACCACGCCGAAGAAGCGCATGCGCAGGTCCTCGTCGGAGAGCTTGGCGATGAACGCCCGGTGCGCGGGTTCGTCTTCCGGCCGGATCGGGCGGAGGGTGATCTTGCGCCCGTTTTTCAGCACCACGCACTCCTCCAGCTCGCGCGGGTAGGGGCGCACGGCCAGGCGCTCTGCCCCGCTGCGGGTCTCCGGGGCCACGCGCACCTTGGCCCCCAGGCACAGCACGCCCGCGTCGTCGGCGTAGAGCGGGTTGATGTCCAGGGCCTGGATCTGCGGCACGTCGATGATGAGCTGGGCGATCTGGATGATGGTCAGGCAGACGTCGTCGATGTCCGCGGCCGGGTGCTGCGGCGTGCCGGAGAGCAGGCCCGAGATGCGCGTGCGCGAGATCAGCTCGCGGGCCAGGCTCATGTTCAGCGGCGGCAGGGTCACGGCGCGGTCGCGGATGAGGTCGCGCGCAAGCCCTCCGTGGCCGAAGGAAACCACCGGGCCGAACACGGGATCGGTGTGGGCGGAGACGAACAGCTCGTGCGCGCCGGTGCGCCTGCCCATCTTCTGCACCACGAAGCCCTCGACGTAGGCGTCGGGCCGCTGGCGGGAGACGCGGGCCAGCACGCTGGCGGCGGCTTCCCAGACCTTGTCCGGGCCCTCCAGGTCCAGGCGCACGCCACCCACCTCCTGGGGCTGGGCGATCTGCGGACTCTTGAGCTTGAGCGCCACGGGATAGCCCAGAAGGTCGGCGGCGATGACCGCCTCGCGGGCGCTTTTCACCACGCGGGTGTCCACCACGGGGATGCCGTAGGCCGTGAGCACGTCCTTGGCCTCGGTCTCGGTGAGCGCGCTGCGGCCCTCGGCCAGGGCCTTCTGGCAGGCCTCGCGGGCGGAGGTGGTGTCGGGGAAGAAATCGGCGGGCAGGCTGTCCGGGGTCTGGATGAGCAGCTCCTGGTTCTTCTGGAACTGCACCATGTACAGGAAGGCGCGGATGGCCTGTTCCGGGGTCTCGTAGGTGGGCACGCCCGCGTCGGCGAACAGGGCGCGGGCGCGCATGGCGCTCTCGCTGCCCATCCAGCTGGTCAGCACCATGCGCTTGGCGCGCTTGGCCGCCAGGGCCACGCCCTGGGCCGCCTCCACCTCGGGCAGGCCCGCGAAGGGAACATGCAGCAGCAGCACGGCGTCCACGCCGGGGTCGCCTAGCAGGATCTTCATGGCCTCCACCCAGTCGGCGGCCTTGGCGTCGAAGCGCAGGCTCATGGGATTGCCCCGGGTGATGACCGCGCCCAGGGCCTTGTCCAGGGCCCCCTGGGTGTCCTCGCTCAGGCGGGCCAGCCGCCCGCCCCCGGCCAGCAGGGCGTCGGCGGCCATGATGCCCGCGCTGGAGCCGTTGGAAAGAATGGCCAGCCGGTCGCCGCGCACGGGCTTGGCCCCGGCGAGCGTCTGGGCGGCGTCGAACAGGCCGTCGATGCTGCCCACGCGCAGCATGCCCGCGCGGCGGAAGGCCACGTCGTAGACCTCGTCGCTGCTGGCCCCGGCGCCGGTGTCCGCCAGCGAGCCGGGCAGCACCTCGGCCAGGGCGCCCGGCAGCGCCTCTCCGGTCAGGGCGGCCAGCTCGGCCAGCGCCCGCTGCAATGCCTGGCCGGGCCTGAGCGCCAGCACCGGCTTGTTGCGGCTGGCCGCGCGCGCGGCGGAGACGAAGCCCCGGGCGTCGTGGATGCTCTCCACGTAGAGCAGGATGGAGCGCACGCTGGGGTCGCCGCCCAGGTGGTCCAGCACGTCGGCGAAGCTGATGTCCAGCTGCGCGCCGAGGCTTATCATGTGCGAAAAGCCGATGCCGTGGCTCTTGGCCCAGTCCAGAACGGTGCTGAACAGGCTGTCGGACTGTGACAGGAAGGCCGTCTTGCCGGGCAGGATGCGCGTGTGCGCCAGGCTGGCGTTGAGCGAGAGCTGGGGCACGATGAGGCCCATGGTCTTGGGGCCCAGCACGCGCAGGTTCGGGGGCGCGGCGGCCTCCAGGATGGCCGCGCGCAGGCGCTCGCGGCTCTTCTCGTCCAGCCGGGCGTAGCCGGGGCCCATGAGCGCCACGGAGCGGGTGCCGCGCGCGCGCAGGGCGTCGATGAGCCGCGGGGCCTCATCCAGCGGACGGCACACGATGGCCAGGTCCGGGGTCTTGGGCAGGTCGGCCACGGTGGCGTAGGTCAGCACCCCGGCGATGGCCTCGGCGTCGCAGCTCACGGGCATCACCGGGCCGGTGAAGCCGCCGCTCATGAGGTTGTGCATGACCAGGTGCCCGATGTTGGCGGGGTCGTTGGCCGCGCCTATGACCGCCACCGCCTTGGGGCTGAAGAGGGAGTCGAGGTTGGACAGGCTCATGCGGACCCCTTGTGCGGCGTTCTGCGGGCAATGCGGCTTCGCCACGCGCCTGCGGCCAGGCGGGCGGGGCTTTTCTGCCGGATACCCCGAACTGGGCGCGCGTGGCAACCCCGGCGGGCTAAAGATTCGCCCCGGCCCGGCCGATAAGCATACGTAGAAAACCCGCGAATACTTCTCCTCCTCTGGCGCGGCGCTTTGGGAGAACACCATGAACCTCTACACCTACCCTGTGCAGTCCAAGGACGTGCAGTTCGACCAGACCGAAACCACCATGGTGACGGCGGCGCTGACCATGCGCGCCCAGGCCAGGAACAAATGGGCCCTGAGCGTGGGCCAGGGCGGCTCCTCGGCCCCCTCCGGCGAGGGCGACACCGTGAGCATCTCCGCCGAGGCCAAGGCCCTGGCCGGGGGCTCCGCCGACCAGCAGTCCGCGCGCGCCACCGTGGACACGGGCCTTGCCGCCAGCGCCAAGACCGACGGGGAGGACAGCACCTCCGCCGCCGAGCAGGCCAAGGACAAGATCCAGAAGCGCATCAAGGAGCTCCAGCAGCAGATCGCCAAGGTGCAGTCCGACGCCACCCTGACCGAGGACGAGCGCAACAAGCGCATCCAGGAGCTGCAGACCGAGCTGATGAGCCTGATGAACGAGCTGCAGCGGGCCAGCGCCGGGCACGAGTACACGGGCGGCACCCAGGCCCAGGGCATGGCCAGCAGCCTGACCTAGCCGGAGCAGAAGCCATAAGGAAGGGCCGACGGGAGAGGTTCCGCCGGCCCTTTTTCGTTGGCGCGGGGGTATGCGCCGGACGCTAGGATTTGGGCATCTCCTCCGCCGGGCGGCGGATGAAGTGCAGGTCGCAGGCGGCGGCCTTGAGGATGGCGGCGGGGGCGTCGCGCACCACCTCAAGGCCCCGGCGGAAGGGCAGGCTCATGACCAGGGCGTCGTAGCCGCCCTCCTTCAGTTCCTTCAAAATCGCCTCGGTGACCCGCCCGCTGGCCGCGCTTTTCACCTCGAAGCCCACCCCGGCGGCGCGGGCGCGCTGCTCGAAGGCCGACACCGTGGCGCGCTCCTGGGCCAGCTCGTCGTCGCGGGTGTACTCCAGGAAGTCCCCCCGGGCATGGCTGCCCAGCAGGAAGTCCGAGCCGATGTACACGCTCCATCCGGCGTCGAGGACGAAAAGGGCCGTCAGGCCCGCCCCCCTCTCGGAGGCGAGTCTGACGGCCTCGTCCATGGCCCGGGCCGAGTCGTCCAGAGCCAGCAGGATCTTCATTACGGCAGGGTTCCCTTCTCGTGGTCCATGACCAGGATCTTGGTCTTGCCCTTCTTCAGCTCGTCGCCTTCCTTCACGCCGACGGACAGCACCTTGCCGTTGGTCGAGGCCTTGACCTCCTTGGTGGCGATCTTCTCCTCAAGCTTGCCGTCCACGAACTTCTTGTCCTTGTACTCGAAGGCGTACAACACGTCGCCCTTCTTGAGCTCCTGGTCCGGAGTCACCTTGAGGGCCACCAGCTTGCCGTCCTGGGCCGGGGTGATGGTGACGGTGGGCACCACATAGGCCATGTAGACCAGGATGACGGCCACAACCAGGCTGACGAAGACCATGGCCGCCACGTCCTCGTGACGGTCGGTCTTGAATACGGTCATTTTTCCTTTGGCTTTGTCGGACATGGGAACCTCCCGTTAGAAGCTCGCGTCCTTGGACACGAAGAGCATGATGATGATGAGCGCCAGCACGTACTTCAGGGTTCCGGCGACCAGGCCGACCTTGAGCGGCTTGCCGCCGGCGGTCTTGAGCTCGCGGAAGTCGATGTACGCGCCCTGGCCCACCAGGCCGATGCCGAAGATCCAGCTCATGACGTCGCGCAGCAGGTGCAGGGTGTTGGAGCCTTCCGCGCCCAGCCAACCCAGGGAGGACAGGGCCGTCATGCCGAAGAAGCCCAGGACGAACACCGGGAAGCGGTCCTTGAACACCTTGCCCAGGCTCATCTGGGCGCCGGTGGCGCAGCTCTCGGCGGCCTCGGCCTTGCAGGCCCAGGTGGTGACGATGAACACCACGAAGGGGATGGAGATGACGCGCACCACGTTCCAGATCTCGCCGTAGGCCACGGCGGTGCCGGGGGCGAAGGTGGGGTTGAAGGCCAGGCAGGTGGCCAGCACCTGGCCGGAGTTCAGGATGCCGGTGCCCACCCAGGCGCCGAACTGGTAGTCGCTCATGGCCAGCGCCTTGCCGATGTAGGGGCTGATGAACATGGTCATGATGCCGAAGCCCAGGATGGTGGCGATGGCCAGGGCGACCTCGGAGGGCTTGGCCTTCACGCCGGGGCTGGTGGCAACGGCGGCGGACACGCCGCACACGCCGCAGGCCGCGGCCATGACGCCGACCATGGAGCGCTCCATGCCGATGCGGCGGCCGAACCAGATGACGAAGAGCACGGTGCCGAACACGAAGACCGAGATGAGCGTGATGGCGATGCCGCCCACCTTGGCCAGTTTCTGCAGGGTGTACAGGCTGCCCAGCATGATGACGCCGGACTTGATGAACAGGCGCGTGGTGCGGAAACCGGCCTCAGCCCAGTCGGGAATCTTGCCGCCGAAGAAGACGTTGCGGTAGATGATGCCCGCGATGATGGACAGCAGGATGTAGTTCAGGCTCAACACCTGGACCAGCCAGCCCTTCTGTCCGAAGACCACCGCGTCCTTCATCCAGGGCTCCACGTAGGTGCGCAGCAGGAACAGCGTGCCCACCATCACGGCCAGGCCGGGAACGATGGCCAAGATCTTGCCGATCCCTTGTTTCTCTTCCATTGAGGTTCCTCCAAATGTTGAAGTGACAATCCAGGCCGTGCGTGCACACCGCCCGTTGCGTTCTGCGCGGTGCAAAGCAAGGAGCGGGCCAGCCTTTCATCCAGGCCCAACACCACGGAATCAAAGGCTTTATCTCAACGGGCCCTCCCCCGTACTGCAAACTTGAGTTAGCACCAGGCATTCTTGCGGAAACAGGGTGCCGCCAAAAGTTGCCACAAGCCCGGCAGAGGGGTATGGGGGGGCAACGGAGGGTGCGCCATGCGCAAGATCCTGCCCCAGACGCTCCAGACCAAGTTCCTCGCCGGACTGCTCCTGGCCATGGCCGGGCTGGTGGGCTTCTTCGCCTTCGCCCTGAACCTGCACCTGGAGCGCATCATGGAGACCGAGGCCCGCGAGAAGGCCACGCTCATCCTCTCCCAGGTGGGCGCGGTGCAGGGCTACGTGCGCACCAAGCTTCGGCCCGCCATGTACCGCATGCTGCCCGAGGACCAGTTCGTGCTGGAGGCCATGAGCACCTCCTTCGTCACCCGGCTGGTCATGAGCGACCTGAACCTGGCCAAGGAGGCCTTCCTGTACCGCCGCGTGGGCATCGGCGCGCGCAACCCGGACTACGAAGCCAACGCCCTGGAGCGCGAGCTCATCGGCCGCTTCGAGAAAGACCCCGGAGTGGTCCTCATCGAGGAGTATGTGGAGGAGGACGGGGAGCAGCACTTCATCACCGCCCGGCCCCAACGTTTCGAAATGAGCTGCCTGCACTGCCACGGCACGCCCGAGGCGGCCCCGAGCGAACTCATCGAGCGGTACGGGGCGGAGCGCGGCTTCGGACGCGAGGTGGGCCAGCTGGCGGGCATCGACATGGTCAGCCTCAAGGTGCAGCGCGACGTGGGCGGCATCCGCGAGGCCACGGTGTCCTTCGCCCTGCTCTTCGCCGGGGGCATGATCGTCATGTTCCTGGGCATCCAGGGCTTTTTCCACCGGCTGGTGGTGGTGAGCATGCGCCGCGCCACGGGCGTGATGCACCGCCTGTTCCCCGAGGAGGCCAGCGCCGTGGCCCCGTCCCCGGTCCTGTCCGGCGACCCGGCGGCCCCCGTGCCCGCCAACCTGCACGCCCGCGACGACGAGATCGAGGAGCTGCTGCACGGCTTCGAGGCCTTTGCCGAGCACCTGCGCCAGGCCCGCCAGGACCTCAAGGACTACGCCGCCACCCTGGAGGACAAGGTGGCGGAGCGCACCAAGGACCTGAAGAGCCTGGCCGACGAGCGCCGCGCCGACGTCTCGCTCTTCGTCTCGCTTCTGAACGGCCTGAACCAGAGCCAGAGCAAGCCCGCGCTGCTGGGCGCCTCGCTGGCGCTCATCGCCGGGCGCTTCGGGGCCAGCCGCGCGGCCTACGCCTGCGTGCTCTCCGCCTCGGACTTCGCCTCCTGGCCCGATGCCGGCGTGGCCCCGGAGCTCCCCGGCGACTGGCACGAGCTGGTCAGCGGCGACGGCGAGAACGAGCCCGCGCCCCGGCTGACCCCGCTGGCCTGGTACATTCCGGTGCAGACCAGCGGCACCAGCCGGGGCCTGCTGTGCCTGTACTGGGATCAGCCCCAGGAGGGCAGCGAGCGCCTGGCCGGGCTGGCCAAGGCCATCGGCCAGCAGATGGGCATCGCCATGGACAACCTGGACGCCCTGGACGGCCTGATGCGCCAGAACGCCATGCTCTCCTCCATCTTCGAGGGCATCGCCGATCCGCTGATGCTGCTGGACGCGCGCGGCTCGCTGCTGCTGGCCAACGCCAGCGCGGGCCTGCTGGCCGAGGAGGCCGCCCCGGCCCTGGCCCCCATGCTGGAGCGCTTCCAGGAGGGCCTGGGCGTGCGCGGCGGCCAGGGCGAGCTGGCGCTCTCCGGCGGACGCATCTTCGAGGCCAGCCTGTACCCGCTGCCGGCCTCCTCCGCCACCGCCCAGGGCGGCCTGCGCCGCTTCGTGGCCTACCTGCGCGAGGTCACGGCCCAGCGCCGCATGGAGGGCCAGCTGCGCCAGAGCGAGCGCCTGGCCGCCGTGGGCCAGCTGGCCGCGGGCCTGGCCCACGAGATCAACAACCCCCTGGGCGTCATCCGCTGCTACGCCGAGCTGCTGCGCGCCGCCGAGGAGCGCCCCCAGGCCCAGGCCGACCTGGACGTCATCATGCGCCACACCGAGCAGGCCCGCAAGGTCGTGCGCGACCTGCTGGACTTCGCCCGGCCCCGCCAGGCCACGCCCGGCCCCACGGACATCGCCGCCCAGGCCGCCGACCTGGTGGCCGTGCTCCAGCCCCGGGCCAGGGCCGTGCGGGCCGGGCTGACGCTCTCCGCCGCACCGGACCTGCCCCTGGCGCAGGCCGGGAGCGACGCCCTGGAGCACATCCTGTCCAACATCGTGCTCAACGCCCTGGACGCGGTGGCCGATTCCCCGCCCCCGCCGAACGGGGAGGACCGGAACGTGCGCATCGCCCTGCGGCCCGCGGAGGGCGGCATGCTGGAGATCGCCGTGACGGACAACGGCCCGGGCATCGCGCCCGAGCACCTCGACCGCGTGTTCGACCCCTTCTTCACCACCAAGGGCGTGGGCAAGGGCACGGGCCTGGGCCTGGCCGTGGTGTACGGCCTGGTGCACGAGCTGGGCGGGCGCATCTCCGCCTCGAATGCCCCCGAACAGGGCGGCGCGGTGTTCACCGTGCTGCTGCCCGTGGCCGCCGAGACACGCACCGCGACGGAGGCCAAGCCATGAACCAGACCATCCTGCTGGTGGACGACGAGCCCGACTTCTCCCAGGGCGTGGCCCGGCTCCTCGCCAGCGGCTTCCCCGAGGCCGGGGTGCGCGTGGCCGCCTCCGGGCGCGAGGCCCTGGACCTCCTGGAACGCGAGCACGTCACCCTCATGCTCACCGACCTGCGCATGCCCGGCCTGGGCGGCCAGGAACTGCTGGCCCAGGCCCTGGCCGACTACCCGCAGCTCACGGTCATCGTGCTCACGGGCTACGGCAGCGTCGAGGCCGCCGTGGAGGCCATGCGCGGCGGAGCCTACGACTTCCTCACCAAGCCCATCCAGAAGGACGACCTGTACCGCGCCGTGGGCAAGGGCCTGGAACGCGCCCGCCTGCTGGGCGAGAACATGACCCTGCGCGAGCTGGCCCACGCCTGCGAACTGGAGCGCTCCCTGGTGGGCCAGAGCCCGGCCATGCGCCGCCTCAAGCAGACCATCGAGGCCGTGGCCGCCTCGGACTACACCGTGCTGGTGCGCGGGGAGTCCGGCACGGGCAAGGAGCTGGTGGCGGGCAACATCCACAGCCTGTCCGCCCGCTCGGCCAAGCCGCTCATCCGCGTGAACTGCCCGGCCATCCCCGAGCACCTGCTCGAATCCGAACTCTTCGGCCACGTGAAGGGCGCCTTCACCGGCGCGGACAGAAGCCGCCGGGGCCTGTTCGCGGCCGCCAGCGGCGGCTCCATCCTGCTCGACGAGATCGGCGACATCCCCCCCGCCGTGCAGACCAAGCTCCTGCGCGTGCTCCAGGAGCACGAGATCCGGCCCGTGGGCTCCAGCGACACCGTGAAGGTCAACGTGCGCATCCTGGCCACCACCAACCAGGACCTGGAGGCGCGCATCGCCTCCGGAGCCTTCCGCGAGGACCTGTTCTACCGGCTCAACGTGCTCACCGTGCACACCCCGCCCCTGCGCGAACGCGCCGAGGACATCCCCATCCTGGCCGCGCACTTCCTGGAGCAGTGCTGCGCCGAGATGCGCCTGCCGCCCAAGGCCCTCTCCCCCGAGGTGCTGGCCTGCCTGGCCGGGCGGGGCTGGCCGGGCAACGTGCGCGAACTGCAGAACTTCGTGCGCAGGCTCGCCGTGTTCTGCCCCACCGGGCAGGTGGAGATGGGCCACCTGCGCCAGGCCGAGGGCGGGCCCGCCCTCCACTCCGCCGCCGCGCCGGAACCGCTGGCGCCCTACAAGCAGGCCAAGGCCAAGGTGGTGGACGACTTCACCCGGCGCTACCTGGACCAGATCCTGGAAAAAACCGGCGGCAACGTCAGCGAGGCCGCACGCCTCTCCGGCATCGAACGGGTGAGCCTGCAAAAAATCATCAAGCGCATGGGGCGCTAAGCGCCAAGCGAGGCCTCCGGCGGCCAGGGGCTCTGCCCCGGGACCCCGCCGGGGGGTGACGACCCCCCGGACCCGCGATTGGCCGGGTGCGGGTCCGGGGCAGCGCTGGCCCTGCTTCGGGCTTGGCCCCAACAAACATGCGCGCAGCGTTTTTCGAGCGTCAAAGCCCGCTCGAAAAAGCCCTGCGCGCGGTTGGCCCGTTTTGGGAAGGGGGAGAAGCTGGGAAAATAGTGTTGTTGTTCGCCGAACCCACAACCCCACTAGAAATTTTTGAGGGGGGGGGTGGGGGTTTGCCCTGTAATAAGTGCGTCGGGCGGGGG
>JAEXRD010000064.1 GCA_023438245.1 Pseudomonadota bacterium | reverse complement strand
TGGCAAAGCACACTTTTTACCTTCACTTGAAGGAGTGTGAATTCCGTTTTAACCACCGGGGAGAGGATCTCTACCAGGTGATCCTCAAAATGCTCCGCGAGAAACCCCTGTCCTAGTCAAGAGCCTTCAGGAAAAAAGTTTCGCCCCTCCCCCACACCCCCTCCCCACTTCAAAAACCTTTCAGGAAAAGCCCTGGGAATGGCCATGGAGAACCGCAGCTTGAATCCCGACCTGGAAACCCTGGCCCGCATCGCCGAGGAGGCCGGACGCGCCATCATGAAGGTGCGCGCCGAGGGCTTTGAAGTCATCGAGAAGGACGACCACAGCCCGCTCACCCGCGCGGACCTGGCCTCGCACGAGGCCATCATGCAGGGGCTGGCGGCGCATTTTCCCGGCCTGCCCGTGCTCTCCGAGGAGGGCAAGGACATCGCCTACGAGGAGCGCGCCCGCTGGCAGCGCCTGTTCATCGTGGACCCGCTGGACGGCACCAAGGAGTTCGTGAAGGAACTGGGCGAGTTCTGCGTGTGCATCGCCCTGGCCCGGGACGGCTTCCCGGTGCTGGGCGCGGTGCATGCCCCGGTGTGGGGCAAGACCTACGTGGGCGGCCTGGGCATCGGGGCCTGGCGGCGCGAGAAGGGCGCGGCCTGGGAGCAGGTGCGCGTGCGTACGCCCGACCCGGACGGCTACGTGGTGCTGGCCAGCCGCTCGCACCCCAGCCCGCCCACGGAGCAGTGGCTCACGCGCGTGGCCGTGAAGGAGCGCGTCAGCGCGGGCAGCGCGCTGAAGTTCTGCCAGGTGGCCGAGGGTTCGGCGGACCTGTACCCGCGCCTGGGCTACACGCGCGAGTGGGACACCGCCGCGGGCCAGGCCGTGCTGGAGGGCGCGGGCGGCAGCGTGCTGGTGCTGGACGAGGCGGGCGAGCCGACCCGGCGCATGCCCGTGAACAAGCCGGACCTGCTCAATCCCTTCTACCTGGCCAGCGCCCGGCCGCTGCCGTAGGGAGCCGCGCTCTCCATCCGTTCACGATTTCCACCCGACCCGAATCACGCCGGGCCGTCTCCACTTCTGACTTCCCACGCGGCCCGAATCACGCCGGGCCTGTCTCCAAAAGACGGATTTTGTTCCCTGGCGAGGAGCGAGGCGCTGCGGGGGCGGGGATAGTACTCTCATGGTACAGCCCCGGCCCCGCAGCGCCGATCGACGACGCCAGGGGGTCAAAGAAAGGCGCTTTTCGAGGCAGGCCCCTTACACCGGCACAGTTTCCAGCCAGGCCACAGGCAATTTGAAAGAGCCGTCGGGCTGGATGTCGAACTGGCGGCGGGCCTCCTCGGCCCCCTTGGCCAGCACGTCCAGCACGGCCCTGGCGCGCAGCTCGCCCGCGCCCTGGCGGTCGATCCACGGGCCGAACTCCACGTCCAGGATCCAGGTATCGCACTCCGGCGCGGCGAATCCGGCGGCCTCAAGCATGGCGCCCCACTCCGACACCCGGTAGTCGCGCACGTGGGAGGGGTCGCGCAGCAGCTCGATGGTCTGCAGCAGGGTGTCGGCCACGGGGTTCTCGGGCGCGATGGAGTCGATGACCACAAGGCGGCCGCCGGGCCGCAGCACGCGGCGGATGGAGCGCAGGCAGGCGGGCGCGTAGGACCAGTGGTGCGCGCTGTAGCGCGTCACCACCAGGTCGAAGCTGGCGTCCTCGAAGGGCAGGCGCTCGGCGGCGCCCTGGCGGGTGGCGATCCCGTCCAGGCCGCGCGCGGCGGCCTCGCCCTGCACCACGGCCAGCATTTCGGCGGAAAGATCGTAGGCCGTCACCTGTGCGCCGCCCCCGGCCAGGGCATAGGCGGCGTGTCCCGCGCCACAGCCCAGGTCAAGCGTCTCCGGATTGCCCATCTGGCGGGCCAGCCCGCGTAGTCGGTCCAGGTCCGCGCCGCTGGCGTGGGCGCTGCTCGATAGGTAGGCCTGGGCGGCTGCTCCGAACCGCTTGGCCGCGATGGCTTGCTGTTTCATGACTCGAATTCTCCTGTGCGCGCGTGGTTTTTCGGGCTCCTTGCCCGGTGGCGCTTTACAGCCCATAGTCCGGCATGTATCCTGGTACAATATGAAGTTTTATCCTGGTATAAATCCTGACGGCCAGAGGTGCGCATGAACGTGGAGCTGGACCGGGGGGAAACGAGCCGCAGCACCCAGATCGGGGCGTTTTTGAAGATGCACCGCCAGCGCGTGGCCCCGCAGGACGCCGGGCTGGAGCCGGGCGGGCGGCGGCGCACGCCGGGCCTGCGGCGCGAGGAACTGGCCCGGCTGTGCGGGGTCAGCCCCACGTGGATCACCTGGCTGGAGCAGGGGCGCGGGGTGGCGGCCTCCGCGGGCGTGCTGGCGCGGCTGGCCCGGGCGCTGCGGCTCACCCCGGCGGAGCGGGCCTACCTGTTCGACCTGGCGGGCAGGCGCGACCCGGAGGAGCAGGAGGGCCAGGCCAGGCCCGCCCACGCCGCCCTGCGCAGCGTTCAGGCCATGCGCTGCCCGGCCTACGTGCTGGACCGCCAGTGGGACATCCCGGCCTGCAACGCCAGGGCCTCGGAGCTGTTCCTCAACTGGGGAGCGCGCCCCGGCGAGACGCCCAACCTGCTGCGCTTCCTGTTCCAAAGCCAGGCCTCGCGCCTGCTCATCCACGACTGGGACACCCGCGCGCGCAGGCTGGTGGCGGAGTTCCGCGCCGACTGCGGCAGCAGGGCGCTCTCCCCGGCCCTGCGCGCCTTCATCGACGGGCTGGCCGAGGAAAGCCCGGATTTCGCGCAACTTTGGAGCAGCCACGAGGTGCTGGGCCGCGAGGGCGGCGAGCGCCGCTTCCAGCATCCCGCGCTGGGGCATCTCGCTTACGAGCAGCTCACCCTGCGACCGGACCAGCGCGGCGACCTGAAGCTGGTGCTGCTGCTGGACCCGGCCTGCGCGCCCGGCGGGGGCGTTGCCAGCGCGGCCCTGGGCCTGGGCGTGGAGCGGCTGGGCCGGGAATAGGGCGCCCCGGCTTGACCGCCGCCGGGTTTAGCCCCATACGGGCAGCAGATCTCCAACGGAGGCCGCCATGGTCAAACCCCGCCCAATCCCCGCGGTCCTGCTGGCGCTGGCCGTGCTCGTCCTTGCGTCTGCCGCCTGCGCCGCCAACGCAACCGCCGCCGCACCGGGCTCGCCCGCCCTGCTGCACGCGCTGTGGACCGAGCGGGAGCTGGCGGGCGACGACTCGGACCTGGTCCGCGCCACCCTGCCCGAACCGGACCTGACCCCGCCCCTGCGCACCACCCCCCTGCGCGTCCTGCCCCCGGTTCCGCCGGGGCTCAGGCGGGTCATCACGCATGTGGAGCCGACGGACGGGCGCAAGGTGGTGGCGCTGACCTTCGACCTGTGCGAGCGCGCCCCGCACCGGGCGGGCTACCAGAGGGACATCGTGAACTACCTGCGCGCCCAGGGGGTCAAGGCCACCTTCTTCGCGGGCGGCAAATGGATGCGCAGCCACCCGGAAAAGGCCATGCAGCTCATGGCCGACCCGCTGTTCGAGCTGGGCAACCACGCCTGGACCCACGGCAACCTGGCGCTCATGGACGAGGCGGAAGTGCGCCAGCAGATGGACTGGGCCCAGGCCCAGCACGAGCTGCTGCGCGAGGAGCTGCAGGCCAGGGCCGAGGCCAGGGGGCTCGGGCGCGAGGCCGACCGCGTGCCGCGCTCGCTGCCGTTCATGCGCCTGCCCTACGGGCGCAACAACCCGCGCACCGGCGACATCCTGGCCGCCCTGGGCCTGCCCATGATCCAGTGGTCCGTGGAGGGCGAGCAGGACGAGCTTTCACGCAGCGTGGAGGAGCTGGTGGCCTGGAACCTGCGCAAGGTGCGGCCCGGCGCCATCATCCTGATGCACGCCAACGCCGTGCCCCAGAAGACGCAGCTGCTGGTGCCCCGGCTGGTGCAGGAACTCCGGCGGCAGGGCTACGAGTTCGTCACGGTGAGCGAGCTGCTGCGCCTGGGCCCCGCCGTGGCCGTGGACGACGGCTATTTCGACACCCCCGGCGACAACCGCTACGTGGACGAGATGTTCGACGGCAAGGGCACGCTGGGCCGGGTGAAATGACCGCCCCTGCGCGGGCTTGCGGGGGCATTCGGCATGGAAAATCCGCAGGCCTCGAATTTTCCTTGACACTCTCCGGCCAGTGGAGCTAGACAGTGCTTCCCAACGCCGTGGGGCTGTAGCTCAGTTGGGAGAGCGCTTGAATGGCATTCAAGAGGCCGTGGGTTCAATTCCCTCCAGCTCCACCAGAACGACCAAGGGCCTGCGTTTACCG
>JAEXRD010000111.1 GCA_023438245.1 Pseudomonadota bacterium | reverse complement strand
CCCCACCCCCTTCCAAAACTTTTGTAGGGGTGGAAAGAAGTACTTCCAGCTCCCTCCCGCCCCCGATTGCCTCTCCGCTCCACCCTCCAGCCACAGCTTGCCATGAACGCAGAAAACTGGCAGTCAGCCAGCCCTTGCCGCTGTTGGGCTGGCGGGCGGAGCTATTGAGCCGCCTTGCTTCCCGACATCTGGCTATTTCTAGAGTAACTTGATAAAGTACGTAGACAATTGGTAAGTGTCTGTCTCCTTTTGATATCTCCCCCTCGCGAACCACCCAACCGTCCAAGGATAGGCCATGACCAAAACCGCCGCCCAGCCCGCCGCCGCGCTCCCCATGCCCAAGAACCTGCCCGACGTGGCGCTCAACGACAACGCCAAGGTCGTGCTCTCCCGGCGCTACCTGCGCAAGGGCGCGGACGGCAAACCCTACGAGCTGCCCAAGGAGCTGTTCTGGCGCGTGGCCTCCTCCATCGCCGCGCACGAGGCGGGCTTTGGAGCGGGCAAGGACAAGGTGGCGGCCACCGCGCGCGAGTTCTACGACCTCTTGACCAGCTTCAAGTTCCTGCCCAACTCGCCCACGCTGATGAACGCGGGCACCGACCTGGGCCAGCTGGCGGCCTGCTTCGTGCTGCCCGTGGGCGACAGCATCGAGGAAATTTTCGACGCGGTGAAGTACGCCGCGCTCATCCACAAGTCCGGCGGCGGCACGGGCTTCTCCTTCTCGCGCCTGCGCCCCACCGCCGCGCGCGTGGGCAGCACCGGCGGCGTGGCCTCCGGCCCCCTCTCCTTCCTGCGCATCTTCAACACGGCCACGGAGCAGATCAAGCAGGGCGGCACCCGCCGCGGGGCCAACATGGGCATCCTGCGCGTGGACCATCCGGACATCATCGAGTTCATCAAGGCCAAGGAGAAGGACGGGGACCTCAACAACTTCAACCTGTCCGTGGGCCTCACCGAGGCCTTCATGCAGGCCGTGGACAAGGACGAGGAGTACGAGCTCGTCGCCCCGCACACCAAGGAGGTCATCCAACGCCTCAAGGCCCGCGAGGTCTTCGCCATGCTGGTGCAGAAGGCCTGGGAGTCCGGCGATCCGGGCATGGTGTTCCTCGACCGCATCAACCGCGACAACCCCACCCCGGCCCAGGGCGACATCGCGGCCACCAACCCCTGCGGCGAGCAGCCGCTCTTGCCCTACGAGGCCTGCAACCTGGGCTCCATCACCCTGGCCCTGTTCCACGACACGAACGCCCGCGACGGCGTGGACTGGGACGGCCTGAAGCAGGTCATCCGCCAGAGCGTGCGCTTCCTGGACAACGTCATCGAGGCCAGCGTCTACCCCCTGCAGCAGATCACCGACACCGTGCGCAAAAACCGCAAGATCGGCCTGGGCCTCATGGGCTTCGCCGACCTGCTCTACCAGCTCTCCATCCCCTACAATTCCCAGGAGGGCGTGAACCTGGCCGAGAAGCTCATGGGCTTCATCCAGGATGAGAGCAAGCTGGCCAGCAAGGAGCTGGCCGAGGAGCGCGGCGCGTTCCCGGCCTATGCCGAGAGCACCTTCGCCGCCAAGAAGCAGGGCCCCTACCGCAACGCCACCACCACCACCATCGCGCCCACGGGCACGCTCTCCATCCTGGCGGGCTGCTCCAGCGGCATCGAGCCCCTCTTCGCCCTGTCCTTCGTGCGCAACGTCATGGACGGCGACAAGCTGGTGGAGGTGAACCCCTACTTCGAGCAGGCGGTCAAGGCCGCCGAGGCCTACAGCCCCAAGCTCATGGAGGAGGTGGCCAAGGTCGGCACCATCCACGGCATGGACTACCTGCCCGCGGACATCCGCCGCGTCTTCGTCACCGCCATGGACATCGAGCCCATCTGGCACCTGAAGATGCAGGCCGCCTTCCAGAAGTACACCGACAACGCCGTTTCCAAGACCGTGAACCTGCCCAACAGCGCCACCCAGGAAGACATCTGGGACATCTACTGGAAGGCCTACGAGTACGGCTGCAAGGGCGTCACCGTGTACCGCGACGGCTGCAAGGCCTCCCAGGTGCTGTGCACCGGCGACGGCCAGGAGAAGAAGGAAGGCGCCGCCGAGCCCAAGAGCATCGTGCGCAAACGCCCGGACATCGTCTACGGCTTCACCCAGAAGGTGGATACCGGCCTGGGCGCGCTGTACCTGACCATCAACGAGCAGGACGGCAAGCCCTTTGAGGTCTTCGCCACCATCGGCAAGAGCGGCAAGTCCATCACCGCCAAGGCCGAGGCCATCGGCCGCCTCGTGTCCCTGGCGCTGCGAAGCGGCGTCGAGGTGCGCGACATCGTGGAACAGCTCAAGGGCATCGGCGGCGAGCACCCCAAGTTCCAGAAGAAGATCCTGCTCCAGTCCATCCCGGACGCCGTGTCCTGGGTGCTGGAGAATCGCTACCTCTCCGGCGAGAAGTACGCCAGCTCCCACGCCAACGGGCTGGTCAAGGAAACCTGCCCCGAATGCGGCGAAGTGCTGACCTTCGAGGAAGGCTGCAACTGCTGCAAGGCCTGCGGCTACACCAAGTGCGGCTAGGGTGAGAGCAGGGGGGCGGGGGAAACTTTTTGAAAAGGCTCTTGACTAGGAAAGCCACCAGTGAACTGGTAGGAACCTAGGAATGGCGCCACAAAACAAGTACATCCTCCGCTCGAAAATTTCAGAGGCGAAAACCAGGCAGTTG
>JAEXRD010000105.1 GCA_023438245.1 Pseudomonadota bacterium | reverse complement strand
CTTTTTAAAAAAAGTGGCCCCTCCCTCCCCCAACTCACTTCCTACCCGAACACCAGCTCCCCGATGACGGCGCTGGAGACGAGCAGGCCCCGCCGCGTGAGCGTGAGGCGCCCGTTTGCGGCCAGCGCCAGCCCGCCGGAGACGAGGCGGTCCAACAGTTCGTTGCGCTGGGCAAAGGCGGAGAGAGGCGCGCCGAGGTTGGTGCGCAGGCCCAGCATGAGACCTTCGCGGCGCAGGGTGTCGGCGTCGAGGATTTCGGCGTCGGGCGGGGGCGCGGCCGTGGCGAGGCGCAGGACGTGCTCGCGCCAGAGCGCGGGATCGGCGGGGTTGGCCCAGCGCAGGGTGCGACCATTGAGATGAAGCGTGCCCACCGCCGCCGGGCCCAGGCCCAGGTAGCGCGCTCCGGCCCAGGTGAGCGAATTGTGGCGGCAGGCGAAACCGGGCAGCGAAAAGTTGGAGACCTCGTAGTGGGTGAAGCCCGCGGATTCGAGGATCTCCGCGCCCTCCAGGAACATGCGCTCCAGATCCTCGTCCGGGGGGAGGAGAGGGAGGGAAGGCGGCGTGCGGTCCAGGCTGCGCTCAAGCGGCGTGCCCGGCTCCACGGACAGCGCGTAGCAGGACAGGTGCTGCGGCTCCAGGGCCAGGGCGAGCCGAAGAGTGGAGAGCCAGTGTTCGGGGCTTTGGCCGGGCAGGCCCCAGATAAGGTCCAGGCCCAGGTTGGCGAATCCGGCGGCGCGGGCCTGCTCCACGGCCCGGCGGGCCTGGGCGGAATCGTGGGCGCGGCCCAGCAGGCGCAGCATCCCGTCGTCCAGGCTCTGCACGCCCAGGCTCAGGCGGTTCACCCCGCAGGCGCGGGCGGCGGCGAGAAATTCCGGGCTGGCGGATTCCGGGTTGGCCTCGCAGGTGATCTCGGCATCGCGAGAGATGTCGAAATGCGTGCGCAGGGCCGTGAAGATGCTGGTGAACTGGGCCGGAGGGATGAGGCTGGGGGTGCCGCCGCCGTAGAAGATGGTTTCGATGCGCGGGCGGGCGAGACGCGCGCCCCAGAGTTCGGCCTCGCGCGCCAGGGCCTGGGCGTAGCCCTCCCAGTCCGGGGCGACGGGCAGCGCGGCGGAGGCGAAGGCGCAGTAGCCGCAGCGGCTGCGGCAGTAGGGGGCGTGGAGGTAGAGGGAGCGGGGGGCGATGCCGGACGGGGCCGGGTCAGCGGGCATAGCGGCGCGCGCCCATGTAGCGCTTGGTCCAGTAGGAGTCGTCCATGTTGGCTTCGGAGATGTTGCGCCCGCGCCTGGGGCTGTGCACGAAGGTGCCGTCGTCCATGTAGATGCCCACGTGCCAGCGGCCCCGGCGGTTGATCTTGTAGAACACCAGGTCTCCCGCGCGCAGCTCGTGGCGGCGGATGGAGATGCCGGTGTGGAACTGCTCCTGGGCGGTGCGCGGCAGGTTGATGCCGTGCTGCTGGAAGGCCCACTGGGTGAAGCCGGAGCAGTCGAAGCCGGTGTTGGGCGCGGTGCCGCCCCAGCGGTAGCGGCGGCCCTTCTGGGTCAGGCCGGTGCGCACGATGTCCAGGCCCAGCGACGGGGGCAGCTTGGACAGGCGTTCCAGGCGGGCCTCCACCTCCAGGTCGTCCAGGGAGGGAAATTCCGGGATGTCGCTGGCCTGGGGCGGGGCCTCGGCCAGGCCGGCCAGCCGCAGGGACTTGGGCGTGGGCAGGCTTCCGGCGGTGGCAGGGGGCGCTCCGGGCGGGGTGACGGACATGCGCAGGCTGCCGGAGAGCGAGGACTGCCCGCTTTCCGGAAGCTGCTGGTCGCCCAGCAGGCCCATGTTCTGTGCGGAGATGGGGTCGACCTTGTCCGCGGTGCCGAAACTCTCGGCCGGGGCGGGCAACGCGCCGATGATCGCGATGACCAGCCCGGCCATGATGAGGGCCAGCCCGGCGCGGCGCTGGAGGCCCGGCTCGCCCGCAAGCCTGGTCGCCAGCCTGGACATCCGGCCCGCCAAGCTGGCGGCCAGACGCAGGACACGCCCAGGCAGGGCGTCGCCGATATGTGGGTCCGGGCGTGAGGTCACGTCGTTTCGCTGCTCCTGAACGTTGGCCGGGCGGACCGGATGCCCGCCCTCCCTCCGGGAGCTGGCGGATCTGCGTGGGTCGTCGGCGGCCTTTCGCCGGGCGGTCCGCGGCCCGCCGATGCGGCGGGAAGGAAGGAGGGGGGCGGACCGGCAAGCGGCTTCGGGAGGGTATAGCCCGTTTTGCGGCCCCGCGCCAAGGGAAAAAACGAGGCCGCAGCCCATGTGCGGGCGCTTGCACAGCGCCTGGGCCCGTGGCCCCGCGCCGGGCTTGACCGGGCGAGCCGCCGGAGCTATCGACAGGGAGCGGCCCTTGGCCCGCCTGTTTTTCCCGGGACATCGGCAAGCGTCGCCCGCCCCGCTTTCCCTGCCCTCTGCCCGCTTCGGAGAACCGCCCATGCGCGAGGACACCCTGACCCACCGCGACCTGGCCCGCCAACTCGGCGTGAGCGAGACCACGGTGAAGAGCTACCGGGCCAAGTTCCCCACCTTCCTGCCCGTTGCGCGCGAGGGCAAGCCCATCCGCCTGCACGCCGAGGCCCTGGACGTGTGCCTGCGCATCCGCGAGCTGTTCGGGCAAGGCTTGTCGATTACACAGACCTCCGAAAGACTTCGCAGCGAATTTAAAGAGTATCCGCTGAATCGTCGCTTATCGATAGCAAACCAGACGCCCTCCCCCCCCCCGAATTCCGCCGAGGGGCTGCTCCAGTTCGTCGAGGCCCAGCGCCAGGCCCTCGAAGAGGCCCGCCAGGCCCAGGACGAGGCCGCGCGCCGCGCCGAGGAGCGCATCGCCCGCCTGGAGGAGGAGGTGCGCAACCTCGCCACCATGGAGGCCGCCTCCAAGGCGCTCATCGCCGACCTCGTGGCCGAGCTGCGCGCCGAACGGACCAAGCGGGCCGCCCCGCCCACCGCGCCCACCGCGCCCACACCCCAGGAACCGGGCCCCGCCCACGAGCCCCGGCCCGAAACCGTGCTCACCGCACGCAAAATCGTCACCGTGCATGGCAGGCAGGGCGCGGCCTCCTACACGCTGGGGCGCGAGCCCAAGCCCGAGCCGCCGCTGCCCGAGCCCCCCCTGCCCGACTCCGACTTCCTGGCCCTGCCCGCCGCCATCCGCTCCGAGCGCGGCGAATTCCTGGGCCTGCCCGGCGGCAAGTCCATCGCCCGGCTCATCCCGGCCCTGGCCCCCCCGCCCGGCCCGGGCCCCGGCGGGCGGGGGGGCCCCCCCCCCCGGGCCCC
>JAEXRD010000052.1 GCA_023438245.1 Pseudomonadota bacterium | reverse complement strand
CGACATCGCCGACCAGACCAACCTGCTGGCGCTCAATGCCGCCATCGAGGCCGCCCGCGCCGGAGACGCCGGGCGCGGCTTCGCCGTGGTGGCCGACGAGGTGCGCAAGCTGGCCGAGAAGACCATGCAGGCCACCAAGGAAGTGGAGACCGCCATCCAGCACATCCAGGTGAGCACCCAGGACGCCGTGCGCCAGATGGACGCCACCAAGGAGCGCGTGGACCGCACCAGCGAACTGGCCGGGGGCGCGGGCGGCATGCTCACGCAGATCGTGGGCGCCAGCGAGAACATGGCCGACATGGTGCGCTCCATCGCCACCGCGGCGGAGCAGCAGTCCGCCACCAGCGACGAGATCAACACCAACGTCAACGAGATCAACTCGCTGGCCACGCAAATGGCCGGAGACGTGACCCGCGCCAGCTCGGACATCGCCGAACTCGCGCGCTCCGCACAAAACCTGGCCAGGCTGGTTGAGAAATTCCGCAGCGAGGAGTAGTGTGTCAGGCAGTCCAACAAACTCTTCGCACGGAAGGCCACCATGCAGGACCACACCGACCGCAGGTTCTACGAGCGCATCCATCTCCTGGCGCACGCACGGGACAAGTGCTGCCGACTGGTCTGTGACCTCGGCAGCTTCAAGGCCGACCTCATCGACATCGGCAACGGCGGCGCGCGGGTGAGAACCGGCGAAGCGCTGGCCCTGGTGCAGGGCCATGTCCTGCGCTTCAGCCTGGACTGCAGCCACTCCAAGGGGGTGCTCCAGGACATCGAGTCCACCGTTCGCTGGATGGCCGGGCAGGACATGGGCATCCGGTTTGAGATTCCGCTCGGCCTGCCGCTGCGAACGCTGCAGGACATGGTGTCCTAGCCGGGCCACTCGCATCACCTGTTCCGATAGATTCACCTGCTGGCATCAGCGGGACTGGATTTTTATCCAATACCGTATTAATGCGCAGCAGACGCTTGACTTCTGCCCGATTCGTTATTAGGAATATTTCCTAGCAGTGAGGTTGATATGAACGCATGTCCGACGAAAGCCGTCCGTTTGTCCCGCCAGCGCGAAACCATCCTGGCCGAACTCCGCAAGGTGAAAACCCACCCCACGGCTGATCAGGTCTATGAGATGGTGCGCAAGATCCTGCCCCGCATCAGCCTGGGCACGGTCTACCGCAACCTGGACTTCCTGAGCAGCCAGGGCATCGTGCTGCGCCTGGGCGGAGCAGGAACGCAGAAGCGTTTCGACGGCAACCCCATGCCCCACCCGCACCTCCGGTGCTCGGAGTGCGGACGCGTGGACGACGTGCATGTGCCCCTGGCCCTTCCGGAACTGCCGGAGGAACAGAGCATGGGCTATTCCGACCTCAGGTGCGACGTGGAATTCGTGGGCTTCTGCCCCATGTGCGCCGGAAACAAGATGTAGCACGCCAGCCGCTGGCCGTTTTTTTCCCTGGCGCTCTCCACGGGATGTGGTAGAGGTAATGCGTACGTAATGCGCCGGGCGTGCCCGGCCCAAGCCCCCCTCAGGAGAACATCATGCAGCTTCGTGGTTCCCGCACCGAAAAGAACATCCTCACCGCCTTCGCCGGCGAGTCCCAGGCCCGCAACCGCTACACCTACTTCGCCGCCGCCGCCAAAAAAGAAGGCTACGTCCAGATCTCCGCCGTGTTCGAAGAAACCGCCAACCAGGAAAAGGAGCACGCCAAGCGCCTGTTCAAGCTCCTGGAGGGCGGCGAGGTGGAGATCACCGCCAGCTTCCCCGCCGGCGTCGTCGGCTCCACCCTGGAGAACCTGAAAGAGTCCGCCGGTGGCGAAAACCATGAGCAGACCAGCATGTACCCGGAGTTCGCCGCCATCGCCCGCGAGGAGGGCTTCTCCGAGATCGCCTGCATCTTCGACGCCATCGCCGTGGCCGAGCGCTTCCACGAGAAGCGCTTCATGGCCCTGGCCAAGAATATCGAGAACGACACCGTGTTCAAGAAGGACAAGGCCGTGACCTGGCGCTGCCGCAACTGCGGCTACATCTACGAGGGCCAGGCCGCCCCGAACAAGTGCCCGGCCTGCGCGCACCCCCAGGCGCACTTCGAGCTGGCCGAGGAAAACTGGTAGCCCCACACCATCAAGGCACACACCAAGGAGGAAGTATGGGAGTCGAGTGCGGACAGATCTATAAGTGCAACATCTGTGGCAACATCGTCTGCGTCGTGCACCCCGGCGGCGGAGAGCTGGTCTGCTGCGGCGAGCCCATGAAACTTCAGGCCGAGAACACCGTGGACGCCTCCAAGGAGAAACACGTCCCGGTCATCGAAAAGACCGACAAGGGCTACAAGGTCAAGGTCGGCAGCGTGGCCCACCCCATGGAGGAGAAGCACTGGATCGAGTGGATCGAGCTGTTCGTCGACGGCATGATCTACATCAAGCCGCTCACGCCCGGCATGGCGCCCGAGGCCGAGTTCTGCTGCCCCCACGGCGCCCAGGTCAAGGCCCGCGAATACTGCAACATCCATGGCCTGTGGGTGGCCTCCCTGTAGACAGGGACGCCCCAAGCCAGCTAAGGAAAAGCCAGGAGAAGCCCCATGGCCCAGCCGGAAGAGATGTACCAGTGCCAGACCACCAACTGCGGCTACATCTACAACCCCGACAAGGGTGACAGACGGGGCAAGATCCCGGCGGGAACGCGGTTCGAGGACATCCCCGAGGACTGGCGCTGCCCCGTCTGCGGCGGCACCAAGAAGTGCTTCCGCCCGCTGGCAGGCCCCGGCTCCACCAAAGAGGTGAGCTGCCCCACACCCGACGCCGCACCCGGCGCCACACCAGGAGCAGGAGACAAATCCATGCAGAAGTACGTGTGCAACATCTGTGGCTATGTGTACGACCCCGCCGAGGGCGACCCGGACAACGACGTGAAGCCCGGCACCAAGTGGGAAGCCGTGCCCGCCTCCTGGTCCTGCCCCATCTGCGGCGCCAGCAAAGAGAACTTCAGTCCCGAATAGCCGGGCCTGATCCCGCCTGACACCACCGGGGAGCGCCTTCTTGACAAGGGGGCGCTCCCCATGTTTCCAAGACCTTGCCCCCTGTGAAAGCACGGCCTGCCCTCCCCTGGGCATGGCCTCGTCCCCTACTTTTTTTCTTATGGAGAACCGCCACATGAAGCCCGTCGAAATCAAGAAAGACATCTTCTGGGTCGGCTCGGTGGACTGGAACAGCCGCGACTTCCACGGCTACTCCCTGTCCCCGCGCGGCACCACCTACAACGCCTTCCTGGTGCGTGACGAGAAGACCACCCTGTTCGACACGGTGAAGAGCGACTTCACCGACGAACTGAACTGCGCCATCGCCCAGGCCTGCGGCGGAAGCCCCAAGATCGACTACATCGTGGTCAACCACCTGGAGCCCGACCATGCGGGCTGCCTGGACTGCATGGTGGAAAAATACCGCCCGGAGAAGATCTTCGTCTCCCCCATGGGCGAGAAGGCCCTGCGCAGCTTCTACCACAACTCCCAGGACTGGCCGGTCGAGGTGGTGCCCACCGGAGCCTCCATCTCCATCGGCAAGCGCACCGTGCAGTTCATCGAGACCCGCATGCTGCACTGGCCGGACAACATGGTCTCCTACATCCCCGAGGACAAGATCGCCTTCTGCTCCGACGCCTTCGGCCAGAACTGGGCCAGCACCGAGCGCTTCGCCGACGAGGTGGACCGCAACATCTTAAAGCGCCTCATGGCCGAGTACTACGCCAACATCGTGCTGCCCTACTCACCCGTGGTGCTCAAGACCCTGGACGCCCTGGCCGGCATGAACCTGGACATCGACATGCTCTGCCCCGACCACGGCCTGATGTGGCGCGGCAAGGAGGACGTGGCCTTCGCGCTCAACTCCTACCGCGAGTTCGCCCTGCAGAAGCCCGCCAGGAAGGCCGTCATCGCCTTCGACACCATGTGGCACAGCACCGAGAAGATGGCCCGCGCCATCTGCGACGGCCTGGCCAGCCAGGGTGTGAGCGTGCGCGTGATGAGCGTGAAGCACAACCACCACAGCGCCATCATGAGCGAGCTGTTCGACGCCGCCGCCTTCATCGTGGGCTCGCCCACGCACAACAACGGCATCCTGCCCATGGTCTCCGACCTGCTGACCTACGTGAAGGGACTCAGGCCCCAGAACAAGATCGGCGCGGTGTTCGGCTCCTTCGGCTGGAGCGGCGAGTGCGTGAAGATCCTGGCCGAACAGATGGAAGCCATCGGCGTGGAACTCGTCGAGCCGGGCATCAAGGTCAAGAACCGCCCCACCCACGAGACCTACTCCGCCTGCTACGAGATGGGCGTCAAGATCGGCCAGGCCATCAACGCCAAGCTGGCCTAGCGCGCGACCGCGACGGGGGAGGGCCACGGCCCTCCCCTTTTTCATTCCGCAACCCCGGGAGAAGGCATGGCCACAGGCAAGGTCTGGTTCATCGGGGCCGGTCCCGGAGACCCGGAACTCATCACCGTCAAGGGCGCGCGGCTCATCGCCGGCGCCGACCTCATCGTCTACGCGGGCTCCCTGGTGCCGCGCGAGGTGCTCGCCGGCGCCCGGTCCGGCGTGCCGGTCATCGACTCCGCCCCGCTCTCCCTGCCCGAGACCCACGCCCTGCTGCGCGACTGCGCGCTCTCCGGCGGCGTGGCCGCGCGCGTGCACACCGGCGAACCGGCCATCTACGGGGCCGTGCGCGAGCAGGCCGCCCTGCTGGACGCGGACGGCATCCCCTGGGAGGTGGTGCCCGGCGTGTCCAGCGCCTTCGCCACCGCCGCCGCGGCGGGGGTCTCCTTCACCGTGCCCGGCGGGCCGCAGACCTTCATCCTCACGCGGCTGTCCGGCCGCACCCCGGTTCCCGATTCCGAGGCCCTGCCCAAGCTGGCCGGGCACGGCGCGGCCATGGCCGTGCTGCTCAGCGCCGGGGAGCCGGAGCGCCTCCAGGCCGAACTTTTGGAGGGCGGCTACGCGCCGGACACCGCCATCGTCATGGGCCACAAGGTGGGCTGGCCCGGCGGGGAGACCGTGCGCACCACGCTCTCCGAACTGGCCGCCACGGCGCGCGAACGCGGCTTCGCCAAGCAGACCTGCTTCCTGGTGCTGCCCGGCCAGGAGCTCGCTCCGGAGGATTCGCGCTCCAAGCTCTACGACCCGTCGTTTTCCCACGGCACCAGAGAGGGGGGCAAATGATGCGCCAGTTCTCCGTCGGCACCAGCCGCCGCGAGGAGTTCGTGGACATCACCGGCGAGGTGGCCCGCCTGGTGGCCGAAGCGGGCCTCATGGAGGGCGCGGTGCTGGTCTACTCGCCGCACACCACCGCCGGAATCACCATCAACGAGGGCGCGGACCCGGACGTGAAGCGCGACATGGTGGCGCATCTGGCGCGCCTGGTGCCGCAGCACCCGGACTTCCGACACGCCGAGGGCAACAGCGACGCGCACATCAAAGTCAGCCTCATGGGCCCCTCGCAGCTGGTGCCGGTGAGCGGCGGGCGCATGGCCCTGGGCACCTGGCAGCACATCTACCTGTGCGAATTCGACGGCCCCCGGCGGCGCACCGTGCTTGTGCAGATGCTCCCCGGGCTGTAAGGCGGCACCATGAGCGAGCACTTCAAGCACTTCCGCAACGTCGAGTGCGAGTACTTCCCCTGCCACAAGGGCGCGGAGGCGGAGACCTTCAACTGCCTGTTCTGCTACTGCCCGCTGTACTTCCTGCAGGACTGCGGCGGCAGCCCGGCCTGGCGCGGCCCGGTCAAGGACTGCACCCCCTGCGCCCTGCCCCACGCCCCCGGCGGCTACGAGAAGGTGCTCGCGCGCCTGGGCCGAGCCTTCGGCGAGCTGCGCGAGGGCCGCGCCCCGAAGACCCTGGGGCGCGACGACTGACGCCCGCCTGCGCCCGCCAGGGCCGCCGCCACACGCGCAACATCGCACAGAGAGAATGTTCCGGCGCAGCGGAGACAAAAAACGCCCCCGGCACACATCGTCGTGCGCCGGGGGCGGATGATGTAGTGCGGTCCTAGCCCAGCAGGTTCTTCACAGGCCGCACCAGCGCGGCGAGCAGCTCCTGGCGGGTGTAGCCGTAAGAGCCCGGCGCGGCCGAGGCGTCGGCCAGCAGGTTCTTGGCGTAGAGGTTGGGCGGAAACGCCGTGAGGAAGATGACCCGCACGGTATCCGCGTCGCACAGCTGGGCCTGGGGGAACTCCTTCCTGGCCTCGGCCAAGTGCTCGTCGGCCAGCTTGAGCATGGCGTCGCGGTCGCCGAAGTTCATGCAGCCCGTGGGACAGGCCTTGACGCAGGCGGGCAGCATGCCCGCGAGCACCCGGTCATTGCACATGTCGCACTTGCTCATGACCTTGGTTTTCTTGTTCTGCCGGGGCACGTCGTAGGGGCAGATGTTGCGCACGGCCTCGAAGGACTCCTTGGCCGTCTTCTCCGTGTAATACACCGCTCCGGTGTTCGGATCGATGACGATGGCCCCGGGATCGCTGGTGGCGGTCTTGCAGGGCGCCTCCAGACAGTGCCGGCACTGGTCCGGGGTGAACAGCCAGCGCAGCTTTCCATCCACCACGGCCTCGGCGAAGCGCACGGTGCGCAGGGTGTCGTAGGAGAAGTCCGGCGGGTTCTGGTGGCTGCCGGTATTCCTGGTCGCCTCGCCGGGCAGCTTCTTCCACTGCTTGCAGGCGATCTGGCAGCCCCGGCAACCGGTGCATTTGGTCAGGTCGACAAGGAAGCTCTTTCCACTCATGACTGGCCTCCTTTAGGCCTTGCGGACGTTGACCATGAAGGCCTTCGTCTCGGGAATGCCGGTGTTTGGCTCGCCGACGGAAGCGGAGAGCAGGTTGGCGGCGTCGCCGCCATTCTTGGGCGCCGCCCAGCCGAACTGCCAGGGCAGGCCCACCTGATGCACGGTCTTGCCCTGCACCTTCATGGGCTTCATCCTCTTGGTGACCATGGCCACGGCCCAGAGCTTGCCGCGAATGCTCTCCACCCAGATCTTTTCGCCGTTCTTGATGCCGCGCTCCTTGGCCAGCTCCTCGCTCATCTCGCAGAACAGCTGGGGCTCGGTCTCCACCAGCCAGGGCATGTTGCGGCTCAAGATGCCGCTCTGCCAGTGCTCGGTGAGCCGGTAGGTGGTGCAGACCAGGGGATAGCGCGGGTCGGCCTGGGCGTAGGGCTCCCCGGCGAACTTGATGACGCTCGGGGCGTTGAGCACACTGGAGAACGCCTGGGTGGAAACGGGGCAGTCCATGGGCTCGTAGTGCTCGGGGAAGGGCCCGTCGAGCAGCCCCGGACCATAGATCTGGCCCATGCCGTGGGTCTGCATGATGAACGGGTGGATGGCCCCGGGCGCGCCGCCGCCGTCCACCACGTCGATGCTCCAGGCCTTGCCGTCCCAGGCCAGAACGGGCTTCTGCGGGGCGTAGGGCTTGCCGGTCCTGTCCACGCTGGCGCGATTGTACATGATGCGCCGGTTCATGGGCCAGGCCCAGGTCCAGTTGGGGTACAGGGATATCCGGGCCTGCTCCGGCGTCTGGGCGCGGCTGTGGCGCATGCCCAGGTTGCCGGTGGCCGGGTCCGGCTTCACGTAGGAGCCGCAGTAGATCCAGCAGCCGCTGGTGGTGGAGCCGTCGTCGCGCAGGTCGGCAAAGCCCTGCACCTGGGTGCCCGCCTTGAAGGTCTTCTCCGTGCCGTCGGGCAGCTTCACGGTCACGTCGCGGGTGTAGGAGCCGTTGATGAGCCGGGCGGTGGCCTGGGGGCTGTACTCGCCCTTCTCCACCATGCCCTCCCAGTTCAGGCCGAGGATGGGCTCCGGCACGGGGCCGCCCTCCTGCCGGTACAAGGCCTGGAGCTTCATGGCCAGCTCGCGCATGATCTCGCCGTCGGGCTTGCATTCGCCCAGGGGCGCCGGGCCGGGCACCCGCCACTGCATCCAGCGGCCGGAGTTGGTCACCGAGCCTTCCTTCTCCACCGACATGCAGGCGGGCAGCAGGAACACCTCGGTCTTGATCTTCTTGGGGGCCACGCCTGGGCCCTTCCAGAAGGCCGTGGTCTCGTTTTCGAAGAGGTTCACCCCCACCATCCAGTCCAGCTTCTCCAGGGCCTTTCTGGCCTTGCCCGCGTTGGCGCTGGACACCGCCGGGTTCATGCCCCAGGCGAAAAGGCCCTTGAAGCGGCCCTTGAGCATCTCGTCGAACATCACCAGCCAGGAGGCGTCCTGGCCGGGCTCGAGCTTGGGCAGCCAGTCATAGGCCTGGGCGGGCTCCACATCCTTGTACATGGCCTTGAGCAGGCTGGCCACGTACTTGGGCGAGTTCTTCTTCCAGTTCAGGCTCATGGGATCCTTGGACACCGGGGTGACCTTCTTCAGGTAGTCCGCATAGGTGGCGTCCGAGGCCAGAGGCACCGGGAAGTAGCCGGGCAGGCTGTTGTAGAGCAGGGCATGGTCCGTGGCGCCCTGGACGTTGGATTCGCCGCGCAGGGCGTTGACGCCGCCGCCGGCCACGCCGATGTTGCCCAGCAGCAGCTGGACCATGGCCATGGCGCGGATGTTCTGCACGCCCACGGTATGCTGCGTCCAGCCAAGGGCGTACATGCAGGTGCCGGACTTGTCCGGCTTGCCCGTGGAGGCGAAGGTCTTGTACACCTCCAGCAGCGAATCCTGGGGCGTGCCGGTGGTGTCGGACACGTTCTTCAGGGTGTAGCGCTCGTAGTGCTTTTTGAGCAGCTGGTACACGCAGCGCGGGTCGGAAAGGGTGTCGTCGCGCCGGGGCACGCCCTTTTCGTCAAGGACAAACGCCCATTTGGAACGGTCGTAGCTGCGGGTGGCCGGGTTGAAGCCGCTGAACATGCCGTCCTTGAAGTCGTAGCCAGGCCCCACGATGAAGGAGGCGTTGGTGTAGTTGACCACGTACTCCTTGAAGGCCAGGTCGTTCTCCAGGATGTAGTTGATCATGCCGCCCAGGAACGCGATGTCCGTGCCGGAGCGCAGCTGGGCGAAGATATGCGCCTTGGCGCTGGTGCGGGTGAAGCGCGGGTCCACATGGATGAGCTTGCCGCCCTTCTCCATGCTTTTGGTGACGTGCTTGAAGGAAATGGGATGGCACTCCGCAGCGTTGCTGCCCATGATGAGGATGACGTCGCTGTTTCTCAGGTCCAGCCAGTGATTGGTCATTGCGCCGCGTCCGAACGACTCTCCCAGAGCCGGTACAGTGGCGCTGTGTCAAAGGCGCGCCTGGTGCTCGATGTACGTGAGCCCCAGGGAACGCATCAGGGCCTGCAGGGTCCAGCATTCCTCGTTGTCCAGGGCCGAGGAGCCGACGTGGGCGATGTTCTCGCAGCGGTTCACCAGCTGGCCCTTGGCGTTCTTGACCTGGAAGGCGGCGTCGCGGTCGGTCTTCACGCGGCGGGCGATGCGCTCCAGCGCCCAATCCCAGCTCTTGACCTCCCACTTATCGCCGTAGGGCTTGCGGTAGAGCACCCTGGTCAGGCGCGGGCTGCTTTCCGTAAGCTGCCAGATGCTGCCGCCCTTGGGGCAGAGCGTCCCCTCATTGGTGGGATGCTCGGGGTCGCCCTCGATGTTCAAGCTGCGCTTGGAGCCGGAAAGGGCCGTGTTCACGATGAGCCCGCACCCCACCGCGCAGAAGCAGCAAACCGTCTTGGTCTGCCTGCTCCACTCCGGTTTGAGCTGGGCGATGCGGTCGACAGACGCTCCGCCGCCGGGGCCCTTCGCCGGTCCGGCCGCCAGCCCGAGTCCGCCGAAGGCGGTGCTCAACGCCGCCGCAGCCGAGTATTTGAGAAACCTTCTCCGGGAAATTGCCATGAAGCCTCCTTGGTTTTAAGTGGGCAGGATCCTTCCCGGAGCACCGGGCAGGGCGGTACGGTCAGATTTCGCGTGGGCATTCTCCGTCCGAGTCGCATGGCCGGCTGGGATGAGAGCCTCACTGCACCTCCGGCCTTATCAACATATAGGCCATATCGCAGCGCACTTCGTCAAGAGGCAGAATCAATTTACGACAATCTTTCCTAACTGTGCCCCAAACATTGTCCCGTACGCCAAACGGCACACCGCCGCCGACACGGGACGCAGACAAGGGCACAAACGGGCAAAACCCCTTTCCTGACAGGGCCCTGCCCCCCGCCGGGGGGGACGACGGTCCCCCCGGTCCCCGCGATTGTCCCCGGCGAGGGGCGCGCCCGCCCGGCAAGCCCAGCCTGGCCCCAACAAACA
>JAEXRD010000097.1 GCA_023438245.1 Pseudomonadota bacterium | reverse complement strand
ATCTTATCCCATCTTCCCCACGGCGTACTCGGCGTAGAGCCTGGCGGCGTCGATGCCGCGCGCGTGCAGGATGCCCCGGAACCCGCCGAAGGCCGAGACCTCGAAGACCACGGGTCCGTCGGGGGTCAGCGCCACGTCCACGCAGGTGAAGTCCAGCCCGAACAGGTTCTGGGCCTGCCAGGCCAGGTCGATGACGTGCTGGGGCGGGTCGAAGGGCGCGTACTTGCCGCCGGAGGCGGTGGTGGTGTTCCAGGCCCCGTCCTGGCGCTTTCGGGCGTAGGTGGTCAGGTAGTCGCCGCCCAGGAACACGATGCCCAGGTCCTGCTGGCCCAGTTCCACGGCCTTTTGCACGTAGAAGGTGCGGTTGGCCTGGCCGAAGCGGGCGATGGTGGCCCCCAGGTCCGGTCCGGGCGCGGCCAGCAGCATGCCCCGGGCCTTGGAGGAGAACAGCGGCTTGAGCACGGCCCGGCCGTAGGCCTCCACGGCGGCCTGGGCCTGGGCCGGATCCTCGGTGACGGTGGTGGGCGGCATGGGGATGGCCCCCAGGGCCAGGGTGGCGGTGCAGGCCAGGCGCGAGAGCAGGCGCGAGATGGCGGCGGGGCGCGAGAACACGCGCACGCCCTTGGCCTCCAGGTAGCGCAGCAGTTCCAGGCGGTCCAGCAGGTCGGGCGAGTATTCGCCGCCGAGCTTTTTGACCAGGACGGCGCCCAGGGCGCAGAGGTCCGCGCCGCTGGGGGCGTGGATGAGCTGGCCGGTGGCGGTGTCCAGGCGCGTCTTGGCCAGGTCGATGAGCAGGCGCTGGCCGGAGCTTGCTTCGGCCGCGCGGTCGGCCAGCAGTTCGGAGGACCAGCCGCCGGGCACGCCGACCACGGCCAGGGTGCGGTTTTTTGCGAGCGGTGCGGGCATGGCTTGCGCTCCTAGGAGAACAGGGCCTGGTCCGGCAGGCGGAAGTCCTGCCAGGGCCTGCCGTGGTGGTCGGCCACGCGCTCCATCAGGTAGTGGGCGCGCAGGCACATGGAGCGGGAGAACACCGGGTTGAGCTCGAAGCGCGTGGAGGTGAACAGCGAGCGGGCCAGGGCCAGGGCCATGCGGGCCTCGAAGGTGTCGTCGCCGTTCTGGCGGGCGAAGGCGCGCACGAAGGCGAGGAACTCGGCCATGGCCGTGTTGATGCGCTGGCGCAGGTGCGGCTCGAACACGGGCATGCGGTGGTTGCTGACCAGGAACACGCTGGCGTCCTGCACATAGTCGCCCTGGCGGGTGCGGTGCACGTCCAGGTAGTGCAGGCGCTGGCTCTGGTGGTTGTACACCAGGTTGTTCACGTTGAAGTCGCCGTGGATGAGCACGGAGAAGGGCGCGGTGAGGTCTTCCTCGGCCTCGCGGCAGGCCAGGATGAGCGAGCGCGTGGCGGGCACGGCGTGGCCCGCGATGTGCTTTTCCTGGCGGTTGAAGCCGGGGTGGATCTGCAGCACGGCGTCCAGGCGCTGGGAGAGCTGGGCCATGAACCCGCAGGTGGCGGGCGCGGGGCTCTTGGTGTGCTCCCAGATGTCCTGCACGGTGTGGGTGAGCACGAACAGGGCGTTGTTCAGGATGTCCTCGGCGGAGGTCAGGATGACCTCGTCCAGGGTGCAGCCGGGCAGGAACTCCACCAGCATGGAGCCCTTGTCGCCCTCCTCATGGTAGCCGTACACCTCGGCCACCAGGCCGGGGAAGATGGCCTTCCACTGCTCCAGGGCGGCCTTTTCGGCCTGGATCTTGGAGAGCGACCCTTCCTTGTAGATGCTGCCCAGCGGGTCCACGCCGCTGACGCCGAGGCCTGCCTCGCTTGCGGGCTTCTGGCCGATGTGGCCGATGCGGCAGCCGCTGCGCGTGCCCCAGATGGCCTTGAAGTCCACCCCGGAGATGCCGCCGGAGTAGCCGGTCTTGGAGAGCGTCTGCTGCAGGGCCTCGAACTGCTCGATCTTGATGCGCTCGCCCAGGATGGAGAAGATCAGCGCCTCGCCGATGTTCAGAAGCGCGTCGCCGATGCGCTCCAGGTAGCGGAACACGAAGAGCACGGTGATGAGGTTCTGGACGTTCCGGCCCTTCTTCAGCTCGCCCATGATGCGGTCGAAGCCGACCTTGTACATGCGGTCCAGCTCGTATTCCGCCTTGCACACCGAGAGCGCGCCGGAGATGTCCGCCTGCCTGAGCGCGGGCAGGATGCGGCCCAGGCAGGCCAGGATCTCCTCGAACATCTCGCGGTAGGTGTAGCCGTGGATGAAGGCGTGGTCGGAGAGGTAGTTGGTCTGCTGCAGGATGTTGATGAAGAAGTCGGCCACGCGCTCCAGGTTCACGGTCATGACCTGGATGGCGCGCACGCGGTTGGCGGCCTGCTTGTCCAGGCCGCGGCCCGGCTCCACGTTGTGGAAATGGCCGTAGCACTTGTTCTCGATGACGGTCTTGAGGTTGTCGATGTAGTCGTCGCGGCCCACGATGCGGTCGTAGAGCTCGTGGCTGGGCGCGTCCAGGAAGCTTAAGGTGGCGCGCGCCTGGCGCTCCACCTCGGCCACCAGGAAGGTGAAGTTCTCTTCCAGTCCCTCGAAGGTGATCACGCCGCTCCCCCTAGGACTCCACGTTCAGGCCCTTGGCGGCCTTGTCCTGGCCGTCCTGGTCGCGCCAGGAGACGCGGATGGCCAGGCGGTTCTCGCCCTCCTTGCGCCGGGCCTTCACCGAGAAGGTCAGCATGGCGTGGGGGGAGAGCTCGATGCGCCCGCCCTCGCTGGAGAGCACCACCCGGCCCTTGCCGAAGCCGTCGGACAGGGCGGTCAGGAAGGCCTGGATGCTCTTTTCGTCCTCAACGCTCTCGAATTCGAACACGCCGTCGTGCGACATGGATTCTTCTCCTCTTTGCGGAACAGGCCACCCCTAGGCGGAGAGCCTGGCCACGTACTCGCGGATGACGCAGGCCCGGTCCATGCCCGAGGCCAACAGCCGTTTCTTGATGTTCAGGTCGTCCCAGGCGGGCTGCACGCCGATTTCGCGGCGCACCTTGCCCGAGCCCTTGTTCTTGTTGCGCAGCTTCTCGCTCATGTGCGTGTCGTCGCCCATGAACACCAGCTGGCGGCGGTCGATCCAGCCCTTGCGGTTCTTGCGCGCCAGGGTGTCGATGAGAAATTCTGTGTAGCGCTGGCTCTGCGGGTTCCAGACCTCGTAGCCGTCCACGTCGTAGTCGGCCATGAGGATGGGCCAGAACTGCTCCGGGTGGGGAATGACAACCCCGCAGCCGAAGCCGCGCGCCTCCTCGATGACCTCGGAGGTGCGGTAGAAGTAGTGCAGCGGGAACCCGGCCTTGACCTTGACCTTCACCGCCTGGGCGAAGGCCTGCACGCGGTTGATGAGCCGGTCGCCGTAGGTCGGCCGCAGGCCGTCCAGGAACCCGCGCACGATCTTGTTCTTCAGCGCGTCCGGCCCCACGCTCCCGGCGTGGCGCGCGATGAGCGCGGGGAGCATGCGGGCGTGGGG
>JAEXRD010000034.1 GCA_023438245.1 Pseudomonadota bacterium | reverse complement strand
GGGCGAACTTTTTTAAAAGTTCCCCCTTCCGCCCCCCAACTCACACCCGCCTACTTCCCGCCGAACACCTTCTTCAGGATGTCGGTGGTGCGGGCGGCGGGGTTGGTGCGGATGGCCTGTTCCTCCTGGGCGACCATGGTGAACAGCCCGTCCACGGCCTTGCCGGTGACGTAGGAGTCCAGGTCCAGGCCGTAGGACTGGGCCAGGCTGGCGGCCAGCGGATTGGCGGTGAGGCGCTTGTAGGCGCGGGCCACCCCGGCGCCCTCGGTGGCCTTGGCCACGATGGGCTTGAAGCGCTCGGCGATCTTGTCGCCCCCGGTGCGGCGGAAGTACTGCGTGGCGGCGTCATTGGGTCCGTTCAGGATGCCCTTGGCGTCGTCCAGGGTCATGGCCTTGAGGGAGTCGCCCAGGATGGAGGCGGCCTCGGGCACGGCCTTTTCGGCGGCGCGGTTCATGGAGAGCACGAGATCGTCCACCAGCTGGCCCTGCCCGGCCAGGCGCAGGGGGCCTTCGAGCTTGCGCAGGGATTCGGGCAGCAGGATCTTGACCGCCTGGTTGCCGAAGTAGCCGTCGGACTGGCCCAGGCTGGCCACGGCCTTTTTGGTGCCGATGGAGAGCGCCTCCTTCAGCCCGGCGGTGGTGTCGGCGATGGAAAGCGAGGAAGAGCCGGGCTTGGCGGCGGTTTTGGAGGCGGGCATGTTGGACTGGACCTGGTCGAGCACGTCGGTCCAGGCGCAGAAGGCCTTGGGGGCCAGCACCGGGGCGGCGCAGGCCAGGGCCAGAAAGGCGGCGAGGATGTGTCGGCGCATGGGACGCTCCTTTCGGTTGGAGGATTGAACGGAGAGCTTACGCCGCGAGGAGCTTGTGCGCAAGCGCACTTGGGTTGCCACGTGCCTGCGAACGGCGTAGTTTGCCGGAAAACCAACCGGAGCGCGCATGAGCCATCCCATGAATTTCGCCTTTGCCGGGCCGGGTCCGGCCAGGCCCAACGGACGCAACGTGGCCATCATCGGGGCCGGGCCCTCGGGCCTGGCTGCGGCTGGCTTCCTGGCCTGCCTGGGCTACGGCGTGGACGTCTACGACAAGCTGCCCCAGCCCGGCGGGCTCATGGTCTTCGGCATCCCGGCGGAGCGCATCCCGGCGGAGCGCATCGCCCAGAGCGTGGCCACGCTCTCCGAGCGCTACGGCGTGCGCTTCCACCAGCGCACCAAGGTCTGCGGCGACACCCTGGCCACGGACACCGGCGACGACCTGGCCACCCAGTGCATCGGCCTGGACCAGCTGGTGAGCGAGCACGACGCCGTGATCCTCTGCACCGGCTCCTGGAAGCCGCGCCGGCTGGGCATCGAGGGCGAGAACCTGCCCGGCGTGTACACCGGCCTGGCCTTCCTGTTCCCCATCCGCGCCGCCAGCTACAAGCCCGACGCCATGCAGGGCATCGAGGTGGCGGGCAAGAACGTGGTGGTCATCGGGGCCGGATTTTCCGCCGTGGACGTGGGCCACGGGGCCCTGGGCCAGGGCGCGGCCCGCGTGAGCCTGATCTACCGCAGGACCAGGCGCGAGGCCCCCTGCGGCGCGCACGAGATCGAGCAGTTCGAGGCCGCTGGCGGCCACTGGATGGAACTGGTGACGCCCCTGCGCATCCTGGGAGCGGACAGGGTGGAGGGCATCGAGTGCATCCAGTGCCACCTGGGCCCGCCGGACGAGGACGGCAGGCGCAGCGCCGTGCCGGACTCCTGCGCCAAGATGGTGCTGCCCGCGGACATCGTCGTTGCGGCCATCGGCGAGGTGCCCGCCCCGCCCTTCGCGGGCAGGCTGGGCCTGGAGAGCGTGCGCAAGAACGAGATCCACTGGCTGCAGATGACGGCCATGGAGGGCGTGTTCGTGGCCGGAGACGCCCTTTCCGGTCCCAGCAAGATCGGCAAGGCGGTGTACAGCGGCCTGCGCGCGGCCCAGTCGCTCTCGCGCTGGCTCACGCTCAAGGCCATGAACCGCGAGACGGAATACCGCGAGGAGCCGCCCATCGAGCGCGGCGAGCTGCGCTAGCGGGCCTGTCCCAACCAGTCGGCGAAGCGCCCGGCCTGCGCGCCGAGCTCGAAACTCTCGCGGGCGTGGCTCCAAACCGCGCGCCGCAGCTCCAAAAGTTCGCCCCGGGGCATGGTCAGCAGCGAACGCAGCGCCCCGTGCAGGCCGTCCGGCCCGGGCTGCGGCGCGACGAGCTGCGCGCGGCTGGCCGCGGGCCAGATCTCCGGCACGCCCCCGGCGTTGCGCGCCACCGGGGCCAGCCCGGCGGCCATGGCCTCCTGCAGGGCGATGCCCAGCGGCTCGATGTACGTGGGCAGCACGAAGATGTCGCCCCGGCGCAGCACCGCGCCCACGTCGGTGGTGAAGCCTGTCCACTCGATGACCCCGTCCAGCCCGAGCTGCGCGGCCTTGGCCTTGAGCTGCCCCTCCAGGCTGCCCGTGCCCGCGATGACCGCGCGGAAGGCCACCCCCTCGGCCTTGAGCCGCGCCAGGGCGTCCAGCAGGTCGGCGTGGCCCTTGTCCGGGTTGAGCTGGCTGGTGGCCACCACCACGGGCGGCTCGTGGGCCTCCAGGCCCGGGGCCGGTGGCATGGCGGTGCCGGGGTGCAGGGCGTGGACCTCGTGCCCGGCCAGGCTGGGCACAAAACTCAGGATGGCCCGGCGCACGTACTCGCTGCAGCAGATGTGGCGGGGCCGAAGCAGCCGGAGCGCCAGGCGCGTGGTGGCGGACTCCGGGAAATCGCCCCCGCTGCCCACGTGCTGCACCACCTGCAGGCCCAAGAGCCGCGCCGCCAGCCCGGCGGTGCGCATGTCCTGGGCCACGTTGCCCACCAACACGTCCACCTTGTGGCGCCGGAAATAGGCGAGAAAAGACAGGACAGACAGGGGATTGTACACGAATCCGAAGCGAACGGCGCGCGCGGTGAGTCCCGCGGCGGCGGCCTTGTCCACGAAGTCGCCGGGGCGGCCCAGCACGTGCACCTCATGCCCGCGCGCGGCCAGCGCCCGGCCCATGTCCAGGCACCAGGTCTTGACCCCGCCCCACTTTTTCGTGGCGTTCACAAAAGCTATGACCATCAACCCCTCCGGTGGGGCGCACGCTACCCGAAGCCCAATTGCTTGTCCACGCGCTCCGTACGGGTTGACATTATGGGCATATGCTCATAACAATCCCCTCAACAAGGAGAGGGAATTGCCCAGACCACGCTGCTGCCGGAACATCGCGGGCCAGCCCGCCTGCAAGCTGTTCAAGCCCATGGGCCTGCCCGCCGCCGGGCTGGAGGTGGTGGAGCTGTCGCTTGAGGAGTACGAGGCCATCCGCCTGGCGGACCACGAGGGCCTGTACCAGGAGCAGGCCGCCGGACGCATGGGCGTGTCGCGCCAGACCTTCGGCCGCACCATCGAGGGGGCCCGGCGCAAGGTGGCCCGCGCCCTGGTGCTGGGCCTGGCCCTGGCCATCCAGGCCCCGCAGGGCGAGCCGGGCACGCGCCCGGAATTCCGCGAATTCCTCTGCAACGCCTGCGGCCACGCCTGGCGTGAGCCCTTCGGCACCGGCAGGCCCCCCGGCTGCCCCACCTGCCTCAGCCCGAATTTCCAACGCGCGGGGTGCACGAACAGCCCGTGCGGCGGCCCTTCGTCCGACGGCGAGCCCGCCTGACCCGCGCCAACCTCATCCCCGCAAGGAGTTCCCATGACCAAGGTCGCCATTCCCACCCGCTCCGGCAACGTGGACGAGCATTTCGGCCACTGCGAATCCTTCACCATCTACACCCTGGACGGGGCCAAGAACGTCACCGCCACCGACTCCTTCACCCCGCCCCCGGCCTGCGGCTGCAAGTCCAACCTAGTGGGCACGCTGAAGGAAATGGGCGTTTCCACCCTGCTGGCCGGAAACATGGGCCAGGGCGCGGTGATGAAACTCCAGCAGGCGGGCATCCAGGTGCTGCGCGGGGCCGCCGGCCCGGTGCGCGAGGTGCTGCAGGCCTGGCTGGACGGCACGCTCAAGGACAACCAGATCCTCTGCGCCGCGCACGGGCACGACCACGAGTGCCTGCACGGGCACTAGCCGCGCGGGTGAACGGGGGGAGGG
>JAEXRD010000006.1 GCA_023438245.1 Pseudomonadota bacterium | reverse complement strand
TCCGCGCTGGCGCGTAGTTGAAACAACGGCCTTGAGCGGTACGGCGGTGGTAGCCGCTGCGGTGATTCAGGCCGTTGCGGGGATGCGGTGGGGCGCAAAGATCCGTCGGATAGGGGCGTTGACTCGGCGCCGGGGGCGCTGCCCGTGGACCCCGCCGGGGGGACGAGCCCCCCCGGACCTCCCGTTGACGCGAAGGGCTCCCTCCGGCGCAAAAGCCGCCGCAAGGAGCCCTTCACTTTGCCCCGACCCAGGCGAAAGTGTTGCATTTTTGCATCTAGAGTAAGTATCGATAATCTTAAGAGTGTTGACATTACAGGCTATATCAAAAGCAGGCTGGCGAAGGGCGCAGAACGCCACGAGGCCCGGCCGAGCCTGCGCTCGACCGGGCCTCGTGGCGTAAATCAGAGGGTTCCGGGGCCGTCTCCACCCTGCAAGGGGGAGAGAACGGGGCCGAACCCTAACGTGTTACTTTCTATTGAACCGCACCAGGCTACTGGCGCCCTGGTCCAGACCACGCGCGTCGATGCAGTGGGTGGAGCAGGAGATGCACGGGTCGTAGGCACGCACCAGCATGGACAGCCGCAGCTCGATTTCCTTTTCCGACAGGCCGGCGAGGGTCGGGGTAAGAGCTTCGAGATCCTTCTGGATATTGCCGTGGTTCTGGTTGGTGGGGATGACGCAGTCGGCCTGGAACACCCGGCCGTTGTCGTCGTACTCGTAGAAATGAAACAGGATGCCGCGCGGGACTTCGACAGCGCCCACGCCGCGCCCGGCGCTGGGCCGGATGACGGCCGGGGCCTCGTCGCGGATGCCCTGCCTGAGCAGCTCGTCCACCAGCTCGATGGATTCCTCAACCGTGTGCACGCACTCCACCAGCTGGGCCACGGTGATCATGTACGGGTTGGTGCAGCCCTTGACCAGCCCGAGCTTCTTGGCGGCCTTGGCGGCCAGCGGGCGCAGATGCTCGGCGTTGAGGTTGAACCGGGCGAGGGCTCCCACCATGTAGGAGTCGGTCTGGTTCCTGGTCCACTTGGCGGTGGAGGTGGGCACCAGATACTCGCGGGTGACGTTGCGGTACTGGCGCACGGGCCGCCTTTCGTCACGGGTGGAGCCGATCTCGCCCCAGTACATGGCGTACTCCGCCGGGGAGACCAGGCCCACGTACTCGGTGTCGCGCTCGAACTTGGGGAAGCGGTCGATGATGCCCGCGAAGAAATCCACGGCGAAGTCCAGGTTGGGCAGGGTCTGGGTGAGCATCAGGCGCAGGCTCTCCAGGTCCTCCGTGGTGGGCAGCTGCACGAAGCCGCCGGGGGTCATGCGCTGGGGGTGCGTGGTGCGCCCGCAGATGATGCGGGAGAACTCGTTGGCCACGCGCCGGGCGGCGATGAACTTGAGCACCGCGTCCTTGTGCGTGGCGGCCAGGGGCAGGATGGAGTCCACGCCCATGAGGTCGGGCAGCACGAGGTAGGCGATGTGCAGCAGGTGGCTCTGCAGGTTCTCGGCGTGCAGGGCCAGGCGGCGCAGGGCGTGGGTCTGCTCGCTGACGTGGATGTTCAGCGCGTCCTCGGTGGCCTGCAGGCTGGCCAGCTGGTGGCCGATGGCGCAGATGCCGCAGATGCGCGACACGATGTGGTGCACGTCGCGGTAGTCGCGGCCCACCACCATGGCCTCGAAGAAGCGCGGGGCCTCGGGCACCTCCCAGCGGCAGGTGGACACGCTGCCGTCGGCCTCCACGTCCACCACGATGTTGCCGTGGCCCTCCACGCGGGTGAGGTAGTGCACGCGGACCTTCTTGGGTCCGGGCACGGCCTCCGGGGTGGAAACCGGCGTGGCCGGGGAGGCCTTCTTCGCGGCGGCCTTGGCCGGAGCCTTAGCTGCGGTGCTTTTCGGCTTGGGGGCGGGTGCGATCTTGGCCATATGCTCTCCTTGTCTTCGGTCTCGCATTTCCAGGGCCTGTTGCCAAACGATGGATTTGGGCTCCTGGCAAGAAGCGAGTCGACTGGGGACCAGGGATAGTACTTTTATGGTACAGCCCTGGGCCACAGTCGACTTGCGACGCAGCCCAGGGGACAAAAGACACGTTTCGAAACAGGCCCCCTACGCCACTGCTACAGCGCAGCGCCGGTATCGCCGAGGAAGAAGCGCAGCAGGTCCTGGGTGGCCTTGCGGTCGCTGCCCGCGCGGTCCATGACGATGCGCGCGGCGTCCAGGTTGGCCCCGGGCACCAGTCCCCGGCAGCCCCAGCAGTGCGCGCCCTCGCTGACGCAGGCGGCCCCGCATCCGGCGCGGGTGATGATCCCTAAGCACATGCGGCCCATCTCGTAGCGGCACACATTGCCCGCGCTCTTGCACTCCACGCACACCGGGAAGTCGGCGATCCAGGGCGCGCGGCCCTGGAGCAGCTCCTTGGTGATGCGCGCGAACTCGGTGGGGTCGATGGGGCAGCCGTGGATCTCGGCGTCCACCTTGACCACGCTCTTGAGCGGGCGCGCGGCGTAGGTGGGGAACCAGCGGGCCTGCGGCCCGTAGACCTCCTCGCGGTACACGTTCTCGGCCATGAAGTTCTTCAGGCAGTTGATGCCGCCGATGCAGGCGCAGGCCCCCAGGGCCACGAGCACCTTGGCGTTCTTGCGGATCTCCTTCAGCCGGGCCTCGTCCTCGGGCCGGGTGATGGAGCCCTCCACAAAGGCCACGTCGTAGTCGTCGCTGTGGCCGGTGGCCACCTCGCGGAAGCTCACCACCTCCACGTGGGCCAGGATGTCCAGCAGGCGCTCCTCCAGGTTGGCGATCTGGAGCTGGTCGCCCTCGCACCCGGCGAAGTCGAAGAAGGCGATTCTGGGTTTTGCCATGATATCTCCTCCCGCCCGCCTAGATGGCTTCCTGGTAGGCCTCGATGTCCGTGTAGCAGAACACGGGGCCGTCGATGCAGGTGTTGAGCTCGTTGATCTGGCAGTGGCCGCACTTGCCCAGGCCGCACTTCATCTTGCGCTCCAGCGAGACGAAGATCTGGTCGCTGGCGATGCCCTTCTTGCGGCACTCGCCGATGACGAAGCGGTACATGATCGGCGGCCCCACCATGGCCACGTAGGTGTTGCCGGGGTCGAGATCCACCTTGGGCAGCAGCGTGGTGATGACGCCGGTGTTGCCCTTCCAGGTGGCGTCGGGCATGTCCACGGTCTCCAGCACTTCCACGTCGCCGCTCTTGGCCAGGTCGGCGATCTCGTCCACGAAGATGCGCTCCTTGGGGTCGCGGGTGCCCACCATGAGCACCATGCGCCCGAACTCGTCGCGGTGGCGCAATTGATAGAAAAGCAGCGACCTGAGCGGGATGTAGCCAAGGCCGCCGGCGATGATGAGCACGTCCTTGCCCACGAACTTCATGACCGGGAAGCTGGTGCCGTATGGCCCGCGCAGGCCCACCTTGGCCCCGGGCTCCAGGGCGTGCAGGGCGCTGGTCACCGCGCCGATGCGGCGGATGGCGATCTCGAAGGTGTTGTGGGTGCGCCGGGGCGCGGAGCTGATGGAGAACGGGGCCTCGCCCACGCCGTACACCGAGAGGTTCACGAACTGGCCGGGCTTGTGCGCCAGCGGCTTGCCGTTGTCCTGCTCGAAGGTGAAGCGGGTGACGAAATCCGAGAGCTTGGTCTTCTCCACCAGCGTCACCGGGCGCGGGACGTAGGGCGAGAAGGGTTTAGTATTCATGGGCCGTCTCCTCCCAGAGTTCGTTGAACACCTTGAGCGGGTTGGCGATGCCCGCGGTGCAGGCGCGCACGCAGCGCCCGCAGCCCACGCAGCCCAGCTCGCCGATCTTGTCGTAGATGTACTTGCCCTTGCGGAAATAGCGGTGGCGGTACCGGTCCTGGGCCTTGGGGCGGAAGTTGTGGTTGCCCGCCACCTTGGCGAAGCTCTCCAGCATGCAGCCGTCCCAGTAGCGGTGGCGCTCGCCCTTCTTCAGCTGGTCATCGGCCTCCTCGCGGATGTCGAAGCAGTAGCAGGTGGGGCACACCAGGTTGCACGAGCCGCAGGCCAGGCACATCTGGGAGTAGCGCCGCCACAGGGGCGAGTCCCAGCATTTGGAGAGCAGGCGCGGGGTCTCCTCCCAGTTGTAGCGCAGGCCGGTGCGCCGGGCCTTGGCCTGGATGCGGGCCTTGGCGCGGCGGGCGGCCTCCTTGTCGCCGGGGGTGGCGGGCAGAAGCGGCCCGGCCATGCCGAGCAGTTCCTCGCCGCGGGCGCTGCCGACCTCGACGGTGAAGGAGGCGGGGCCGATCTTGGTCCAGTACAGGTCGAAGCCGTGCGCCACTTGCGCCGCGCCCACCGTGGCCCAGAACGCGGGCTGCGAGACGGTGAGCGGCTCCAGCGCCATGATCACCGTGGCGTCGCGGCGGCGAACATAGTTCTGGTCCGGCGCGCCGCTTATCAGCAGCTGGTCCAGCTGGTTGATGGCCTTGACGTCGTAGGGGTGCATGCCGAAGAGGATCTGCGGCGGAGCCTCGAACACCGGGGCGGCCTCGCAGGTCTCCCGGTCGAAGGTGATGAGCGTTTCCTTGGGGGGGAACAGGAAGCGCTTGGGGGAGTTGTAGGCCACGTCGAACTCCCAGGCGATCTCCAGGCCCTTTTTCCAGGGCACCAGGTCGTAGAAGCCCTCGCGCAGCCTGGCCGGGACATGGAGCGCATACTGCCTGCTCCACGTCTCGAACAGCTCGGGCAACTGTTCCTTGTAGACAGTGTATGTCGTCATTGCCCCTCCCGCTTTGGGGTACGAAAGTGTAATTTCGCTCCTCTCTATGTACAAAATCCAGTGGTTGCGCAAGCCGTGTGCAAAAAGGAACATGCACGTTTTGTAAAAAAAGGGGGCGCGGAAACCCGCGCCCCCAGGCAAACATCCCGGAATGACGGGAGATTATCCCAGAAAAGAAATCCAGCCGCGCAGGGCCGAAAGTTGTTCGGCCACCGAATCCGGCCCCGTTCCGCCGGGCATGGAGCGCCGGGCCACCGCTGCCTCGTGGGCCAGCACGGCGTACACGTCCTGCTCCACCAGGGGCGAGAACCGCTTGAATTCGTCGAGGCTCAAATCTTCCAGGCGAACATTCTTCTGCTCCGCCAGGGCAACCGCCGCGCCCGTGGCGTGGTGCGCCTCGCGGAAGGGCAGGCCCTTGGCCGCAAGGTAGTCGGCCAGTTCCGTGGCGTTGAGGAAGCCCCGGTCCAGCGCCGCGCGCATGACCTCGGGCCGGAACTCCAGCACGGCCAGCATGTCGGCCATGATGGACACCGAGGCCGAAACCGTCCTGTCCGCGTCGAAGAAGGGCTCCTTGTCCTCCTGCATGTCGCGGTTGTAGGTCAGCGGCAGGCCCTTCATGATGGTCAGCAGGGTCGTCAGCGCGCCGTACACCCGGCCGGTCTTGCCGCGCATCAGCTCGCAGACGTCGGGGTTCTTCTTCTGCGGCATGATGGACGAGCCGGTGGAATAGGCGTCCGGCAGCTTCACGTAGCCGAAGTTCGGGTTGGCCCAGATGATGAACTCCTCGCACAGCCTGCTCAGGTGCATCATGATGACGCTGCCGCAGAACAGGGCCTCCAGGGCGTAGTCGCGGTCGCTCACGGCGTCCATGCTGTTGGCGAAGGTGCCGGAAAAGCCCACCTCCGCCGCCACCAGGCCGGGCATGATGGGATGCGTGGTGCCGGCCAGCGCCGCCGCGCCCAGGGGCGAAATCTTCACGCGCTTCAGGCAGTCGGCCAGGCGCTCGTGGTCGCGCCGGAACATCTGGGCGTAGGCCAGCAGGTGCTGGGCCAGGCTCACGGGCTGGGCGGCCTGCAGGTGCGTGCAGCCGGGCAGCAGCGTGGCCTTGTGCTCCTCGGCCCTGTCCGCCAGCACGCCCACAAGCCGGGCCAGCTCCGCGCTCCACACGCCCAGTCTCGCGGCCACGTGCAGCCGGAAGTCCAGGCCCACCTGGTCGTTCCTGCTCCTGGCGGTGTGCAGCTTGCCGCCCACGGGCCCCACGAGCTCCGTGAGCCTGCGCTCGATGTTCATGTGCACGTCTTCCAGCTCGCGCTTCCACACGAAGGTCCCGGCCTCGATCTCGGCCAGCACCGCGTCCAGGCCGTCGATGATGACCTTGGCCTCGTCAGGGCCGATGATGCCGCACTGGCCGAGCATGCGCGCATGGGCCTTGGAGCCCGCGATGTCCTCGCGGTACAGCTGCCGGTCAAAGCTCTCGGACTGGGTGTACTCCTCCACCTTGGCCGCGGCGGCCTCGGCGAAGCGCCCGCCCCACATCTTCTTGGTCATATCGTCCTCCCGGCCCTGGGCCGCTGTTTTCCCAAAATTGTCTCGCCAATCGCCAAGGGAGTTTTGCCCTCTCCCGCAGCCCGAGGCAAGCGAAAAGCCCGGCAACCGAGAGTCCGGGCTACAACCCGCTGACGTCCTCGAAGTCCGCCCGCACCTGGCGCATGAGCGCCTGGGCCTCGTCCGTCAGCAGGAACACCGCGTCGAAGTCCGGGCGCGCGGGCAGCTTCTGCAGAAGCAGAACATCGGCGTCCGTCCACAGCGGCAGCAGCCCGCCCAGCCAGAAGCCCTGCGCCCGCGCCAGCTCCACGGCCCGGGGCAGCCCGGGGTCCGTGAGCGGCAGCAGCAGCTGCACCACCCTCGAAGCATTCCCCTGATCCGCCTCGCGCAGGGCCTGGTCAAAGTCCGCGCCGATCTCCGCCACCAGGATCTTCACCTGGTCGGCCCAGGCCAGCTCGCCGCGCTCCAGGCGCGTGCGCCCGGCGGGCTCGCGGCCCGGCAGGAAGCGGCGCTCCAGCCCGAAGGAGGCGTACTGGCCGCTCAGCAGCCCGGCGTAGGGCTCCGGCAGGTGCACGTCCTGGGGAACATCGCGCAGCACGATGAACTCGTCCACAAAGGACATGCGCCGACCGTCGCCGCCGGGCCGCGGCCCCATGGCCTCCAGCTCCAGCGCCAGCCCCCTGGCCCCGAAGCGATTGCTCATCCTCTGGGGGGTCTCGATGTCCGTGACCATCTGCGAGTATTCGGCGTTGAGCCAGCCCAGGCTGCGGGCCAGCTTCTGGTTCCTGTCGTACAGCCGGTACAGCAGCATTCCCTGGCGATATTCCGGCAGGATCATCAGCCCGCCCGACTCCAGGATGCCCGCGCCGGGCGCGGAGCGGAACAGGGCCATGACACCCACGATGTCGCCGGACTCGGTCCGGCCCACCACGTGGTACAGGTCCGTGGTCTCGTTGGCCGCGCGGATGCGCTCCGGGTCGTACACGTAGTCGATGGGGAACGTGTCGCCATAAATGGCGTAATAAATCCGGGCTATGCCCTCGGCGTCGCCGGGCCGGAACCCGTCCAGGACCACCTTCTGGCCGGGCGCGACGACGTGATTTTCAGCCTTCAGCAGATCGAGACATTCCTGCCGTGTCCTGTGCTGCGCCATGCGTCCCTCCCTGTCAGCCGGGCCATGAAAAACCCCCGCCGGGGACCATGTCCCGAGCGGGGGCTGTGCACCAGTCTTCCGGGCCGTCCTACTTCCCGGCCATGCGGCCCTTGAGGCGCAGGCCCACCAGCTTGATGAACCCGGCGGCGTCGGCCTGGTCGTAGACCACGTCTTCCTCGAAGGTGGCCAGGTCCATGCGGTAGAGCGAGTACGGCGACTTGCGGCCCACGGGAATGGCGTTGCCCTTGTAGAGCTTCACGCGCACCGTGCCGGTGACCTTCTCCTGGGTCTTGTCCACCATGGCCTGCAGGGCCTCGCGCTCGGGCGCGAACCAGTAGCCGTAGTAGACCATCTCGGCGTAGCGCGGGATGAGGCTGTCGCGCAGGTGCATGACCTCGCGGTCCAGGCACAGGCCCTCCAGGTCGCGCTTGGCGATGAACAGCACGGTGCCGCCGGGGGTCTCGTAGACGCCGCGCGACTTCATGCCCACGAAGCGGTTCTCCACCATGTCCACCCGGCCGATGCCGTGGCGGCCCGCGATCTCGTTCAGGGTCAAGATCATCTGGGCGGGGGAAAGGGCCTTGCCGTTGAGCGCAACCGCGTTGCCCGCCTCGAAGTCGATGGTGATCTCCTCGGGCTTGTCCGGGGCCTGCTCGATGGGCGTGCAGTAGCGGTGGCAGCCGGGGGCGGGCTCGTTCCAGGGGTCCTCCAGCTCGCCGCCCTCGAAGGACACGTGCAGCAGGTTGGCGTCCTGGCTCCAGGGCTTGGCCTGGGTGACGGGCACGGGGATGCCATGGGCCTCGGCGTAGGCGATGAGGTCGGAGCGGGACTTCATGTCCCAGTCGCGCCAGGGGGCGATGGTCTTGAGCTTGGGGGCCAGGGCCATGGCGGTGAGCTCGAAGCGCACCTGGTCGTTGCCCTTGCCGGTGGCGCCGTGGGCCACGGCCTGGGCGCCCTCGGCCTCGGCGATCTCGCACATGCGCTTGGCGATGAGCGGCCGGGCGATGGAGGTGCCCAGCAGGTACCGGCCCTCGTACAGGGCGGCGGCGCGCAGCATGGGGTAGACGAAGTCGCGGGCGTACTCCTCGCGGATGTCCTCCACGTAGGCCTTGGTGGCGCCGGTGGCGAGCGCCTTGGCCTCCACGCCGTCCAGCTCCTCGCCCTGGCCCAGGTCGGCGGTGAAGGTGACGACCTCGCAGTTGTAGGTGTTCTTGATCCACTTGAGGATGATGGAGGTGTCCAGGCCGCCGGAATAGGCGAGCACGACCTTCTTGATGGCGCTCATTTCGTTGCTGCTCCGTTTCTGTATGCGTTACAGGGCCTCGAAGACCCACTCGAGAATGGCCTTCTGCATGTGCAGGCGGTTCTCGGCCTCGTCAAAAATCATGTCCGCGTTGGCCTCGAAGACCTCGTCGGTGATCTCCTCGCCGCGGTGCGCGGGCAGGCAGTGCATGACCTTGCAGCCGGGCTTGGCCAGGGACAGCAGCTGGTCGTTGAGCTGGTAGCCCTCGAAGGCCTGCTCGCGGCGCATCTGCTCGGCCTCCTGGCCCATGCTCGCCCACACGTCGGTGTTCAGGTAGTGGGCCCCGCGCGCGGCCAGCTGGGGGTCCTCGGTGAGCACGATGCGCGCGCCGAGGCTGCGGGCCCGGGCCACCAGCTCCAGGTCCGGGGTGTAGCCGGAGGGGCAGGCCAGGGTCAGCTCGAAGCCGAACTGGGCCGCGGCCTCGATCCAGGAATTGGCCATGTTGTTGCCGTCGCCGATCCAGCCCACCTTGAGGGCGCACAGCTCGGGGGTGCGCTCGTACATGGTCAGCACGTCGCTCATCACCTGGCAGGGGTGGTGCTCGTCGGTGAGGGCGTTGACCACCGGGATGCTGCCCCACTGCATGAGGGTGTCCAGCTTCTCCTGGCCGAAGGTGCGCACAACCAGGCCGTCGGCGTAGCGCGAGAGCACGCGCGCGGTGTCCTTGAGCGGCTCGTTGCGGCCCAGCTGCGATTCGTGCGGGGTGAGGAACACGGTCTGCCCGCCCAGGTGGCGCACGGCCACCTCGAAGGACACGCGGGTTCGCGTGCTGGCCTTCTCGAAGATGAGGATGACGACCTTGCCGTCCAGCAGCTTGGTGCGCTCGCCCCGGTCCTTCATGACCTTGGCGCGCTTCAGAACCTGGTGGGCCTCATCCTTGTTCATGGCCAGGATGTTGGGGAAATGTCTGGGCATGGCGAACTCCTCTGCTCTCCCCCCGCCGGGAAATCGCGGCGGGTGTCGGTGAAAAGCGATATTTTGCCCCAGGCCGGGGCGCTTGTAAAGAGGCGCGGGCTGCGGTTTTTCAGGCGCCTAGGACGGACTGTCCACGCCGACTTGCTGCCCGTCCTGGCAGTCCGGGCAGGCCGCGCCCACGGCGCGCTCGGTAAGCTCGTCCATTTCCGGGCCGTGGTCGAAGCCCGCCAGGTGCAGGATGCCGTGGGCCAGCAGGCGCGCCAGGTGGCGCTCCGGCTGCTGGCCGTACAGGAAGCATTCGCGCGCCAGCGTGTCCACCGAGAGCACGAGGGCCCCCAGCCAGGCCGGGTGCGCGGAGTTCGGCTCCGGGAAGCTCAGGATATTGGTGGGGCCGTCGCCGCCCAGGAACTCCAGGTTGATGCCCGCGATCTCCGCGTCGTCCACCAGCGTGAGCGAGAGCTGCGAGCCGCGCAGGCCAAGCGCTCCCAGGATGTCCGCCACCAGCCGCGTGAGCTCGCGCCGCGTGAGCGGGAAGCGCGGATCGGTGCGGGTGCGGTAGTCCAGGGTCAGGAACGCGCGGGTCATGGGCTTACCCCTGGGCCTTCTTGCCGTGCCGGTCGTAGGCCTGCACGATGCGGCCCACCAGCGGATGGCGGATGACGTCCTCCTCGTGGAACTGCACGAAGCGGATGCCCTGCACTCCCTGCAGGATGCCCCGGGCCTCCACCAGCCCGCTCTTGGCCTGGCTGGGCAGGTCGATCTGGGTGACGTCGCCGGTGACCACGGCCTTGGAGCCGAAGCCCAGGCGCGTCAGGAACATCTTCATCTGCTCGGGCGTGGTGTTCTGGGCCTCGTCCAGGATGACGAAGGCGTCGTTGAGCGTTCTGCCGCGCATGAAGGCCAGCGGGGCCACCTCGATGACGCCGGTGGCCAGCATGTCCTGCACGCGGGCGAAGTCCAGCATGTCGTGCAGGGCGTCGTACAGCGGGCGCAGGTAGGGGTTGACCTTCTCGGCCAGGTCGCCGGGCAAAAATCCCAGCTTCTCGCCGGCCTCCACGGCCGGGCGGGCCAGCACGATGCGCTTGACCTCGCGCCGCATGAGCGCGCTGACGGCCAGGGCCACGGCCAGGTAGGTCTTGCCCGTGCCCGCCGGACCGATGGCGAACACCAGGTCGTTCTCGCGGATGGCCGCCAGGTAGTCGCGCTGGCTGATGGTCTTGGGCGCGATGGTGCGCTTGGGCGAGGCCACGTAGACCGTGTCCTGGAAGATGCGGCGGATCTCGGACCCCGGCTCGCGCAGCAGGATGCGCCAGGCGCAGTCCACGTCCTGCGGGTGCACGTGGCGGCCTTCCTTCAGCAGCCCGTACAGCTGCGTGAGCACCCCGGCGGCCAGGTCCACCTCGTGCTCCGGCCCGCTGATGACGGCCCCGGAGCCGCGCGTCTCGATGCGGACCCCGGCGCGCTCCATGAGCAGCTCCAGGTTGGCCCCCTGGGGTCCGAAAAGTTTGTTGGCCAGGCCGGAGTCGCCAAACTCCAGCTTGCGCATGGCGGGTGCGTCGGCGGTCATGATCTGTGCAGGCCCTCCTCCAGGATCTGGCCGAATTGCGGCGTGCCTAACGCGCTACCGCAATCCGGCCGGGTCTGCAAGTTGGACCGCGGCATGCGCGGGCTGTCAGCAGGCCTTGCGGCGCAGCAGGGACACGGCCAGGAGCGCCAGCAGGAGCGCGGCGCTGCCGGTCTCCAGCCAGCCGGGCAGGGCCTCGCCCACATGCCCGATGACCGCATGCACGTCCAGGCCCAGCAGCCCGTACAAACGGTTGGCCAGCAGGCCCAAGGCCAGGGAGCAGCCCACGATGGCGCCCACGTACACGCCCGTGAGCGCGCCGCCGAAGGTGCGCGACATGGCCACGATGGTGGTGGCGTTGGTGGCCGGGCCGGTGAGCAGGAACACCAGCGCCGCGCCGGGCGAGAGCCCCTTGAGCAGCAGCGAGGCGGCGATGGGCGTGGAACTGGACGCGCACACGTACATGGGCACGCCCACCAGCATCATGGCCAGCATGGAGGTGAACTCGCCGCCGAGATGGGTGAGGAAGAAATCCGGCGGCAGGAACAGCGAGATGGCCCCGGCGGCCAGGATGCCCACGATGAGCCACAGCCCCACGTCGGAGAGCATTTCGCCGAAGGCGTGGGCCAGGCCCTGGCGCAGTTTCGCAACAATCCCGGCGGAGGGCGGGGCCTTGGTGGCGCAGCACCCTCCCCCGCCGCAGCCGCAGCCAGCCGATATCGGCTGGCTCACGGGCGTCGGCGCGGGCAGCAGGCGCTCCGGCAGCAGGTTGGCGGCCAGGCCCGCCGCAATGGCCGTGACAAAGGCCGAGAGCGGGCGCAGCACGGTCATCACCGGGTCGATCATGGCGTAGGTCACGGCCATGGAGTCCACGCCCGATTCCGGTGTTGAGATCATGAACGCCGCCGTGGCCCCCGGCCCGGCTCCCTGCCTGCGCAGGCCCATGGCCGCGGGCAGCACCCCGCAGGAGCACAGCGGCAGCGGCACGCCGATGGCCGCGGCCTTGAGCACCGAGCCCAGGCCGCGCCCGCCCAGGTGGCGCGACAGGGAGGCGTCGGGCACGAAGGCTTTGAGCAGCCCTGCCACGAAAAAGCCGAAGAGCAGGAACGGCGCGGCCTCGCGCAGCACGCCCCAGCATTCCAGCAGATATTGCGTCGCCAATTCGAACATGGGGGACTCCTAGTGCAAACATATGAACATTTATTCAAGCAAAAGATCAAAAAAAGAGGCTATTCCCGCACGTGCTCCAACCCCTGCTCCAGGAGCGAACGCACATGCCCGTCGTCCAGGGCATAGTACACGTTCTTGCCCTCCTTGCGGGCGCGCACCAGCTTGGCCGTGCGCAGAAGCCGCAGCTGGTGCGACACGGCGGAGCCGCTCATGCCCAGCACGGCGGAGATGTCGCACACGCACAGCTCCCCGCCGATGAGCGCATGCAGGATGCGCACGCGGGTGCGGTCGCCCAGCAGGCTGAAGACCTCGGCCAGGCCCGAGGCCTCGGAATCGGCGAGCATGTCCGCGCGCACACGGGACACAGCGTCCTGGTGCACGCACTGCTGCTCGCACCTGTCGAGATCGTCCGGCCTAGTCATGTGAACACCTGTTCATGCGTCGAAAATATGCCCCGCCCGACCGGAAGTCAAGCGGGGCATGCGGGAGAATTCGCGCGCTACTGCTGATCCGTGGCCTCGGTCAGCGCGGTGACGTTGCTCTTGGTGAAGAAACCGTCGAAGCCTTCGTAGCGCTGGATGTATTCGTTGACCATCATGGTGGGCGCGCAGGGCTTGCTGAAGGTCTGGCGCAGGCCCTCCTGCTCGCTGCCCACCAGTTCCAGCAGGAACTGCATGCCGTCGGCCTTCAGCCCCGCGAAGGTCTCCACCACGTTCTCGGTGCGGAAGGCCAGGTGGTGGATGCGCCTGCCGTAGTTGATGATGAACTTCTCGGTGGGGCCCTCCTGGCCGGGCGCGGCGTCGCCCATGCCGCTGGTGATGACCATGGCGTAGGGATCGCCGGGGTACCTGGCCACGTTGGTGATGGAGTTCAGGTTGTCCACGTACACGGCCATGGCGAAGTCGTAGTTGGTCAGGCCCAGGAACTCCACGATGGCGTCGTCGCGGTGGCGGGCGTGCACGCGCACCGAGGCGTGATCGAACACCCCGACGTTGCGCAGATGCGCCTTGTCCGGCTTGGGCAGGCTCCAGTCCACCTCGCGGTCGACCTCATTGGCGTACTGCCTCCCGCCCCTGGTCCACTGCACGAAGCCGAAGGACAGCGCGCTGAAGGCCGAGGGCTCGGTCTGGAGAAAGGCGTAGCTCTCCGTGCGCACGATGCCCGGCGTCAGGAAACGCACGCCACGCCTGCGCTGGATGGCCTCGAAGCGCTCCAGGTCGTGGCACAGGAAAACCATGGTCTCGATGCGCGTGCTGGGCATGTGCTGGGTTTTCGGCCCCAGGGGCTCGCCCGCGAAGGGGTTGGCCCCGGACTTACGGCTGCGGAACAGGAAGTCCGCCGAGCCGGGCAGGCGCAGCACGCAGGAGCGGAACTCCGGCCCCTGAAGCGTGCTGCCGAACAGGTAGCCCGTGGTGTTCAGAAAGTCCGCCACGGCGGGCTCCAGGCGGTCCTGGTCCACGCCGAAGACCACCGTCTCCAGCCCGCCCACCAGGCCGTCCAGGCCCAGCTTCGCGCGCTCGTCCTGAACCTGCTCCACGCGCCGGGCAAGCACCGTTTCGTCGTTCACAAAGGGCTGGGTCATGGCGCTCTCTCCTTGGCGCTACAGTTTGCGGGCCATGTTGCCGATAGGGAGCCGAGGGCGTCGGCAGGGACATGGGCCAGCCCATCTTCTGCACGTTCCCACCACGGTGCGTCAAGCCCCGGCGGAATGCCCGTCCCGGCTGGACAGCAAACCTGCTGCAAGGTATGGATGAGAACGCAACAAACAGGCGAGCAAACGGAGTCCGCCATGAACCAGACCGACATCCTGCTGGAAACCGGAACCAACGAGCTGGAAATTCTGGAGTTCCACATTCAGGAGACGCGCGAGGGGGGCGCCAGCGCCACACATTCCTTCGGCGTCAACGTGGCCAAGGTCATGGAGGTCATCGAAAGCCCCAGGCTTGAGCCACAGCCCTCCGCCGCGCACCCCAGCTACCTGGGCATCATTCCCCTGCGCGGCCATGTGCTGCCGGTCATCGACCTCTCCGTGTGGCTGGGCATCGAGCGCAGCCGCTCCCCGCACGACATCGTCATCGTCACGGAGTTCAGCAATTCCGTCACGGGCTTCCTGGTCACCGGCGTCACGGGCATCCACCGCCTGGGCTGGGCCGAGGTCATCCCGCCCGACGGCTACGTGCCCAAGACCGGCATCCAGGCCGTCATCGGCATGGTGGAGCGCGACGACCACTTCATCCAGCTGCTGGACCTGGAGACCATCCTCTCCGACCTGACCCCGGAATCCATGCTGGAGGAGGAAGGGCCCACGCACATCGCCGGGCGCACCCTGCGCGCGCTGGTGGCCGACGATTCCGCCACCATCCGGCTCATGCTCCAGAAGAGCCTGGCCAAGGCCAACATCGAGCCCACCATCGTGAGCAACGGCCAGGAGGCGCTCGCGGCCGTGCGTGCCCTGGCCCGCAAAGCCAGCGAGGAAGGCCGCCCCCTGAGCGAATATGTGGACATCGTCATCTCCGACATCGAAATGCCGCTCATGGACGGCTTCACCCTGACCAAGAACATCAAGACCGACCCCGCGCTCAAGGGGCTGCCCGTGGTGCTCTACTCCTCCATCATCACCCAGGAGCTGCGCCACAAGGGCGAGAGCGTGGGCGCGGACATGCAGATATCCAAGCCCGACATGCACCGCCTGCCCGAGGTGGCCATCCAGCTTACGGGCGGAGGGGCCGCCGGTGTCTGACCGCGACCCGGAAGTTCTGGAAGCCTTCGCCGAGGAGTCCGTGGAGCGGCTGCAAGCCCTGGAGCAGGGGCTGCTGGCCCTGGAACAGGCGCGGCTGGCCCCGCCCGCCGGGCTGCTGGACGAGCTGTTCCGCAATGCCCATTCCGTCAAGGCCGGTGCTGGCCTGCTGGGCCTGCGGGGGCTGGAGCGCGCGGCCCACAGCCTGGAGAACGTGCTGGACCACCTGCGCGGCGGCAGGCTGGAGGCCACGGACGACGTGGTCACGGCCCTGCTCCACGGCGTGGACCTGCTGCGCGACCTCATGGGCGACGGCGGCGACCCCAGGGGCATGCGCCAGACGCTGGCCACGCTGCAACACTACGCCAACCGCTGACCAGGCCGGAGTTCGGCATGTTCCGCAAACTCGCGCTTTTGCCCACCCTTTGCCTGACCGGCCTGTTGCTGGCCGCCTGCGCGGCGACCAGCCAGCAGACCGGCACGCAGAACGGGCCACAGATCGGCCAACAGCCCGCCAACCCCAGCCAGGCCGCCACGCTGGTGCGCGACGCCGCCGTCACGCTCCGGGAACTGCGCGCCGCCTCGCCGCACCGGGAGCTCGACCACTGGCTTGCCGGTGCCCGCGCCGTGGTGGTTTTGCCGGGCGTGTACCGCGCCGGATTCTTCTATTCGCTGCATGGCGGAAGCGGCGTGGTGGTGGCCCGCCGGGCCGACGGCAACTGGAGCTCCCCGGCCTTCCTGTCCATGGGCGGGGCGGGCTTCGGCATCCAGGCGGGGCTCGAGCGCGCGCGCGTGATTCTGGTGGTGCTGGAGGACACGGCCCTGGAACAGCTCCTGGCGGGGGGGCCGGACTTTGCCACCAACGCCATGTTCGACGTGGTGGGCGTGCGCGAGCACATGGGACCGGACAGCCGGACGCGCGGCAAGCCGATCATCGCCTTCACCGACGGGTTCGGCATCATGGCCGGGGCGGCCCTGCATCTGGGAGCGCTGGGCCAGGCCAGGGGCCTCAACGCCAGCTACCACGGCCCGGATCTGGCCGAGGGCGAGGCGGTTCTCGGGTCCGGCAGCGCGCCGGGGCTGGAGGTCTTCGAGCTGTGGGAGGCCCTGCTGCCCGCCAGGCCCTAGCAGCTGCGGCGCATGCGGTTGCGGATGGTCTTGACGAGCCAGGCGCCCACGATGACCGCGAGCAGGCCGCCCGCCACCCACCACTTGGCCTCCTGGAGGAAACGCTCCAGCACGTCGCCCAGGTAATAGCCGCCCACGCCGAAGGACACGGCCCAGATGGCCGCGCCGATGCCGTTGAGCACGAAGAAGCGCAGGGGCGAGATGTTGGTGGTGCCCACGGCGAAGGGCGTGACGTTTCGGAAACCGTAGAAGAACCGGAAGGACACCAGCACCAGCACCTGATGCTTCTCCAGAAGCCGGTGCACGCGCTCGATGCGGCACTCCCACTTCTTCAGCCGCGTCTCCAGGAACTTCTTGTTGTAGCGGCCCACGTAGAAGGCGGTCTGGTCCCCTGCGAAGCTGCCCAGGAAGGCGAACAGGATACACAGCGGCAGGGACAGGGTTCCCGGCTGCGTGGCGCAGATGAACCCGGCGATGATGAGGATGGTCTCGCCTTCCAGGAAGGTGCCGATGAACAGGGCGAGGTAGCCGTAGGTCGAGAGCAGGTTGGTCAGGTCCAAGGGGTCACCGTGGCGCTCGTGCGCTGTGGGAGTGTTCGCCGCAGGCCATGACAAAGGCTGGCATCCGGGCCGGAAAGCTCGTGGATGCCAGCCTTGCGATCATCGGCTCGGGCCTCGAAGCATGGTCGGGATGCTTACGCGCCCTTCTGCTCCTGCTTGGGGGCCTCGGCGGTCTGCTGGGCCTGGGGCTGCTGGGGCTGGGCGGCCTGCTGCATGGGCTGCTGGGCAGGCTGCTGCTGCGGCGCGGCCACCTTCACCTCATCGGGAGCGGACAGCGCGCCCTTGAACTCGCGGATGCTTTTGCCCAGGTTCTGGGCGATCTGCGGGAGTTTTCCGGGTCCGAAGAAAAGAAGAAAGATCACCAGAATAAGAAGCAGGTGCTGGGGCTGTAACAATTCACCAATCATGGTGTCCTCCACGGGTTTGGATGCCCGACCTATACCCTGTTCAAACAGTTTTGCATAGCCCCCCGCCCGGCATTGGGCGCGGAACGTCACAGGCCCGCGCCGCTTGCGACACGCTCCCGCTCCTTAAAGAGTGGGGCCGCGGGGCCGAAAGTCAAGGCCTGAGCGTCTCCCCGTCCAGTAAACGGTAGCCGATGCCCGTCTCCGTGCGCAGCAGGCTTGGCCTGGCGGGAACGGGCTCGATCTTGGCGCGCAGCTGCCGCACGTAGATCCTGGGGTAGTGCAGCTGGTCCTCGCGGTCGCTCTCCCAAACCTCCTTGAGGATCTGGCGGTGGGTGACCACCTTGCCCGCGTGGCGCACCAGGAAGGCCAGCAGCTTGAACTCGATGGGCGTCAGCCTGACCTCGCGCCCGTCCAGGTGCACCAGCCGGGCAGGCAGGTCCACCACCAGCGGCCCGGAACGGAACACCGGTTCCGGGGCGCCCGGTTCCGACAGCGAGGCGCGGCGCAGCGACACGCGCATGCGCGCGGCCAGCTCGGCCACGCCGAAAGGCTTGGTCAGGTAGTCGTCGGCCCCTGCGTCCAGCGCGGCCACCTTGTCCTGCTCCTGGCCGCGCGCGGAGATCACCAGGATGGGCGTGTTGGCCCAGGCCCGCAGGCGGGCGATGACCTCCAGCCCGTCCATGCCGGGCAGCCCCAGATCCAGCAGCACAAGCTCGGGCTGGTGGTCGGCGGCCATGGCCAGGCCGTCCTCGCCGGTTTCCGCCTCCAGAAGTTCAAAACCATGGCGTTCCAGATAGGAGCGCAGGAAGCAGCGGATGGGTTTTTCATCCTCGATGACGAGCACTTTGGGCATCTGCGTGTTCACTGTTCCTCCAGCAACAAGGCGGCATGCGCCTGATCTGCGGGCACGGGCAGCGTGAGACGGAACACCGCCCCACCGCCTTCGCGGTTCATTGCCGCCAGTTCCCCGCCGTGCACCTGGGCGATGGCCCGGCACACGGCCAGTCCGACGCCGTATCCGGAGCGGCTCCCCGAGTGGCCCGGCTTCACACCGCCCTGATAGAACAGGTCGAAGACCTTTTCCAGCTCCCCGGCGGCCAGCCCGGGGCCACGGTCGGCGACCTCGACGTGGACGAGCCCCCCTTCCTGGCGGGCCGAGACATCCACCGGACCGCCGGGCGGCGTGTATTTCACGGCGTTTTCCAGAATATTGTGGAAATACTGTTCCATGAGCACGGCATCCAGGGCCAGCAGCGGAAGCTCCGGCGGGATGTCCACCAGGAGCTCGCGCCCGGCCATCTGCTCCTCCATGAGCACCAGGGCCGCGCCGAGCGGTTCGTCGATGGGCTGGAGCTGCAGGTCGGGCTTCGCCGCGCCGGACTCCAGCTTGGTCATGCGCAGCAGGTTGGCCACCAGCCGGGAAAGCCGCGCCGCCTCGCCGTGGATGTTCGTGGCCAGCCGGTCGCGCTCCTCGGCCCCCATGTCCCCGCCGTGCAGGATCAGGCTCTCCGCCGAGCCCATGATCGCGGCCAGAGGCGTCTGGATGTCGTGGGTGACGGAGGAGAGCAACGACGCCTTGAGGCGCTCTGACTGAGCCTCCAGCTGGTGGTGCAGGCGCTCTCCCTCCAAACGTTCCAGGTCCAGCATCAACCCCACCTGCCTGGCCAGGCTTTCCAGCAGATGCACCTGCTCCAGCGTGAACGTCGAACCGAGGGGCTTTGGCCACACCGCCAGCACGGCCAGCGTGCCCTCCACGCCGGACATGGGCAGGTACAGGGCTTCGCAGTCAGCAAACACCTGCGTGCCCAGCCCGGCCGACTGGCCGTTGGCCAGGACCCACTGCACGGCCTCGTCGGCCTGGCGGGCCGGACGCACGGTGTCGGGCGCTTCGGCAGCGGATGCATCGGCGCCCAGCGTCAGCCCGCTGGCCTCGTCCAGGTACGCCACCGACCAGAACCCGTAGAGCCTGGAAATCTGGCCCGTGACCGTGTGCAGAAGCCTCTCCGAGCCGCGCGCCCCGGCAAGCTCCCGCGTGATGGAGAGCATCACCCGGGTCCGGGCCTCCTTGGCATGCACCTCGCGCACCTGATGCCGGATGTGCTCCGTGAGCCGACCGACAATGGCGGCCACAACGAACATGGTGACCACGGTGAAGAGGTATTGCGTGTCGGACACGGAAAAGATGAACAGGGGCGGGACAAAAATCAGGTCGAAGGCCAGCACGCCGAGCACGGTGCAAAGGAACGCCGGTCCCAGCCCGCGGGTTATGGCGATGTAGATGGTGCCCAGAAGGTAGACCATGACAAGATTGGCAGGGTCGAAGTAGGCGCGCATGGCCAGGCTGACGAACGTGCAGCCCGTGACGGTCAGCAGGCTCGCGCCGTACCCCGCGAGGATCTCCGCGGCCGTCCTCCGTCCGGGGCTGGCGCCGGGCGCGTCCGCGCCGTCCTGCGGCAGCAGATGGTCGGTGTCGCAGGCGTTCATGCGGCCACGCGCCGGAACCGCTCGTGCGCTGCCCGGCCCCGCCTGCGTTCCGGAACAGCCACGAAGGCTGAAACCGCCCCCATTGTCCCCGCTCGCCTTGCTCATGGAATCACCACCACACCAATTACAAATATGTCGGATCATCGGCGTCGCACAATCACACAAAAAGCTCACTATAACATATTTGTCAATTTTAGACTAAAACAAATTCCGCCTGCCCAACAGCACGGCCCATTCCCTGCGATTTTCTTCGAACCGACGCCCGATCCCTTGGTATATCAAGCGATTCCCAGGATAAGCACTATTACGGGAATCATGCAAGCGAACACAATCTTTACTTCACGACCGACCGGGTCGACTTTGCGCTCAGCGCCCGGACTTCACAACAAAATCCACATTCTCGGATGGTTATGCAAGCACCTGCCTTCATGGCTTAGCATGCACTACTAACGCCAATTTTACATAATTATTCAGAACCGAGGATTGCCCGCTCCCCACAGACTTTAAACACACACAAAATCAGCATGTTAGCCTTGTGGCCCGAATATTGCCACACAACCGGAAATTTCCAAATTCCTTTTCACCTGGAGGGCAGCATGCTCAAGAAGATCGTACTGGCGTTGACTATGGTCCTGGTCCTTCTGGTCGGAGCCTCCAGCGGCTTCGCCGCCGACGAACCGCCCAAGCCGGATCCCACCGGAGCCTCCATCGGCACCGCCGCCGACGTGGTGAACGCCACCAGCGGCGCACCCACCGCCGAGGAAATGGACAAGTACAAGGACAGCGAACCGCTGGCCACCAAGCTGGCTGACGTCGTCGGCCACAACCGCATTTCCATCAACATGGTCTGGACGCTCATCTGCGGCTTCCTGGTCATGTTCATGCAGGCCGGTTTCGCCCTGGCGGAGACCGGCTTCACCCGCGCCAAGAACGCCGGCCACACCATGGGCATGAACATGATGGTATACGCCATCGGCATGCTCGGCTACTGGATCTGCGGCTTTGCGCTGCAGATGGGCGGCAGCGGCGGCGCGGCGGCCCTGGGCGGCGGCACCCTGCTCAACCAGGAATTCGTCGTCTCCATCTTCGGCAAGGATTTCGGCCTGTTCGGCACCAAGGGTTTCTTCCTGGGCGGCGACGTGTACGACACCACCGTGCTGACCATGTTCCTCTTCCAGATGGTCTTCATGGACACCACCTGCACCATCCCCACCGGTTCCATGGCCGAGCGCTGGACCTTCAAGAACTTCATCGTCTACGGCTTCTTCATCTCCATGTTCGTGTACCCCCTGTACGCCAACTGGGTGTGGGGCGCGGGCTGGCTCTCCGCCCTGGGCGCCAACTTCAGCCTGGGCCACGGCGTGGTCGACTTCGCAGGCTCTTCGGTCGTGCACATGACCGGCGGCGTGGCCGCCCTTGCCGGAGCCATCTGCATCGGCCCACGCCAGGGCAAGTACCGTGCTGACGGCACCCCCAACGCCATGCCCGGCCACCACATCCCCATGGCCATCGCCGGCTGCCTCATCCTGGCCTTCGGCTGGTTCGGCTTCAACGCCGGCTCCACCCTGGCCGGCGGCGACCTGCGCATCGGCGTTGTCGCGGTGAACACCATGCTCGCCAGCGCCGGCGGCGCCATGACCGCCATGTTCTACATGTGGCTGCGCTACGGCAAGCCGGACATCTCCATGGCCGCCAACGGCCTGCTGGCCGGTCTGGTGGGCATCACCGCCCCCTGCGCCTTCGTCACCCCCATCTCCGCGGTCATCATCGGAGCCGTCGCTGGTGTGTTGCTCTGCGTCAGCGTCCTGTTCATCGATTCCGTGCTCAAGATCGACGACCCTGTGGGCGCCATTTCGGTCCACGGCGTCAACGGCGCCTGGGGCATGATCGCCGTGGGCCTCTTCTCCGACGGCTCTTACGGCGACAAGCTCAACGGCGTGGAAGGAACCGTCACCGGCCTGCTTTACGGCGACGCCAGCCAGCTCATCGCCCAGCTCGTCGGCGTGGGTGTGAACTTCGTGTTCGTCTTCGTGGTCATGTTCCTCTTCTTCAAGATCTCCGACAAGATCGTGAAGATGCGCGTGGCCCCCGAACTTGAGCAGGAAGGTCTGGACATGGCGGAAGTGGCCGTCATCGGCTACCCCGAGTTCACCATCAACAAGACCCACCGCTAGGCTGACGGAGGCCCGAAATGAAGAAGATAGAAGCGATCATCAAGCCTCACAAGCTCGACGAGGTCAAGGAGGCCCTGGACAAGGCCGGCGTGCATGGCATGACGGTGTCCGAGGTCAAGGGCTACGGCCGCCAGAAGGGCCATGTGGAAATGTACCGCGGCGCCGAATACCAGGTGGTGTTCAAGGCCAAGGTGAAGATCGAGG
>JAEXRD010000109.1 GCA_023438245.1 Pseudomonadota bacterium | reverse complement strand
GGTGCAGGGGGCGCGAGGCCCCCTGCCTCTCCCCTACCTGCCCCGGCGCTTGGCTCCGGGCCTGGCCTTGCCGCCCTTGCCCGCTGAGGCCTTGGGCCTGCCGCCGGGCCGTGAGGCGCCGGTGCGTGGACGGTCCTTGCGGGTGGTCTGGCGCTGGGTTTTGCGATGCGGGGTTTCGGCGCGGCCCTGGACGAAGATGTCGCCGGAGCGAGCGGGCGCGAGGGAGACCAGTTCGAGGTCGATTTCCAGGCGGTCGAGGGACACGGACGCCAGGCGCACGCGCACGGCCTGGCCCACGCGGATGACGGTGCCGGTGCGCTGTCCCACGAGGATTTCGCGTTCCTTGAGGTAGCCGTAGTAGTCGTCGGTGAGGCTGGCCAGGCGGATGAGCCCTTCGGCCAGCACTTCGGGCAGTTCGACCCAGAAGCCGTATTCGGTGAGTCCGGAGACCACGCCGGGGAACTCCTGGCCGATTTGGGGCGCGAGGACCATGCAGACGTAGCGCTTCTGGCATTCGCGCTCGGCCTCCATGGCTACGCGTTCGCGCGCGGACAGGTGCTGGCCGATCTCGGCGAGTTTCTTGAAGCCGGGCACGGGCAGGTTCTTTTCGCCCAGGGCGGTCTTGATGAGCCGGTGGACGACGAGGTCGGCGTAGCGGCGGATGGGCGAGGTGAAGTGCGCGTAGGACTCGCTGGCCAGGCCGTAGTGGCCCTCGTTCTGGGGCTGGTAGCGGGCCTGCTTCATGCTGCGCAGCACCAGGCGGTGCACCAGGAATTCGCGCTCGGTTCCGGCCACGCTGGCAAGCAGGCGCCCCAGGGCCTCGGGTGTGAAGTCCTCGTCGGTGAAGCGGTCTGTCCGGGCGCGTTTGGGTGCGCGTTCGCCGTCCAGGCGGGCCAGCAGGGTGTAGAGGGTTTCCAGCTTTTCGCGGTCCGGCTCGGCGTGCACGCGGTAGAGGCAGGGCAGCGCGTGGGCGGCCAGGAATTCGCTCACCGCCTCGTTGGCGGCGATCATGAACTCCTCGATGAGTTGGTGGGCGAAGTGGCGGACTTTCGGCTTGACGGACACGGGCTGCCCGGCGGGGTCGAAGACGACTTCACCCTCGGGCAGGTCGAAGTCCAGGCTGCCGCGGGCGATGCGCAGGGTGCGCATCTTGCGGGCCAGCTCCTCGGCGCTGTCGAGCATGTCCACGACCTCGGAGCCCGCTTCCTTGGCCAAGTCCTCGCGGGCGGCGGGCAGCTTGTCCACGCACACGTCGCGGGCGCGGGAGTAGGTCAGCCGGGCGTGGCTCAGGATCACGGCGTTCATGACGCGGGCCTCCCCGCGCGAGCCGTCGGGGGCCATCTTCATGCGCACGGCCACGGACAGGCGCGGCACGCGGGGGTTGAGGCTGCACAGGCCGTTACTGAGCGCCTGGGGGAACATGGGCTCCACCGAGGAGGGGAAGTAGTAGGAGTTGCCCCGGTCGTAGGCCTCGCGGTCCAGGGCGCTGCCCACGGGCACGTAGTGGGCCACGTCGGCGATGGCCACCCAGAGTTCGTAGCCCTTGCCCGCGCGGCGCACGAAGATGGCGTCGTCGAAGTCCCGCGCCGTGGCTCCGTCGATGGTGACGAAGGGCGTTGTGCGCAGGTCCTCGCGGCCCTTGAAGTCCGGCTCGGAGGGCACTTCGGGCAGGCGCTCGGCCTCGCTGAGCGTTTCCTCGGGGAAGGCCGTGGGCACGCCGTGGTTGGCCTTGGTCAGGGCCTCCTGCACCTGGGCGCGGGTCTCGGAGCCCAGGTTCTGGAGCAGCTCGCCCTCCCAGAGGGCGCTGTCGACCTGCTCTCCGGGCGCGGCCAGGGCGATGTCGCCCTTCTGGAGGTTCAGGGCCGGGTCCACCTTGCGGGCCAGCAGGGCGAAGTCCAGGCGCGGGTCCGTGGGGCGGCAGAGCCATTCCGTGGTGGCGCCCGCTCCGCCCTTGGGGCCAGCGGGGCGCATGGCGCGCACGGGCAGGATGCGCCGTCCGCGCTCCAGCACCTGGAGCACGCGGCCCTCGGCGTTGCGGGTGCCGGTGCGGCCGCCGGAATCGCGGGTGATGACCACGCTGACGCGGTCGCCGTGCCAGGCTCCGGCGGTGTCCTGGCCCAGGAAGATGTCCTTCTGGCCGGGGTCGTCGGGGATGAGGAAGGCCGCGCCGGAGCGCTGGATCTGCACCTTGCCGGTGAGCTGGCGCACGCGCTCGGCCAGGCTGTAGGCCCGGCCCAGGCGCAGGATCTTGCCCTCGGCCTCCAGGTCGCGCAGCATGTCCTCCACGATGCCGCGCTTGCGGCGGTGCAGGCCCAGCACGGGCAGGAGGTCGTCGGCGGAGAGGGGGCGGCGCGACTCGCGCAGGAGCCTCAGCAGACTGGAGTGGTCGGTGGGCAGCGGCGGGGCGCTGGGATTGCGTTTCTTCTTAAGTTTCACAAAAATCTCGTAGTGTTGAAAGAAAAATTGGGATGTTGCGGGCGCGTCCGGGGAAGTTTAGCATCCCGGCGCGCGGGGGACAGGGCAAGGACGTGACGTCCCTGCTTCATTTCAGGATTCCGGCCCGGTATTCCTCGCGGTGGCGGGCGGCCAGCTCGTCGAAGCGGCGGGAGAACCAGGCGTCGAAGGGCTCCTCGGACCAGAGGGCGGGGCCGAACACGGGCCGCGCGGCCAGCATCCAGAACCTTCCGGTTCCCGGAAGCTGGGCCAGCTTCACGGCGTCCTTGGCCGTGACCACGACATGCGCGGCCCCGGCCTCGCGGGCGGCGGCCTCCATGCGCTCCACGTCCTTGGCCGTGTAGGCGTGGTGGTCCGGGAAGGCCAGCGTGGCCGCGGGGACGCGGCCCAGCAGGCGCGCGGCGGTGCTGGCGGCCTGCTCCGGCAGGCCCAGCCCGCAGGCGAAGAGGTACTCCGCCCCGCCCAGGTCGCGGGCGCTCTCCAGGCCGTCCAGGCGCTTCAGGCCCAGGGGCTGCATGGCGAAGGTGAACACCGGACGCCCGTAGCGCGCCAGGCGCTTCTCGATGTCGCCGCGCAGGCCGGTGAGTTCGTCCTCGGTGACCTTCAGGCAGAATGCCGACGCCCTGGAAAGGGCCGAAGGCCCTTCGCGCCAGGAGCCGCCGGGAAAGACCTTGCCCCAGCCCCGGCGCAGGTCCTGGGGGGTCATGAGCACCAGGTCCAGGTCGCGCCGCACGGGCAGATGCTGGAAGCCGTCGTCCAGCAGCATCAGGTCCGGCTCGAAGCGCTCCCAGGCCCAGGGGCCGCTGCGGCTGCGGCGCGGGTCCACCACCACGCGGGCGCCCGGCCCGGCGCTGGCCAGCAGCAGGGGCTCGTCGCCGCACTGGGCCGGGTCGGCCCCGGGGGTGACCCACAGGGGCAGGCGGCGGGGCTTGCCGCCGTAGCCCCGCGTGAGCACCACGCACAGCTCCTGCCGGGCCTCGGCCCAGCGCAGGATGTGCTCGCACAGCGGGGTCTTGCCGCTTCCGCCCAGGCCGATGTTGCCCACACTGACGCAGGGGCAGGGCGGACGCCAGGAGGCCAGCCTGCCGCCCTCGAAGGCCCAGCGCCGGGCGCGCATGAGCAGACCGTAGGGCAGGCCCAGGGGCAACAGGGCAGGTTGCAGAGCCTTCAGGCGCTTCAGATGGGGGCGGATGGCGGGAAATTCGGGCATGGGCGGAAGGAACGGGGGGAGGGTGCGATGGCCCTCCCCCCGTGGCGGATGCTAGTCTCGGCTGCTGCCGAACAGGCGCAGCAGCATCAGGAACAGGTTGAGGAAGTCCAGGTACAGGGTCAGCGCGCCCAGGATGGTGCCCCGGCGGACGGCCGTGCCGTCGTCCATGGGCATGGCCTCGCCCATGTACTTGAGCTTCTGGGTGTCGTAGGCGGTGAGGCCGGTGAACACGATGACGCCGATGATGGACACGGCGAAGCTGACCGCCGGGCTCTTGAAGAACATGTTCACCAGCGAGGCCAGCACGATGCCGATGAGGCCCATGAACATGAAGCTGCCCATGCCGGTGAGGTCGCGCTTGGTGACCATGCCGTACACGCTCATGGCGCCGAACATGCCCGCGGCCACAACGAAGGCCTGGAAGATGCTGGCCATGCTGTAGACGAAGAAGATGGACGAGAGCGTGACGCCGGTGAGCGCGCTGTAGCCGGTGAACAGCAGGGTGGCGGCGGCGCCGGACAGCTTGTGGATGGCCGCGGACAGGGCGATGACCATGCCGAACTGGGCCAGCACCAAGACCAGAACCAGGGTGGGGTTCTGCAGCAGGGTCAGGCCGAAGGGGCTGGTGGCCACGAACCATGCGGTGGCCGCGGTCAGCAGCAGGCCCAGGCTCATCCAACCATACACGCCGCGCATGAAGACGTTGACGGCCTCTGCTCTGCCGACACGCGCCTGCGCGCCGGGGAACGAAGGATAACCAGACATTTTTGATCCTCCTGGAAGGAATGCTCGTTGCGTTTGTCGCGATACACTTCGCGAATGTGCCGAATAGTAAGGCCTCTTGCCCCGGTTGGCAAGGGCCGGGGCTACGCAGTTGCTGCGCAGCGCCGCGGCGGGCGCGGGCTACGCCGCCTGCCGGTTCTGCGCCAGGGCCGGGCCGAGCATGGCGCTCAGCACGGGCCCGGCTCCGGGCATGGCGGCCAGGCAGAAGTCCAGCAGCTCCGGGAACAACTTCAGCCCCTTGGCCAGGAAGTACCAGGAGCAGACGAGCGCCTCCTGATACTGCGCCGGGGCCTCGGGCATGCGCCGCAGCACCTGCTCCAGCCGGGCGAAATGGTTGGAGGCCAGGGGCAGCGCGCCCTCGTCGGCGGGCGCGGCGCTGGCGCTGTGGGCCAGCAGCACATGGGAGCTCCAGGGATTGTAGGGCTCCGGCGCGGCCACCTGGCGCGTGGCCGCCAGGGCGTCCAGCATCTGCCGGAACACGGGGGCCGGGCTGGCGCGGTAGTAGGCGGACGTCATGCCCAGGGGCACGCTGGCCACCTCCGTGCCCCAGCCGTGGGCCTTGGCCTCCTCCAGCCAGTCGGCCAGGAAGATCTGGGTGTTGGTGGGCAGCGCCAGGCTTACGGGGAAATCCCAGAGCAGGTGCGACTCCTCGGCCCGGCAGTAGTTGAGCAGCAGGCCGTCGGGGCGCAGCAGCGCGAACAGTTCGCGCGCGGTGGCGCGCTGGTTCGGGGCATAGGGCAGGGCGTTGGCCGAGACGATGAGGTCCACGCTGCCGGGCGCGAAGCCCAGCGGCTTGCCGAAGTCCGCCGCGGCCAGGGAAAGATTGGGCAGCCGGAAGGCGTGCTGGCCCACGGCGATGGCCTCGGCGCTGGAGTCCAGGCCCACCACGCGGGCCTTGGGGTAGCGCAGGGCCAGCGTCCGGGCCAGCTGGCCCAGGCCGCAGCCCAGGTCCAGGATGAGCCGGGGCTCGCGCGGGAGCAGCCGGTCCAGCAGGGGCTCGTACAGGTGGAACAGGTCCTCGGTGTTGGCGATGCCCACCTCGTGCCAGCGCTCCTCGGGCAGGGTCATCAGGCGGCGATGGTTCTTCTGCCAGCCGGGCTGGTTGAAGTTGGCCGAGCTCTTGGCCAGCGCGAAGTCCACGTCGCCGGGCGCGGGCTGCTGGGGCAGCGGGCCGCGCAGGGACAGGAAGGGCCGCACCGTGATGGCGGCGCCTCCCGGCCCCGCGTGCCGCGCGACATCATGCAGCAGCGTGGCGCAGGGCTCCCCGCCGCCCAGCACCAGCCAGTCCACGCCCGGGAGCAGATGCGGCGGCACGGCGCTGCGCTCAAAGGCGAAGCTCCGGACATTGACCAGGGGCACGACGAGCGGGCAGCGGACATGCTCCCCGGACCCCGCCAGGGAAAAATTGAGGCATTTCAGGCTGGCGATGTCGAGCACCGGCGTCGTTTTGCCGATCCTCACGGTTCCGCCGCCGGCCAGGGCCCGGCGCGCCGTCTCCGCCAGCCAGGCCGCGCTCTGCGCGGGCACATGCATGGTGATGTCCACGTGCTTCTCCCACATCACGTTTTTCGGCCATGGGCCTGGCCGAAGCATGCAAGATGCATGCACGCAGCGGGGAAGGAGGCGGGAGAGGCTTGCGTCCTGCTAGCGGCTGACCCACAGGGCCGCGCCCGTGAGCTTGCGGAACAGGCTCATGGTCACGGAGTTGGTGAAGAACTGGGCCAGGCCGCCCTTTCTGTAGCTGGTGCGGCCCACGGCCACCGCGGCGTAGCCGCCCCGCTTGGTTTCGCGCAGGATGGCCGCGGCCACGTCGTCGGACTGCTCGATGCGCGTGTGGATCATGCGGGTGGGGAAGCCGTTCTCCTCCAGCGTGGCGATGGCCTCGCCGAACATGCCCGCGTGGGCCTCCGGCGCGCCGTTCTTCTTCACCACGCGCAGGAGCGTCACGGGGTGGGCGGTCTCGCCCTGGAGGATGAAGCCCACGTGGTCGGCCATGTGGCGGCTGGCGTCGGAGTCGTCCACGCACAGCAGCACGCCCCGGCGGTCGTAGTCCACCTCGCGGCAGAGCCACACGGGGAAGCTGAAGTGCGTCTCCAGCATCTCCTCGCTGGCGCTGGAGTCCAGCAGGTTCTCCAGGCGCAGCACGCCCCGGCGGCCGAACACCACGGCGTCGTAGAGGCCGCTCTCGGCCTCGCGGCTGATGTCCTCGATGCGCGAGAAATTGCGCGCCACGATCTTGTCGTCCACCTGGGCGGGGGCGAAGCCGCCGGAGAGGAAGATGGACCGGGCGCTCTCCATGGCCCGCTGGCTGGAGGCGATGATGCTTTGGGCGGTCTCCTCGGTCTGGCGCAGGGTCTCGTAGCTCTTTTCCTCGCCCCACACCGCCGGGGGCAGGGGCGCGGTGTTGAACAGCGTCAGCCGGATGTCCTGCTTGTTGTGGAAGAAGCCGCAGACGAACTTCAGGCCCCGGTGGGCGCTGGTGTCGTCGCTGATGGTGACGAGCAGGTGCTTGTTCATGGGGCCTCGCGGATGCGTGCAGGAGCCTGTGGCGTTCAGTGGGGTGTCGGGGGGGCCCGCCCGCCCCCCCGGCCGGCCCCCCCCCCGCGC
>JAEXRD010000145.1 GCA_023438245.1 Pseudomonadota bacterium | reverse complement strand
GCGCAGAAATGTGCGGACGAATGGCGAAGGGGGGTGGAAGGGGGGCGGGGAAAGGGGTCGGGAAGCGCCGCCGGGCCGCTGCTCTCGAACGGGTACCCCCGCCCCCTCCCTCGCGCCGAGGGGGGGGAGGGCAGGGGGCAAAAGACCCTTTCGGGGCAGCCCCCTAAATTTTGCGGCAGACCAAGAGGCCCGACCCGATGGGCACGATGACCCCGTCGGCCCGCTCGTCGCGAACGGCGTCGTCCAGGAAGTCCTGGAACTCCCCGGCGTGGCTGATGGCGTTGTCCACGCAGATCAGCCCGCCCGCGGGCAGCTTGGGCAGGGCCAGCTCGTAGGCGCGCCGGGCCATGTCGCGCTCGGCGTCGATGAAGCAGAAGGCCAGGTTTTGCTGGTCCTCCAGGTTGGCCAACGCGTCGCCCTCGATGAAGGTGACCACGTCCAGCACGCTGGCGGCGGACAGGCTCTGGCGGGCGATCTCGGCCTTGGCCGGGTCGTTGTCGCAGGTGGTGAGCTTGCGGCCCGTGGCGCGGCAGGCCAGGGCCAGCCACAGCGCGCTGTAGCCCGCGCCGGTGCCCACCTCGAAGGCGTCGCCCGCCGGGGCGCTGGCCAGCAGGATGGCGAGCAGCTTGCCGGTCTCGGGCGGAACCTGCCGCAGCAGGCGCCTTCTCTCCATGCCCTGGGCCTTGCGCCAGGCCTCCAGGGCCTTGAGGTGGCCCTGGGTCACTTCCACGGCCTGGGGAATATCCTTGAACATGCTGGACCTCCGGGGTGTCTGGTGGGAAAAATGGGTTGGGCGGCACGCTAGCGGATTTGCGGCGGGAGGGGAAGGCCGCATTGCCTCCTTTCCGCAAACCGGGCATAACGCGCCCATGGCGAAACAGCGCGAGGAATTCCGGTGCCAGGCGTGCGGGGAGCGCGCTCCCAGGTGGAGCGGCCAGTGCCCCGGCTGCGGCGAGTGGAACACCATGAAGGAACAGGCCCCGGCCCAGGCCCTGGGCGGCTGGACTGCCCGATCGGGCCGTGCGGGCAAAGACGGCAAGAACGGCCAGCGCGCCGCCGCGCTCTCCGGGCCGGAGGCGCTGGAAGGCCTGGCCGGAGGGCTGGTGCAGGCCCGGGCCACCGGCATGCCGCAGCTCGACGGCCTCTTGGGCAGCGGCCTGGTGCCCGGCGCGGCCATCCTGCTGGGCGGCGAGCCCGGCGTGGGCAAGAGCACGCTCTTGCTCCAGCTGGCGGCCCTGCAGGCCGGGGCGCTGGCTTCCGGGGCCTGCGTGTACGTCTCCGGCGAGGAATCCCTGCCGCAGATCCGCGGCCGGGCCGAGCGCCTGGGCCTGCTGGGTCCCGGCCTCATGGCCGTGGCCACCAACAACGCCGACGACGCGCTCGCCGTGCTGGAAGACATCGGGAATAAGCCCGGCGTCATCATCGTGGACAGCGTGCAGACCCTGGCCAGCCCCCGCGCCGAGGGCATTCCCGGCAGCGTGTCCCAGGTGCGCACGGTGTCCGGCGAGCTCATCGAGGCCGTGAAGCGCACCCAGGCCACGCTGATCCTGGTGGGCCACGTGACCAAGGACGGCCAGATCGCCGGGCCGAAGCTCTTGGAGCACATGGTGGACACCGTGCTGTACCTGGAGGGCGACCGGCGCGACTACTCCCGCGTGCTGCGCGTGCTGAAGAACCGCTTCGGGCCCTCGGACGAGCTGCTGGTGTTCACCATGGAGGAGCAGGGCCTGAGCGTGGTGGACGACCCCTCGACGTTCTTTCTGGGCGCGCGCGACGCCAGCCTGCCCGGGGCCTCGGTGAGCCTGGCCATGGACGGGCGCAGGCCCTTCGCCGTGGAAATCCAGGCCCTGGCCACCAAGAGCTTCCTGTCCATTCCGCGCCGGGCGGCGCTGGGCTTCGACGCCAACCGCCTGCACCTGCTGCTGGCCGTGCTGGAAAAGCGCCTCAAGCTGCCGCTGGGCCAGTGCGACATCTACGTGAAGCAGGGCGGCGGCCTGGCCCTGCGCGACCCCGGCCTGGACCTGGGCCTTGCCGCGGCGGTGCTTTCCTCGTATTACGACGCCCCATTGCCGGAGGGCGCGGCCTTCTGGGGCGAGCTGGACCTCTCCGGCCACATCCGCCCCGTGGCCAGCGCGGACACCCGCGCCAAGCAGGCCGCCCGGCTGGGCTACGGTCCGCTGTTCCACTCCGGCACCATGAAGACCCTGGACGACCTGCGCCGCGCCCTGTTCGGCAAGGCGTAAGGCCCACCAACCACAGTCATTTCAAGGAGATTTGCATGCTTCCCACCGCCTTCCTGTTCCCCGGCCAGGGCTCCCAGGAGCTGAACATGGGCCGCGATGTGGCCGAGGCCCAGTTCTCCGCCATGGACATGTGGGTGCTCGCCGAGAAGCTCTCCGGCATCGCCCTGCGCGAGATCTACTGGGGTGAGCCGGATTCCGCGCCCGCCCCGGAGATGAGCGACACCAAGGCCCTGCAGCCCGCGCTCACCGTGGTCAACCTGACCCTGTGGCACGCCGTTGCCGACAAAAGCGCCGTTGCCGCCGCTGGCCACAGCCTGGGCGAATACGCCGCCCTGGCCGCCGCCGGGGTGCTCGGCGTGGAGGACGTGCTGAAGGCCGTGTGCGTGCGCGGCAAATTGATGGCCGGCGCTGGCAAGGAGGGCCACGGCATGGCCGCCGTGGTCAAGCTCCAACTGCCCACCGTGGAGCAGATCGTGGACAAGGCCGCCAAGCAGAGCGGCGCGTTCCTGCGCATCGCCAACCACAACTCGCCCGCCCAGTTCGTGATAAGCGGCGAGAAGCCCGCCCTGGACGCCGCCGCCGCCCTGGTGAAGGAGGCCAAGGGCCGCGCCGTGCCCCTGGCCGTGAGCGGCGCCTTCCACAGCCCGCTCATCAGCGAGGCCGCCAACGAGTTCGCCAAGGTGCTGGACGGCCTGGCCTGGAAAAAGCCCGCCTTCCCGGTGTGCATGAACGTCACCGGCACCCCGGAGAGCGATCCCGGCATCCTGAAGACCCTGGCCACCGCGCAGATGACCTCCTCGGTGCTGTGGACCACCACCATGCAGTCCCTCTACGCCGCCGGGGCGCGCCGCTTCGCGGAGATCGGCCCCAAGGGCGTGCTGGCCAAGCTGGTGGGCCAGAACCTGGAAGGCAAGGACGACGTCATCGCCCAGGGCGCGGGCAGCCTGGAGGCCGTGCTGGCCCTCTAGGCCGCGAAGGCCCGGCCACCAATGGCTGGCAGCCGTCCGCAACCATCCGCAATCATCTCCAACAAGGAGGCCTCCGTGATTTCCAGCAAGAGCCTGCCCGAGAAGTACAAGGCCGTGTTCAGCGACGGCGAGCACGAGTGCCACACCGACACCACCGCCCAGTGGGGCGGCGCGGGCGCGGGGTTCAAGCCCATGGAGCTGCTGGAGGCCTCGCTGGCGGCCTGCATCCAGACCGTGCTGCGCATCGCCGCGGACAAGCGCGGCATTCCGCTCGCCGGGGCCACGGTGACGGCGACGCTTGATACCTCAAACGCCGCCGAGACCGTGTTCGGCTACAAGATCGAGCTGGAAGGCGACATCACCCCGGAACAGCGCGAGACGCTCATGCGCGCGGTGGCCGGTTGCCCGGTCAAAAAGGCGCTGTCCAAGCCGGTGGTGTTCAAAGAGGTCGAATAGGGGCTGCCTCCAAAAAGCGTCTTTCGCCCCGTAGGCATCGTCGCGGGCCGCTCGGCGGCCAGGGCTGCACCTTGGGAGTACTATCCCTGGCCGCCAACCGTTCCCGCTCCTCGCCCCGAGGCGAAATCCATCTTTTTGGACGACAGCCCGAACGTTAGCGCAGGGCCCCGGGGGAACCTCCCAGCTTGGCGCTGAGCCAGTCCGTGGGCTGGGGCGCACGCCCCGGCGAGGACTCGCGGGCGTCCACGCCCCGGGCCTCGCGCAGCTTGTCGGCGTAGGCGTTCCACAACGCCTGGCCCAGGCCGCTGCTGGCGGTGAGCGGGTAGGCCAGCGTGGCCGAGAGCCGCGCGGTGAGCGCCTCCACCAGCAGTGCGTCGTACAGGCGCGGGTCCTCCAGGCGGCGCACATAGGTCAGGTCCAGCGGGCCGTCGTCGTCGCAGATGAGCGCGCCGGACTGGGCCTCCCACTCCTCCACGTCCGCGCCGCCGCATTCCACGGCCAGCACGCGCAGGCAGTCCGTGGGCAGCGGGAAGGCCCGGCTGCGCCCGAAGGCCGGGGCTTCGGCGCTGGCGGCCAGCCGGGCCAGGGTGGTGGCGCAGTTCCAGGGGTGGGCGCGCAGCACGGCGTCGCGCACGGCGGGCCAGCGCTGGCTGCACAGGCGCGCGGCCTTGGTGCCGTCGCCCAGGCTGCTGATGGGCTCCTCGCCCAGGTCGGCCAGGGCGGAGTTGCAGATCTCGATGATGCTGTTGGCCATGGGGTGCTCCTTACGGGTCGGCGCTGGCGGGCGCGGTTTGGCGCGGCGGCGTCTCTGCCCCGCGCGGCATTTCCGCGAATCATAGCACGGCCTTCCGGGCCCGGACAAAACGGGCATGGTTTTGGCCGGGAAAAGGACAAAAATACCCGGTTGACAGCAGTGCCGCCCGGCTTGCGCACGGCGACGGTTCTGGTAGGATGGCCCCATATCCCCCCTGCAGTGTCCACCCCCTTGTCCGGGAGGTGCGCCATGCGCCCGAGGCTTCTTTCCGCCAAGTTCGCGCCCGTGCTGCCTGTCTTGCTGCTGGCGTTCCTGCTCGCGGGGTGCATGGGCATCAAGTACACCGACCAGCCCACCGCCACCGTGGACCTGACGCAGCCCGGAGCGCCCGCCGAGTCCGCCACCCGCGTGCTGGCCAAGGCCGAGGACTGGCGCAACTCCGGAATATCCGTGCGCAAGGGCGCGGCCTATGCCGTGACGGCCACCGGGCGCTGGCGCGTCTGGGGCACCTGCGCCGCCACGGACCCGGACGGGGTGGGCATGTACGGCCCCTTCTGCATGGACTGGGGCAACGCCTTCCTCAAGGGCTGGAGCCACCAGGCGCTCATCGCCAAGGTGGGCGAGGCCGGGCAGCCCTTCGGCGTGGGCAAGGCCCTGCGCTTCACCGCGCCCGACGACGGCGTGCTCTACTTCATCATCAACGACACGCCCGGCCACTTCGGCGACAACGAGGGCTACGCGGACGTGATCGTCCGCGCCCTGTCGCCGGGCCTGGCCCAGGGGGCCGTCGCGCCCATGGCGGGGGTGCAGCAGACCGCCCCGGTGCCCATGCCCGCGCAGCAGGCGGCACAGCAGCCCGCCTTTGCCCGCAAGAAGGCCGCCGTGGCCAGCGCGGAGGCCGCCAAGGTCCAAGCCAAGCAGCAGGCCAAGCAGCAGGCGGCCGAGCAGAAGGCCCTGCTGGAGGCCCTGGAACAGGAGGCCCAGGCCGTCCCCCAGGCCGTGCTTCCGCCAGCGCCGAAGGCCGACCAGCCCCTGCCGCCCCAGGTGGGGCCCGCGCGGCGCGTGGCGCTGGTCATCGGCAACGGGGCCTATCCCGGCGCGCCCCTGCGCAACCCCGTGCACGACGCCCGGGACGTGGCCGCGCAGCTGCGCGCCCTGGGGTTCGAGGTCATCCTGCGCGAGAACGCCAGCCTGCGCCAGATGGAGGAGGCCGTGGACCAGCTCTGGACGCGGCTCAAGGGCGGCGGGGCGGGGCTGTTCTTCTTCGCCGGGCATGGGCTGCAGGTGGGCGGGCGCAACTATCTGGTGCCCGTGGACGCGCGCCTGCAGGCCGAGCAGGACGTGAAGTACCGCTGCATGGACGCCGGGCTGGTGCTGGGGCGCATGGAGAACGCGGGCAACGGCCTGAACATCGTCATCCTGGACGCCTGCCGCAACAACCCCTACGCCCGGTCCTGGCGCAGCGCGGCCGAGGGCCTGGCCAAGATGGACGCGCCCAAGGGCTCCATCATCGCCTACGCCACCGCGCCGGACTCCGTGGCCGCCGACGGCAGCGGCCGCAACGGCATCTACACCGGCGAGCTTTTGCGCCACCTGCGCACGCCGGGGCTGGGCATCGAGGAGATGTTCAAGCGCGTGCGCGTCGGCGTGCTGCGCGAAACCGGCGACAAGCAGGTGCCCTGGGAGTCCAGCTCGCTCACCGGCTGGTTCAGCTTCAGCCAGTAGGGCCGGGCTGGACATGGGCCGAGGCCCGGAGTTAGCATGGGCCATCCCGGCGCATGCCGCCGAACGTCCTTCAGGAGGCGCACATGAAACTCCGTTCCGCCCTTGTCCCGGCCCTGCTGGCGCTGGTCGCCGTCGGCGGCTGCGTGGCCACCCAGAACGTGCCCGTTTCCACCGACCCCGCCGGGGCCGCGGTGTTCCTGGACGGCAAGCAGGTGTGCGAGACCACGCCGTGCAGCGTGTCCGTGCCCAAGGACCAGAACCATCTGCTCACGGTCATCAAGCCCGGCTTCCACCAGCGCGACGTGGCCCTGACCCGCGTGTTCGACACGGCGGGGGTGCTCAAGGAGGAGTTGCGCCGCGGGGCGCGCAAGGCGGCCACAGGGGCGGATGCCGGGAGCGTGCTTTCCGGCGCGGCGCAGAGCGTGGACAAGAAGGAGCAGGATGGCTCGGCCTACGTGCTCAAACCCGATCTCGTGGTCCTGCGCCTGACCCCCGCCGACCAGCCCCGGCCCGAGGACCGCGCGGCCAACCCGGACGACCCCTTCGCCGAGCCCTCCCCGGACCAGACCCAGCCCGCTCCCCAGCGAAAGGACAAGGTCGACCCCGTGGAGATCGGCATCGACCTCTACCGCATCCTCAAGGGCGGCGCTGCTCCGGAAGACAAGTAGCGGCCCGGAAAGCCCCGGCCTGGCCCGGAACGTCGGAAGCCCCTTTCACCGCCAAGGGTGAAAGG
>JAEXRD010000085.1 GCA_023438245.1 Pseudomonadota bacterium | reverse complement strand
CCTCCGATTCACCCTCTCCGCTCCACCTCAACCGGACGGAGACGAGCCGGGTCAGGCTATGGATGAGGTCGTGGCCGTCCCAGGTCAGGGAGAAGTCCATGGACTGGCCCAGGGGTACTGCGCGGTCGATGCCGCGCGGCCTGTGGCGCAGCAGGAAGGCTTCGATGTCGGCCGGGGCCAGGCCGAAGTGGGTGAGCGTCTGGCACTGGCTCACGCACAGCGGCAGGATCTCGTCCAGGGCCTGGGCGTCGTATTCGAGGAAGTAGCCGCTGTGGCACATGTGGGCCAGGAGGGAGGCGTCCAGGGATTCGAGGGCCACGCGCACGACGGTCTGGTCCGGCTCGGGGGCCAGGTGCACATGGCGATGTGCGGCAAGTTTGCACAGCGCTGCGCGCTTGCCCACGGCCTGCACGGGCGAAAGCTGGTACTGGCTGCGGGCCAGCGAGCCCAGGGCGTCCCAGAAGGCGTGTTGGGCCTCGGACTTGCGTTCGCCCAGCCAGACCACGATGCGCGGCGCGGTGCAGGCGTTCTGGTCCGAGAGGTAGGTGTCGTTGTAGAAATCCTGGGCGATCTTTGGCTTGTTGGGTGCGGCCAGGTAGCTGTCGGCCTGGATGACGGCGATGGAGAAGCGGTTGGCGAAGGTGAGTTCCGTGGCGCGCGGCGGCAGGGGCGACTGGCGCATGCGCCGGATGGTCTCGTCGCCGCCCCAGACCACGCGCACGTCGCAGAGGGCGGAGAAGGCGTCGTTCAGCTCGCGGGAGGAGGCGTAGCGCACCAGGGCCACGTAGGGCGCGAGGCGGGTGTGGACCTCGGTGCGCAGCAGCGCGGACACGGCCTGGCAGATGATGTCCACCTGGGGGAAGGGCTTGGCGGGCAGGCGCACGATGTTGGCGTTGCCGCTGAGCAGCCCGGCGGCGAAGCTGAAGGCGAAGTTCACCGGCACGTTGGAGGGCGTGCTGTGGAACACCACGCCCCGGCCCAGGCGCAGGCTGCCGTCCTGGTAGCGGGCCTTGCGCTTGGCCATGGCCGACCGGCGGCACCAGAAGGCGAAGGTGGCCACGTCCGGATGCCCGGCGGCGGTGCGCAGAAGCGCGGCCGAGAGGTCCTGGAGGAAGTCCAGCACGGCGTCGTCGAAGGCCGGATATGCGGGCAGCCCCGGCATGGCCGCCAGGGTCGCGCCGTCGCCCACGGCGAAACTCAGGTGCGGAGTGTCAAACGCGTTGTTCATACGTGTCGCTACAGCCCCGTATTTCTGCGGATTTGAGCCGTCCGAGCACCTGGAAGGAGCGGCCCTTGCGGCCGCACGGGCAGTCGTCCTCGCCCAGCAGCACGCCCTGGTCCTCTGTGAGCAGGGAGTGGCCGGGGTAGGAGCGCGGCAGTTCGGAAAGCACCTGGATGATGCCCGGTTCGCCCGCGGCGCAGCAAGAGAAGTCCCGGTGCCTGCGCACGATGACGTCGGAATAGACGCTGGCGTGCAGGCGGCCCTGCTCGCATTCCACATAGATGGAGCCGGTCTGCTCCACCATGCCGTAGTAGTTGTGCACGCGCCGCAGTCCGCAGGCCTCGGCCAGGCGCTGGCGGAAGATGTCCGAGGTCACGGCCTCGCTTTCCATCTTTTTCCAGCCGCCGCCGTGGAACAGCACCCCGCGCGAGAGGTCGGGCCTGGTCGCGCCGGCCAGCAGCGGCTGGCAGAAGTGCTTCCAGATCATGAAGGTGAAGCCGAAGAGCAGGGTGTCGCGGCCCGCGTGGCGCTGGCAGAACCCGTCCACGGCCTCGCGGTTCAGGCTCATGTCGTCGTTCAGGGCGTAGGTCCTGTCCGCGCCGAAGATGGAAAAGCCGAGCACCCCGGCGCCCCGTGCGGAGAACGTGTTCCGGTCCGTCAGCACGGAGGGGCAGTCGATGATGAGCATGGGCAGGCGCGAAGCCCCCATGAAGTCCGTGACGATGTGCGCCAGCACCTTCTGCTGCGCGCTGGCCGTGGCCCGGTCCAGGTACATCCTGGAAACGGCCTGGCCCGTGGTGCCCGAGGAGGTCAGCACCTTGAAGACCTCCTCGCGGGGGATGCTGCGCAGCTCCAGGTCCTTGAACAGGCTCACCGGGAAGAAGGGGATGTCCTCGCAGCGGCGCATGGCTTCCAGGGGCGCGCCCAGGGCGTCCACGATGTTGCGGTAGGCTTCGCAGCGCTGGTAATGCAGGCGCGTCAGGTCGGCCAGCGCGCCGAACAGGGTGCGCTCCTTGTCGGCCTGGGCGGGGCCGTAGGGAGAGCCGGGAGCGTCAGTCATCGTAGTGGTTCTGCAGCGCGCTGTAGAGCACCTTGCCCGAGGAATTCTGCGGGATCTGCTCCAGGTGCTTCACGCGGAAGGCCACCGGGTTGAGCCCGGTGATTTTGGCAAGCGTGGCGCGCACCTCGTCGCAGGACTCCTCCCGCGTGACAAAGACGTACATCAGGTTGTCCTTGCCCGCGCAGGCGCAGTCCAGGTCCGGGAAGCAGTCCTTGACCAGGCGTTCGGTCTCGTCCAGGCCCACCCGGTTGCCGAAGATCTTGAGGAAGCGCTTCTTGCGGCCCACGATGGTGTAGAAGCCCTCGGCGTCGCGCTTGGCCATGTCTCCGGTCACCAGCACGCCGTTCCGCTCGTCGCCCAGGGCCAGGTCCTCGCCTTTCTCGGCGTAGCCGGGGGTGACGTTGGGTCCGCGGAAGATGAGCTCGCCCACCACGTCCGGCTCGGTGACGGGGTTGCCGTCCACGTCGATGAGCTCGAACTCGCCGCCGGGAATGGCGATGCCCATGCAGCCGTACTTGTCCTGGGCGCGGTCCCACGGCAGGTAGCCCATGCGCGGCGAGGCCTCGGTCTGGCCGTACATGACGTAGAAGCGCCTGCCGGTCTTGGCGGCGTACTCGATGAACTCCTTCTGCAGCTCCGGCGCCAGCTTTCCGCCCGCCTGGTTCATGCTGCGCAGGGAGGGCAGCTTCATGCGCAGGAAGTGCAGCTTGTAGAGCATCTCGTAGGTGTACGGCACCCCCGCGATGGACGTGGCCTCGAACTGGCGGAACAGGTCCCAGAACTCGCGCTGCATCACGGTGCGCCCGGTCAGGATCATGGACGCCCCGGCCTGCAGGTGCGTGTTCAGGATGGACAGGCCGTAGGTGTAGTGCATGGGCAGCGAGGTGATGGGTCGCTCCGTGGCGTCGATCTCCAGGTATTGGACGATGGAGGCGATGTTGGCGCGCAGGTTCTCGTAGGTGTGCCGCACCAGCTTGGGGCTGCCCGTGGAGCCGGAGGTCGTCAGCAGCAGGCAGAGGTCGTCGTGCAGGGGGTAGGCATGGCTGAAGGGCGTTTTGACGAGCTCGTAGCCCCAGGCCTCGTAGACGGCCTCGCCGTTGGCCCAAGCCGTGTCCCGGCCCTTGGGCCGCCACAGGTAGTCGGGCTTGTAGATAGTGAACAGCGTGGCCAGGAGGGTGTGGTCCATCTCCTCGTCCAGCAGCAGCGGCACGACCCGGTGGTTCAGGAACGCCGCGTAGCCCATGAGCGAGCCCGACGTGTTGGTGCAGAGGCAGAAGACCAGGCAGCGGCCCCCGACGGCCTTGACGAGGGCCTGGCCCTCGCGCTCCAGGTCTGCGTAGGTGCGGACCAGGCCGCCTTCCTCGATCAGTGCAGGGGAATCCCCGTGGGTGCTAAAATTCCACATCATATTTTTTCAGGATCTCCTTCCCGGCCTCATACGAGCTGAGGTCGATGATGTCGTCCGTTTCCAGCATGATGTCGAAGGCCTCTTCAAGCGCGGCCACGAGCTGCATGTGGCCCACGGAATCCCACGCGGGGATGCCCTGGTACTTCAGCCCGGCCGTCTGGTCCGGGGTGATGTCGAACAGATCCGTGAAAATCTTGGAATATTTCTCAGTGTTGCTCATTTGCCGCTCCTGTCTAAAGATATCCGCCGTCCACGCCGAGAACCTGCCCGGAAACGTAGCTGGACAAGTCCGAGCCTAGGAACACGCAGGCATTGGCCACGTCCTCCGGGCTGCCCACCTTTCCCATGCCGACCTGGCCCAGCAGGTGCGACTGCGCGGCGGGCGGGGCGCTGCGGTACATGTCCGTGTCGATGACGCCCGGCGCCACCGCATTGACCCGGATGCCCCTGGGGGAGAGTTCGCAGGACGCGGTCTTGGTCAGCGAGATCACCGCGCCCTTGGAGGCCGAATAGGCCATGTGGCCCCGGTTGCCCCGTATGGCCACCACGCTGGCCAGGTTGATGATGCTGCCGGAACCCTGGCTGGTCATGAGCTTCGCCGCGTACTGGATCATGTGCACCACCGCGAAAACGTTGACGTCGAAGGTGGCCCGCAGGTCCTCGTCGGAGATCATGCCGATGAGGGCGTCCTTCATGACGCCGGCGTTGTTCACCAGCACGTCCAGCCGCCCGGCCTCCTTCTTGATGCGCAGGAAGCAGTTCCTCACGGCCTGGCGGTCGGCGACGTCGAAATATGCGGGCACAATTTTCCCGGCGCAGGCCTGCTCATCGGCGTCTTGCATCAAGCCTGCCAGCGAGCCCTCCTGGCGGGCATTGGCCCACACCGTGGCGCCCTGGCGCGCGTATGCAAGGGCGATGCTCCGGCCGATGCCGCGGGAGCAGCCGGTGATGAGCGCTGTCTTGCCTTCCAGTAACATGTTTCAGCCCTCCGAGGGGTTCGCGGTGGCGCTATTTGAAGATCGGGCCGGTCTTGCGCTGGATGACGCGGGCGGGGTTGCCCATGGTGATGCAGCCGTCGGGGACATCGGCAAAAGCCACCGCGCCCAGGGCCACCACGGCGTCTTCGCCGACGCTCACCCGCTCCTTCACCGTTGCGCCCGCGGCGATGTACGCGCCGTGCCCGATGGAGCAGCGCCCGCACACCGTGGCCCCGAGGGAGAGCACGCAGTGGTCCCCGATGACCGTGTCGTGGCCCACCATGGAGCCCGGCAGCAGGGCGGTGTTGCGCCCTATCCGCGTGTCGCAGGACAGGAAGTCCACATCGTGGACGATGGCCCCCTCGCCCAGCTCCACCCCGCTGGACATGCGCACCTCCGGGCTGACCAGCGTGGCCATGCGGTAGCCCTGGCCCACGGCGTTGTCCCAGAGGATTCTGCGCAGGGCCGGGTCGCCCACGGCCACCACCAGCTCGGCTGCGCCGGGCGGGCAGGCGGCCCGGGCCTGGGCCAGGGTGTACACGGGCTGCCCGCGCAGCCAGGTCTCCTGCGTGATGGTGTCATCCACAAAAAAGAAGGACTCCCAGCGCGGCGTGTGGGCATCGCAGCGCAGGGCGAGGTCGTACACCTCCCGTCCCAGGCCTCCGGCCCCGTAAATCCCCAACTTCATCCTGTCTCCCCTGGCGCCTTTGGGCTCTTGTCCCCGTGTATCCTACAAATCGTCCGCCCGTCCACAGCCGGAGCCCGGACGAGGTCTCCGCGCCCGGCCCGGCCTCATGTCTTCCACAGCCCCCGGCGCAGCCAGGCGTTCCTGATCCACTGCCAGCCGGGCAGCGAATGCTCGGGGATGAGGTCGGGATGCAGCTCGGCCACCTGCTGGTTGTGCCGGCGCAGGGTGCTCAGGGGCTCGGTGAGGTACACGGCGTTGCCCCGGGCCAGCAGGTTCAGCCACAGGGTCACGTCGGTGACGCCGATCATCTCCTTGCGGTCCATGGACATGGGATCGGGCTTGATGTCGTCCACGTCGGACTTGCGGAACAGCACGGTGGTGGGCTCGCCCACGTAGTTCACCCCCGAGGACAGGATGGTGCTGCCCAGGGAGAGGCCCTCGATGATGGAGTTGGACGTGACCAGCGCGGCGGTGGCGCTCATGTCCGGCAGCAGGTTGCCCTCCTGGTCGATCTGCTGGCGCTTGGAAGTGGCCAGGGTGATGCCCTCGACCAGGCGAAAGCAGTCCAGCAGGCGCTCCACGCAGTTGGGGGCCAGGGTGTCGTCGTCGTTCAGGAACTTGAGGAAGTCCGCCTTGGCCATGCGGTAGCAGTTGACGTAGTTGTTGCGACCGTAGTTCTTGCGCGCGATCTCCGGCGGGTTGCGGTAATAGCGGATGCGCGGATCGGAGGCGGCCAGCTCGGCGGTGATCTCCTCGATTCCGGTGCCGGGGCAGTCGTCGCCGACCAGAATGTCCAGGTTCGTGTAGGTCTGGTCCACGGCGCTCTGGAGCGCCTGGCGGAAGAAGCGCGGGTTGTAGGCCGGGATGGCGATGGTCACCAGCGGCTTTTCGTCCGGGCCCAGCCTGCGCACGGGCTTCTGGAACTCCAGGATCAGGGCCGGGTACTGGCGGTGCTCCAGGCCCCGCAGCACCACGTGCGGGCTTTCGCCGTGGGCGTAGCGGCCCAGCAGCTTGAGCCCCACCATGCGGCCCAGCCGGGTCAGCTCCTCCTCGTCGTACACCCACTGGTGGCCCCACCAGCGCATGGACATGTTCAGCCGCTCGCAGCGGTTGGCTGTCCAGGGCATGCCGAAGCGGGCGAACTCCGGGTGCTCGTAGTCGTTCACGTAGTCGCGCACGGTCTCGGCCAGGTCGGGCGTGGAGATGCGCATGACCCCGCCGGTCTTGAGCACGCGCCGGCACTCGTGCAGCAGGGCGATGCCCTGGGCCTGGGTCAGCCGCTGGATGAAGTGCTCGGAGTAGATGCCGTCGATGGAATTGTCCGGCCAGGGCAGGGGCTGGGTCAGGTCCAGCTGCATGTCCGCGCCGGGCTCGGCATCCACGTTGATGAAGCCCGGCAGCAGGCGCTTGCCGCAGCCCAGGTGCAGGAGCGTGGGGTCCATGAAAGTCCTCCTGGCCGGGCGCTAGCCGGGCATGGTGCGCACGAGCTGGCAGATCTGGCCGTGCTGCTCGTCGGTGAGGGTGGGGTAGATGGGCAGGCACAGGATGCGCCGGGCCACGCTGTTCGCCACGGGCAGGTTCTCCGGCCGGGCCGAGGCCAGCCCCCGGTACATGGGGAAGGAGCTGATGAGCGGGTAGAAGTAGCGCCGCGCGAAGATGCCGTGGGCGCGCAGCCGGTCGTACAGCTCGTCGCGGCTCATGGGGTAGCCTTCCTCGATGAGCACGGGGAAGTAGCCGTAGTTGCTCTTGCGGTCCGGCCCGGGAGGGGCCGGCAACGTCAGGCCGGGCACCTCCGCCAGGGCCTCGCGGTAGCGCTGATCGATGCGCTTTCTGGCCTGGATGAGGTCGTCCACGTGCTTCAGCTGCAGCAGGCCGAAGGCCGCCTGCACCTCGTTGAGCTTGGCGTTGATGCCCGGTGCGATGACCGTGGTCTCGTCGGCGATGCCGAAATTCTTCAGGTGGTCGATGCGCGCCTTGGTCTTCTTGTCCTGGCAGATGATGGCCCCGCCCTCGAAGGTGGTGAAGACCTTGGTGGCGTGGAAGCTCAGGACCGAGAGGTCGCCGTGGGCCAGCACGGACTGGCCGCCCTGGGTCACGGAGAAGGCGTGGGCCGCGTCGTAGATGACCTTGAGGCCGTAGGTGTCGGCGATGCGTCCGATCTCCCCGGTGTCGCAGGGGGTGCCGTACACGTGCACGGGTAGGATGGCCGTGGTGCGCGGGGTGATGGCCGCCTCGATCTTGGCCGGGTCCAGGTTGCAGGTGCGCGGGTCGATGTCCACGAACACGGGCTGGATGCCGTTCCAGATGAGCGAGTGGCTGGTGGCCACGAAGCTGAAGGGCGTGGTGATGACCTCGCCGGTGATGCGCAGGGCCTGCAGCGCGGTGATGAGCGCCAGGGTGCCGTTGGAGAACAGGCTCAAGTGCTCCACGCCCAGGTAGCGGGCCAGCTCCTCCTCGAACTGCTCATGCAGCGGGCCGTTGTTGGTCAGCCAGCCGTTGGCCCAGATCTGCTCCAGATAGGGAATGAACTCCTGGAGCGGGGGCATGAAGGGCCTGGTCACGTACAGCGGCGGCTTGCCATCACGGTCTGCCGGGTTGTTGCCCTGCGTGCTCATGGTGTTGCGTCCTTCTGGTTGCGTTCGACGCCGGGGCGCCATTCCCCACCGGGTCTTGCTTGCGCCCCTAGCCCCGCAGCTTGTCGCGGATGGCGCTGTAGGCGTCCATGTAGTCCTTGAAGCCGTGCTCGCGCATGGCGATCTTGAGCGCGTCGCTGACCACGGCCTCGTGCTTGAACTGGTTGAGCGGCGTGCCCGACCAGGCGCAGGCGAAGGTGTTGTAGGCCTTCACCCGCCACTGCGGCTGGATGGTCAGGATGAGCGAGGCCAGGCGCTCCTGCACGAAGACCTTGCGCTGCACCGCGCCCTTGTAGGTCGTCTCCCCGGTGAGCAGGGCCCGCAGTTCGGCGTGCTCGGGCCCGTCGCCCTCGCAGACCTCGAACAGCCTGTCGGCCAGGGCCAGCCACTGCCGCCAGAACGCCGGGCGCGCCACCAGGTAGTTGCTGAACACGATCTGGCGCGAGTCCATGACCAGGCTGCCCACGTCCACGCCCAGCCCGGCGGCGCGCAGGAAGCCCCGGCTGGCCTCCAGCAGCCCCGGGTGGAACACCTCGCCCTGCTCGAAGATGTTCAGGAAGAAGGCGCTCATGTCCGGCTGGGGGCTGAAGGTGAACACGTCGGCCTGGGCCGCATGTTCGCGCACGAAGCCGCGCACGTGCGCCGCCGTCAGGCCCGTCTTCTCCTGGAAGCGCGGGGAGAAGAAGCCGTAGAAGGCCCCGTCGTCGAGGGCTTCGGTCTTGAGGAAGTTGCGGATGGGCCAGAATTCGCGCCAGTCGTTGCGCGGGCTGTCCAGGTTGTCCAGCGCGCGGTAGCCCGGCGGGGTGTCGCGCAGGGTCTCTTCGGAGTAGGCGATGTGGTACAGGGGCACGTCCGGCTCGCGCTCCAGGTGCGCGGCCCCGGGGGTCTGGACCGGGGCCCGGGCCTGGGCGGGCGCTGTGGCGGCGGCTTCGGGCGCGGCTTGCCCCCTGGTGCGCTCCACGGCCTCGGCGTGGGCGGCGCAGAGCAGGTCCTCGATGTGTCCGGCCTGGCGGCCGGTGTCGAACAGGGCCGCGCCCGCCCTCGCTTGGGCCAGATGCCGGCGCAGGGCGGCCAGGCGCTCGGGGTCGCCCCCCAGCTCCACGGCCAGGTCCTCGTACTGCCGCAGGGTGCCGGCCACCAGCTCCCCCAGGCCCAGGTGCTTCAGCAGCGCCCCGGCCATGCGCGAGGCGAAGGCCCGGCCCTCAAGCGTCACGATGGGCAGGTTCATGTACAGCGCGTCGTTGGCCGTGGTGCCGCCGTTGAAGGGGAAGCAGTCCAGGAACAGGTCGGCGGTGGCGTACCGGGCCAGGTAGTCCGGCGGGGCGGCGCGGGGGGCGAAGATGAGCCGCCCGGCCAGTCCGCGCGCCTCGGCCTCGCGGGTCAGGTTCTCGCGCACGCTGGGGTCGTCGGCCACCAGCCAGAGCACGCTGCCCGGGGTGCGCGTCAAAATGTTGAGCCAGGCCCCGAACAGCTCCGGGGTGATCTTGTGGCTGTTGTTGAACACGCAGAATACCGCGCCGGTTTCCGGCAGCCCGCAGGAGGCGCGGCTGGGCGCGGGGCTGGCCACACGCCGCGTGTCGCAGACCTGGAAGACCTCCGGCAGGTAGAGCGGCTTCTCGGTCATGAAGGGCAGGGTGGCCTCGGGCAGCACGCTGCGGTCGCACAGCACGTAGTCAATGCAGGGCATGCCGCTGGTGCCGGGAAAGCCCAGGTAGCTGGCCTGCACCAGCGCCGGGCGGCGGGCCAGGATGTTCGGCCTGGCCCCGGCGGTGGGGCCGTGCAGGTCGATGAGCACGTCGATCTCGTCGGCGCGGATGCGCAGGGCGGCCTGCTCGTCGTTCATCTGGCCGATGGGCACGTGGCGGTCCAGCGCGGCGATGACCCGGCGGCGCAGGTCCGAGCCGTCCTCGCGGCTCCAGCAGTAGCCGTACACCTCCACCCTGTCGCGGTGGTGGCGCTCGAACAGCTCCACCATGAGCATGGCCACCGGGTGCAGGCACAGGTCGGAGGAAAGATAGCCGATGCGCAGGCGCTTGTGGCCGTACCCGCCGGGCCTGGCCAGGGGCTCCAGGCCGGGGGTTATGTGCTCGGCCACGAAGCGGTGCGCGGCGGAGAGCTGCACCTCGGGGTCGTCGGTGACGTCGAGCATGGCCAGGGCCGAGGTGGCCCCGCGCATGGCGGCGGCGTCCAGGCCGGGCAGCTCGGCGAACACCGGCCAGGCGCACTGCTTCTGGCGCAGGTGCACCCAGTGGTGGATGACCTTGCGCTGGGTGGGGTCCACGCGCAGGCTGCGCGCCAGCATCTGTTCGGCCTCGCGGAAGCGGCGCTGCTGCTCCAGCACGCGGCCGGAGTGGTTCAGGCCGTAGAGCAGCATCTCGCGCTCCAGGCCGGTGGAGGCGTCGGGCAGGGCGGTGAGGTGGCTCCAGGCCTCCAGGGTCTCGGGGATGCGGCCCAGGCGCTCCAGGGTGGTGCCCAGGTTGTAGCGGGCCTGGAGGAAATTCGGCAGCAGGCGCAGGGCCTCGCGGAAGCAGGCCTCGGCCACCTCGGGCGCGGCGTTCATCTGGGAGCAGCCCTGGTTGAACAGCGCGGCGTGGGCCAGCGGGTGGCCGGGGTTGGCCGCCAGCCATTTGTCGTACAGGGCGCGCACCTTGGCCGGGTCGCCCTCGTGGGCGAGCATCTCGGCCTGGCTGAACAGCTCCACGAGGTTCTGGCCCGCGCGCGGGTGGGCCTTGGCCGACCGGGCCGGAGGGGCCTGGACTTTCTGGGGCGCGCTCTTGGTGGCCGGTCCTTTGCCGGCCGGGCCGGGCCGCTTCTTCTTGGCCATGCGGTGCACCTCCGCCCATGAGGGCGGGCGGGTTTGCCGCGCCGGGGCGCGGGCTGGGTGTGTCGGCGCATTAAGCGCTATTGCGCGCACTGCGTCAAGCGTTCCCGGGCCTTTGGGGGGGGCTGGGGCCGGGTGCGGGGCGCAGGGGCGCGGGCCGATCTTGCCGCCACGGGCGGCGGCGCGGATACGTAGCAATGATGATGCCAGGAGGTTTTGGGCGCGGGGGCTGGACAGGACCTGCCGGGCGTGGGAGCGTGGCCGGAACCTGGGGGCGGGGCCGGGCGAGGGGGCGCGAACAGGCCGGAAATGCCCAAGGCATGAAGCTTGCATCCGAATTTGGCGCACGGCTGCGCGCAGGACGCGCGCACGATGCGCGAGACGGGAGACCATGCGAAGCACGCGAACGGACGGGAACGGGAAGCCACGCGGCGGGCGTATTGCGCCCTGCCGCCTCTGCGCGCTCGGGGGAGGGCTGGCCGCATGACCATGCTCGACTACCTGAAGCGCTGGCGCTCCTATTTCCTGTTCGGCAGCTTCTTCAGCTTCTTCATCAACATCATCCAGTTGTCGTTCTCCATCTTCATCATGCTCATCTTCGACAAGGCCATGATGAGCAACAGCGTGCCCTCGCTCATCGCCATCGCGCTCATGGGCATGGTCACGCTGCTGGCCGGAATCCTGCTGGACGTGGTGCGCAACCGCCTGCTGGTGCGCCTGGGCATCCAGATGGACCTGGACCTGAGCGAGCGCGTGTTCACCACCATGATGCACGCCGTGGCCAGCGTGCCCCAGGGCCAGGCCGTGGCGGGCATGCGCGACGTGGCCGTGCTGCGCCAGTTCTGCTCGGGCATGGCCATCTTCAACTTCTTCGACCTGCCGCTGGTGCCCATCTGCCTGCTGCTGGTCTTCGCCCTGCACCCCTACCTGGGGGTGGTGGCGCTCATCGGCTGCCTGCTGTCCCTGGTGCTGGGCGTGCTGGCCGAGCGGCTCACCCGCTCCAACCTGGACCAGGCCTCGGCCCTCAACGGCCGCGCCGCCGCCCTGGTGGGCCAGGCCAGCCACAACGCCGAGGCCGTGATGAGCATGGGCATGCTGCCGGGCATCATCACCAAGTGGCGCGGGCTGAACATCGCGGTGATGAACCTGCAGACCCTGGCCAGCAAGCGCGCGGGCTTCCTGCAGGCGCTCATCCGCGGCCTGCGCATGATCATGATGCTGGCCATGTACACCGTGGGCGCCTACCTGGTCATCACCGGGGGCGGCAGCTCGGGCATCCTGCTGGGCGCGGGCATCGCCATGGGCAAGGCCTTCGGCCCCATCGACGCGGGCATGGCCACCTACACCCAGTCGCTGGACGCCTATGCCTGCTTCCGCCGCCTGTACGCGCTGTTCAGCCAGCCCCAGCCGCCGGAGCGCATGAACCTGCCCGCGCCGGGGGGCAACCTGGCCGTCGAGTCCCTGACCTTCGTGGCCGGGGGCAGGCCGCTGCTCATGGACATCAATTTCAGCCTCACCGCCGGGCAGACCATGGGCCTCATCGGCCCCAGCGCGGCGGGCAAGTCCACCCTGTGCCGCCTGCTGGTGGGCCTGTGGAGTCCCGTGCGCGGGGCCGTGCGCCTGGACGGCGTGGACATCCAGTCCTGGAGCTACGACCGGCGCGGGACCTTCCTGGGCTACCTGCCGCAGGATGTGGAGCTGTTCTCCGGGTCCGTGGCCCAGAACATCGCCCGCCTGGGCGAGGTGGACCCCGAGCGCGTGGTGGCCGCCGCCAAGATGGCCGGTGCGCACGAGATGATTCTGCAGTTCCCCTCGGGCTACGACACCGAGATTGGCGCGGCCGGGGCCATCCTCTCCGGCGGGCAGCGCCAGCGCATCGGCTTGGCGCGGGCGCTCTACGGCCAGCCTTCGCTGCTGGTGCTCGACGAACCCAGCTCCAACCTGGACGACGAGGGCGAGCGCGCCCTGGCCCAGGCCGTGGAGCAGATGAAGCAGTCCGGCGGCACGGTGATCATCGTGTCGCACAAGCCCTCCACCATCGCCAAGGTGGACATGCTCATGGTGCTCAAGGGCGGCCAAGTGGTCATGTTCGGCCCGCGCGAGGCGGTGTTCCGCAACCTTGTGGGCGGCGCGGGCGCGCAACCCAAGCCCCAGCCGGGCAGGATAGCGGGGGCATAAGCCATGCAGCTGGGCAAGATCACGCTGGCCAAGAAGGTGGTGGCCGTGGGACCGGGCGAGCAGCCGGACAGTTCCGCCGGGTCCGCCCCCGCCAGCGGCTCCCTGGACCTGGACAACGGCGCGCGGGCCCAGGCCCCGGGCCAGCAGGGCGAGGCCCTGAACGTGGACAGCTTCCGGCGCATCGTGACCTCGGGCCTGATCATCATCGCCGCGCTGTTCGGCGGCTTCGCCCTGTGGGCGGTGCTGGCCAAGCTCGACAGCGCCATCGTGGCCCAGGGCTCGGTGAAGGTGGACCTGAACCGCAAGACCGTGCAGCACCGCGAGGGCGGCATCGTGCAGGAGATCCTGGTGCGCGAGGGCGACCGCGTGCAGGCCGGGCAGGCGCTGGTCGTCCTCACCGACGCGGGCATCGAGGCCAACGCCGCCGTGGTGCGCGACCAGGCCGCCGTGCTCATGGCCCGGCTGGCCCGGCTGGACGCCCAGCGCCAGATGAAGCCCGCCATCGAGTGGCCGCGCGAGCTGCTGGCCATGCAGGCCGACCAGGACGTGCAGCAGGCCATGGCCGCCGAGCAGAACATCCTGCGCGAGGAGCGCCAGGCCGTGGAGGGCCAGGTGCGCCTGCTGCAGCAGCAGATTCTGGGCCTGCAGGCCCAGGTGCAGGCCGAGGACCGCATCATCGCCGCCTACCAGGAGGAGCTGACCGCCAAGAGCGAGCTGCAGAAGAACCGCTACCTGGAAAAGACGCCCATCCTGGATTTGCAGCGCAACATGGCCACCCACCAGTCCATCAAGAGCGTGACCCAGCAGAAGATCCACGAGACCGCCCTGCGCATTTCCGAGCTGCGGCGCGAGTACGTGCAGCGCGGCAGCACCCTGTATTCCGAGGTGCAGTCCCGGCTTTTGGAGGCGCGCGAGCGCTCCCGCGCCACCGACGACGCCAAGACCCGGCTGGTGGTGGGCGCCCCGGTGTCGGGCATCGTCATGGACATGACGGTGTTCACCGTGGGCGCGGTGCTGCGCCCCGGCGAGCGGCTCCTGGACATCGTGCCCGAGGACCAGCCGCTCATCGTGGAGGCCGACGTGCCCGTGAAGGACATCACCAAGATCAGCGTGGGCCAGCGCACCAAGATCCAGATCGCGGCCTACACCGTGCACGAGCTGCCCCAGCTCATGGGTCAGGTCACCTACGTCTCGCCCGACCGCACCACCTCCAAGGGCCCCACCGGCGAGCAGCCCGTGTACAAGATCCACGCCGCCATCACCGACGACAACCTGGAGAAGTACAAGGTCAGCCTCAGCGCGGGCATGCCCGCCACGGTGTACGTGCTGACCAAGGAAAAGAGCATCCTGGACTACATCCTGGACCCCATCACCAAGAGCCTGAACCACGCCCTGCGCGAGTAGGCCCAACCCCCACGCCCCAGGAGCGCCCGCATGCTGGAATATCCCGGCTCCTACATCGTCCGCTGGTGCCGCAACCTGCCGCCGGAATACGGCCTGAGCTTGGCGCACCTCCACCTCATCGTCACCGCCCGCGACATGACCCCCATGTTCCTGGAGGGCGAGGACATCTGGCGCGAGTTCGCCGCCGCCATGACCCGCGAGGACGTGCCCGTGCGCATGGCCGCGCGCGTGCCCGCCGCCATCGCCACGCTGGGCTTTCTGCTGGACTGCCTGGCCGGGGGCCAGGATGGCCCCGCCGCCGGGTTCCCGGTGATCCTGGGCGGGCACCCCGCCCGGCCCGTGGGCGCGGAGGCCTGGGGCGAGATCGCCGCCTCCTGCCGCGAGCTGGGCGAGCGCCTGTGTGGCCCGGAGCAGGCCGCCAAATGGCTGGAAGAGGCGCTGCGCGGCCCGGGCTAGGCCGCCGCCCGCACCCCTAGAACTTGAACGAATCCTCGATGCTCTCGTTCTCCTGGAAGCAGGAGGCGAAGAGCTGCCTGCGCTCGCGCTCTGCCGTGGCGTGCACCTTGGTCAGACGGTACAGCCGCGCCAGCCCCGCCAGCGAGAGCAGGTGGGCGTAGATGAGCAGCAGCGCCCCGCTCTTGCGCAGGGCGTCCAGCTCGCGCAGGCCCAGCTTCATCAGCCTGGGCTCGTCCACGCGCAGCAGCCTGGCCAGCGACGGCGCGTCCTTCGTCTCGCCCCAGGGCACCAGCAGCCCGGCCTGGCGCACCTGCCCGCACACCTTCTGGGTCAGCCTGCGGCTCTTCTCAAAGGCCTGCAGCGCGCCCACGATCTGGCGCATCTTCTCCGAGGGCTTGCCGTCGGGCCCGAACAGCGGGTCGCCGCCGTGCTCCGGCCCGTGGCCCAGCAGGCCGCTGGCCATGTCGGCGTAGAGGGCGGAGCGTCCGGCATGCCCGCCGGAGATGTAGCGGAAGGGATAGGTGCCGATGCTGGCGGGCACGAAGTCCGTGAGCCAGGCGCCGTTGGCCGCCACGAACAGGTTGCGCTTCTCCTCGATGGACAGCAGGCCCACCAGCTCCAGCGGCCCGGCGTCCGCGCCCTGCTGCGGGTCCGCCGGGGCCGAGGGCAGGAAGGCCAGGGGATAGTTGAGCGCCGCCAGGGAAAGCTCCGCGGCGACGATGGGCACCATGGCCACGCGGCTGGCGAAGGCGAAGTCCGGCGCGGGGCGGAAGGCCAGCTGGCGATGGCTGGCCGCGCCGATGCGCTCCAGGCGCGGGCGGGTCATGTCCGGCTGGGCGGCGGTGGCAGCTTTGGGGGCGGAGAAGGGGATGGTGTCCATGGGCGCATCCTGAAGGCTGGTTGAACGTGGACCGGGACAAAGGCGGAGGCCCGCTCCGCCGTGTGGCGGGGCGGGCCTCCGTTGGTCTTGCGCGCAGCTTTAGCTGTGTTCCGTGGTCGGGGTCGGCGCCACGCCCGCCACCTGCACCTTGGTGCTCTCGTCGGTGTGCGTGGTGGTCGTCGTGGCCGTGGTCGTCGTTGTCGTTGTCGTGGTCGTGGTGGCGGCGGTGGTGCTGTGGTCGTTCTGCACCCACACGTCGGCCATGGCGTGGGTCACGCCGTCGGTGGTGGTGTAGCTGGCCTCCATCAGGATCCAGTTGCCGTTGTCCTTCACCACGGTCTCGGTGGCGTGCAGCGAGATGCTCTGGATCTTGAGCTCCTGCATGGAGTGCAGCTCGTCGGCCTGGGAGATGCCGTCGTGGTTCTTGTCCACCCACACGCGCAGATCCTTGAACTGCGGGTCCAGGGCGCTGATGGTGCCGTCGTGGTTCGCGTCCAGCGCGGCCAGGGCCTGGAAGCCGTTGGCGAACTTGACGCCCGTGGCGCTATCCGTGGCGGTGCCGAAGAGCTCCTTGCCGCTGTCGATGGTGCCGTTGTGGTTCAGGTCGAGGCAGAGCAGGCCGTCGCTGCTGGAGATCCAGCCCACGGCCACCTTGGTGCCGGTGCCGTGGATGTCGAAGGTGGTGCCGTCGGTGATGCTGGTGGTGTGGATGCCGTCGCCGTTCAGGTCGAGCACCAGCGGGCAGGCCACCAGGGCGTTGACCTGGTCGGTGCCCATGGCGTCGATCTGCGTGGCCGTGAAGGCATTGCCCTGGGTCGTGGTCATGGCCGCGATGTCCTGGGTCTCGATGGCCACCACCTGGTCGGTGGTGAAGGCCGCGATCTGGGCCGTGGTCAGGCCGTGGATCTGGTCGGTGGTCAGCGCGGCCACCGCATCCGTGCTCAGGTGCGAGATGGCGGCGGTGGAGAAGGCCGCGATCTGTACCGAGGTCAGGCCCACGAGCTGGTCCGTGGTGATGCCCTGGGCCTCATCGCCCGTGATGGCCCTGATCTGCGTGGCCGACAGGTGCGTGAAGTCCTGGGTCTCGATGGCCGCGATCTGGTCCGAGGTGAAGGCCGCGATGTGCGCCGCCGTGAGCTTGCTGAACTGCTCGGTGGTGAAGGCCACCACTTGGTCGGTGGTCAGGGCGTGCACGTCGGCGGTGGTCAGGCCCACGATCTGCGCGGTGGTCAGCTGCGCGAAGTCCTGGGTCTCGATGGCCACGATCTGGTCGGTGGTCATGGCCGTGATGTCCGCC
>JAEXRD010000047.1 GCA_023438245.1 Pseudomonadota bacterium | reverse complement strand
CCCGCGGGGGGCCCGCGCCACGCCGCCCTGGCCGCCGCCCGCGAGCTGGGCCACCACGGCCGCGCGCGCGCGCACTTCCGCGCCCTGGGCTACCGCTGGTGGCACCTGCTGCCCGATGCCTGCGTGGACAACCCGCTGCGCTTCCTGGACCCGGAATTCCTGCGCGTGACCTTCCTGCCCGGAAAAAACCCGGCGCGCAGGGGCGGCGGCATCCTCGCTACTCGCCGATGATCTTGATGAGCACGCGCTTGTCGCGCCCGCCGTCGAACTCGCCGTAGAACACCTGCTCCCAGGGGCCGAGGTCGAGCCTGCCCCCGGTGACGGCGACGACCGACTCCCGCCCCATGATCTGGCGTTTCATGTGCGCGTCGGCGTTGTCCTCGCCCACGTTATGGCGGTACTGGCCCACCGGCTCGTGCGGGGCCAGGCGTTCCAGCCATTTCTCGTAGTCGTGGTGCAGCCCGGACTCGTCATCGTTGACGAAAACGCTGGCGGTGATGTGCATGGCGTTGACCAGGCACAGGCCTTCCCGCACCCCGGACTCGTCCACGGCCTGCTGCACCTGGGGCGTGATGTTCACGAAGCCCCGGCGGCCCGGAATGCGGAACCACAGTTCCTTGCGATGGTGCCTCACGCCTGCTCCTCCCGCGCCCACAGCGGCAGGCACACGGTGATCTCGGTGCCGCGCTCCTCGCCCGTCTCCATGGCGATGCGCCCGCCCTGGGCCTCGGCGGAGAGCCGCGCCGAGTAGGTGCCCAGGCCCGCCCCGCGCCGCTTGCCCGCGCTGACGTACTTTTCGAAGAATCTGTCGCGCAGGTCCTCCGGCACCAGGCCGGGGTTGCGCACCACCACGCAGGCCTCGCCGTCCAGGCGCTCCAGCCGCACCCGCACCTGGCCGCCGCGCCCGGTGGCCTCCACCGCGTTCTTGAGCAGGTTGCCCAGCATGGTGCGGCACAAGAGCGCATCGCCGCGCACCACCAGCGCCTCGGCGTCCTGCTCCAGCTCGATGGCCACGCCCAGGCCGCGCGCCATGGTGGAGAGGTCGCCCGCCACGCGCGCCAGCAGTTCGGGCAGGTCCACGGGCTGGGGGTCCAGCTCGAAGGTCCTGGTCTCGATGCGGTAGAGCGTGAGGGACTGGTCGATCTGGTCGAGCATGCGCAGGCCCGCCTCGTGGATCATGCGCAGCATCTCGGCCTGCTCCTGGCTCAGGCCCTCGCCGTCGAGCAGCAGAAGCGGCAGGTTGATGACGGCGTTGAGCGGGGTCTTGAGGTCGTGGCGGGCGATGCGCTCCATGTCCTCGCGCAGGGATTCCAGGCGCTTGCGCTCGTGGACGTCGCGCATGAAGGCCAGGCCGCCGGGCTTGCCGCCGTAGACCATGGGCACGGCGGAGACCTCCACGTCCACGGGGCTGCCGTCCAGGCGCATGTGGCGCATCTCCATGAGCGGCACGGCCACGCGCTCCTCGTTGAGCAGGCGGATGCGCTCGGCCACGAGGTCTTGAAAGTCCGGATGCACGCGGGAGGCCACGGAATGGCCCAGGACCTGGTGCGGCTCGCTGGCCCCGTACAGGTCCAGCAGCGCGCGGTTGACGTAGGAGAAGCGCCCCTCGGTCTGCACGAAGATGCCGTCCGGGGCGTGCTCCACCAGCTGGCGGAAGCGCTCCTCGCTCTCGCGCAGGGCCTCGAAGGCCAGCATGTCCTGGGTGATGTCGGAAATGAGCCCGGCCACGCCCAGCACCCGGCCCTGGTCGTCGGCCACGCGCTTCTTGGCCACGCGGTACCAGCGGCCCAGAATCTGCTCCTCGCGCAGCACCGAGCCGGACTCCAGGGCCGCGCGGTCGCTGTCCTCGCAGCTCTGGGCCATCTCCCGGGCCATGAAGTCCGCGTCGCGGCGGCCGATCATGGCCTGGGGATCGATGCCCAGGGCCTCCTTGTGCGCGGCGTTGGCCGCCAGGTAGCGCAGCTCGGAGTCCTTCAGGAACATCAGGTCCGAGTTGGTGTCGATGATGGTGGCCAGGCGCTCGCGCTCCCCGCGCAGGGCCTCCGCCGCCTGCCTGCGCTCGGTGATGTCGCGGGAGATGACCAGGAAGCGGCCGGGCTGGCCCGGGAGGCCGGGCAGGGGCGAGATGGTCACGTCCCACCATTTGGGCGTGCCCGTGGCCGTGGGGCAGTAGCCCTCGAACCTGCCCAGGCCGCTCGCCCGGGCCGCGCGCATGGCCTCGTCCAGCCGCTCGCGGTCCGAGCCTTTCCAGAACTCGGCGTAGGGCCTGCCCAGCACCGGCTCGACGCTCTCCAGCTCCAGCAGCCGCAGGCCGCCGCCGCTGATGAAGGTCAGCTCCCCGGCGGCGTTCAGCAGCTTGATGCAGTCCGGGCTGTTCTCGACGATGCCGCGCGAGAACAGCTCGCTGGCGCGCAGGGCCTCCTCGGCCTGCTTCAGCTCCGTGATGTCCTGGGCCACGCCCAGGGAGCGCAGCGGCTGGCCGTCCGGCCCGAACTCGTGGCGGCAGAGCTCCTTGATCCACTTCACGCGCCCGTCGGGCATCCTCAGCCTGTGCACGATGGAATACTCGCTGCGCGCCTCGAGGGACTTGCGGTAGGCCTCGTCCACGGCCTGGCGGTCGTCGGGGTGCACCAGGGCCAGGAACTTCCCGTAAGAGGGCTGGGCCTCGGCCGGGTCGAGCTCGAACATGGCGTACACGCCCTTGCACCAGCTCAGCTGGCCGGTCCCCAGGTCCAGCTGCCACTGCCCGAGCCGGGCGATCTCCTGGGAGTAGCGCAGCCTGCGCTCGCTCTCGCGCAGGGCCTGCTCGGCCTCCTTGAGTTCGGTGATGTCCTGGGCGATGCTGTCCACCGCGACGAGCCGCCCGTCCTGGCCGTAGTGCAGCTGGACGGTCCAGGACAGTATCCGCGTCTGGCCCGTGGACGAGACCTGGCGGTTGACGATGTTGGCCCCGGCCTGACGCCCGGCCACCCACCCGGCGAAGGCCCGCATGGTGGCCTCGCGGTCCCCGGGATGCACGAAGTCATAGGCCAGGCGGCCCAGGCACTGCTCCGGCTCCAGGCCGAAGATGCGCCGCGCCACGGGGTTGACGTAGAGCAGGCGGCCCTGGCCGTCCACGCGGGTGATGAGGTTGTCCGTGCCCTCCACCACGACGCGGAAGCGCTCCTCGCTCTCGCGCAGGGCCTGCTGGGCGCGCTTCTGGTCGCTGATGTCGCGCACCACCACGGAGGCCCCGGCCAGCGTGCAGTCCGAGGCCCGGATGGGCGAGAGCGTCACGGCCACGTCCAGCACGGTTCCGTCCTTGCTCCTGCGCCGGGTCTCGTAGCTGTGCACCTTTCCGGCGACGATGATGCGCTCCAGCAGGGAGTTCATCTCGCCCACACCCTCCGGCGGCGCCAGCAGATCCACGGCGTTGCGGCCCACGGCCTCGGCGGCGCTGTAGCCGTAGAGGCGCTCGGCCCCCTTGTTCCAGCTGGTGACGGCCCCGGTCATGTCCACGCCCAGGATGGCGTCGCTGGTGGACTCCACCAGGTCGGCCAGGCGGCGGGAGGCGGCGTCCAGCTCGCAGCGCTGGGAGGTCAGGACGGCCTCGGCCTCCAGCAGGGCGGCGCGCCTGCGCGCGCGCAAGAGCCCCTCGGCCACGGCGGAGACCACCGCGCCGCTGGCCACGAACACGCCGAGCGCCAGCCAGCTGGCCTCGGAAAGGATGAACGGCGCGAGCTGGGGCAGCACCCAGAAGTAGGCGGCCAGCCCCAGGCCGGCGGTGGCGACGAGGCCGGACGCGGCCCCGCCCACCAGCGCGGACAGCATCACTGCGGGGTAGAAGGTCAGAAACGGCGTTCTGGGCCCCAGGATGTCCACCAGGGCCAGCCGCAGGCCGACCGCCAGCCCCACGGCGAGGATGCCGACCAGGACACGGGGGGTCGCTCCGCGAAGATCCCAGCGGGGGGGCTGAGCCATGGGCCTCCAGGTGGTGCGAATGCGCAGGCGTTGCCGCCTCGTGGGGACGCGGCGGGCGCAATCCATCCACTTTCAAACAACTGCACCAGAACACGCCAAAACGCAATCGGGAATCCAGCTACGAGTGCGTAACCCGACAGCCGCCGCGGCAGGCCCGCCGCCCCGGTTGCCAAGCCGACGCCCCTGGCCTATCCTGCCCCCATGACCGGACTCGACGATTTCTTCTCCCCCAAGGACCCCGGCCTGCCCCCGCTGCCTTGCCTGGGCTGCGGCTGGTGCTGCCTGGACAATCCCTGCGAGGTCTCCCAGGCCGCGTACGGATACGTACCGCGCTGCCCGGCCCTGGTGTGGACCGGCGAGCGCTACGCCTGCGACCTGGTGCTGAATCCCCGGCCCGGGGTGGACCTGGGGCCGCTGTTCGTGGGCCAGGGCTGCTGCGCCCGGCACAATCCCTGGCGGCTGGACGTGCGCAAGCGGGACTAGCGGCCCGGCTCTTTTGCCGGACTCGCGGGCACGGCGCGCGGCGCGACCAGGAAGGCCCGGCGCGCCAGCTCCACGCCCTGGCAGCGCAGCTCGATGACGTACTGGCCGCCCTCCACGGGCACGTCCGGGGCGAAGTCCCAGGCCGCCCAGTCCGCGCGGCCCAGCACCCCCTCGCGCTCCAGAGCCACGGTGCGGCGCGGGCCGCCCCCCTCCCCCTGCGGCAAGGCCACCACCACCTCCACGGGCACCTCAGCGCCCAGGGGCGAGCCCGCCAGCACGTAGCCGAAGCCCACGGCCTGGCCGGGCAGGGCATAGACCTTGGCCGCCTGGGACAGGGGCCGGTACTCGCGCTCCGGCGGGGTCGCCAGCCGGTCCTGCGGGCGCACCTCGCCCGGTATGGCCACCACGCCCTCCACGCCCCCCACCCCGCCGAGGAGCGTCGGGGGGCCGCTGGGCCGGGGAGCGTCCTCGCGCGCGGGCAGGGGCTCCAGCAGGCCGCTGTCCAGCACGCGCGCGCCCGTCACCTCGATGTCGCGGGGGGTCTGGGCCTGCGGGCGCTGGCGCGGCGCGGGCCAGGCGAAGGCGGCGGAGCCGCAGCCGGCACAGGCGCCGGCAAGGAGCAGCACCGCGAGCCAGGCCAGGCCCGCCCGCCGAATCCCGGCCATGCTACAGGCCCAGGGTCTGGCGCAGGGCGTCCAGCTTCAGGTGCCGGGCCACCAGCTCCGCGCCCTGGCGCACCTTCACGGCGTCGCGCATCTTGTGGCGGATGAGCAGGTTCTCCATCTTCTTGGCCACGGTGAAGGTGTCCTCGCGCACGATGATGATGCTGGTCTCCAGCACCTCCGAGCGCGTCAGAATCACGTCGTTGGGGTAGAGGTTGCCGGTGAGCACCAGGCAGGGGCAGTCGCCCTCCAGGGCCACCAGCTGCACGTCCGCGCGGTCGCCGCCGACGATGACCGCGGCGTTCTTCTTCTTGCGGAAGTGCAGCATGAAGTTCTCCACCTGCATGGTGCCGATGAGGAACTGCGAGACCACGCGGTCGGTGCGGTGGTGGGCGCTGATGACCTTGCCGCCCAGGCGCAGGGCCAGGTCGCCCACGGTGATGGAGCCCATGAGCGGGTCGCGCGGGAGGATGCCCAGCACGGGCACGCCGCGGCTCTCCAGGAACGGGGCCAGGTGGTTCTCCACCTCGTCCAGGAAGGCCGGGGGCACGTCGTTCAGCACCACGCCCGCCAGTCCGTCGCCCATCTGCTCGCGCAGCATCAGCAAGAGGTCGTAGTTCAACTCCTTCTCGAAGCGGTCGATGACCAGGGCCTTGAGCCCCAGGGCCGCCACCATGCTCACGGCGTCCAGCCCGCTGTACTTGCCGGAGTACATGCCGCCGCTGCCCGCCACCAGGGTCACGTCGCGCCCCGCGCTGAGCCCGTCGTACGCGCCCTTGACCTTGGCCATGAGCCCGCCGTCCATCATGCCCGGCAGCGTGTTCTCGAAGGCCTCGCGCTTGAAGTCGTGGGTCACCACCACCGGGGTCATGGCCTCGGGGGTGTGCGCCGGGTCTCCGGAGAGGCCCAGGGCCTCGCGCACGAAGAGCGCGTCCTCGTCGGCCAGGCCCTGGCCGGTCTCCACGGGCATGGCCCCCACGGGCTTCATGTAGCCGATGGACAGCCCCGCCTGCTTGAGCGCCAGGCCCAGGCCCACGGTGACGGTGTTCTTGCCGGAATAGCCGGAGGTGGAGCCGATGTAGAGTCCGGGCATGTGCCCTCCTTCGCGTTGTTCTTGAATCCCGGGGCCTAGCCCAAAATGAGCCTGGCTCCGGCTATGTACACCCCGCCGGGCCCGGCCAGCACCGGGGAAAAGCTGGCCCCCATGAGCAGCGGGAGCCGCAGCGCCATGCGCGCCACGCCCAGGAGCAGCCGCTCCAGCGCCGGAAGCGACACCGCCACGCCGCCGCGCGCGCCCCTGAGCAGCGGGTAGAAGCGCACCTCGCGCAGCATCTCCCGCGCCTGGGCCGGGGTCAGCGGGGCAAGACGGTGCGACACGTCGCCCAGGAGCTCGCTGGTCATGCCGCGCAGCCCGAAAGAGAGCAGCGGCCCGAACTGCGGGTCGCGGGCGAAGCCCACGGAAAGCTCGAAGCCCTGGGGCTCGCCGGGCCCGTAGCCGCCCGCGCCGAGACCGCCGGGCCCGCCGGGCACAGACAGCCGGGGCATGGCCTGCACCAGGCAGCCGGTGACGTAGGCCTCGGGCCGGATGCGCGCCGCACGCCCGGTGAGCGCCAGGAAGGCCCGGCGCACCTCGTCGGCGCAGGACAGGCCGGTGATCTGGCCCACGGAGGTGTCCGCCGGGCGCACGGTCATCTCCCCCCCCTCCTCCGCCAGCTCGCAGGCCATGCCGGAAAGCCCCGGGGCCATGAGCCGGGGCGCGCCCACGGCGTCCTCCAGGAAGCCGGTGTCCGGCGTGGACAGGCGCAGGGTCACGGGCAGGCCGATCTCACCGGCCAGGCGCACGGCCTCGGCGCTGGTGCGCGCCAGGCCCGTGGTCAGCACCGGCAGCCCGGCGGCGTGCGCGGCCTCCAGCGCGGCCACCCCGCCCAGCTCCACCAGCCCCTTGCGCCGGGCATCCTCAACGATCTCCGCCGCGGTGTCGTCCCAGGACCCCAGGCAGGAGTCCGGGGCCGCAGCGGCAGGCAGCGCCCCCTCCCTGGCCATCTGGCCGGAGCGGTACAGCGCGTCCAGGGCCTCCACGGCCCCCTCGGGAAATTCGTAGCAGGGAATGCCCGCGGAGAGCAGCAGCGCGCGCCCCTTCTTCACCGCGCCCCGGCCCATGAGGCAGCAGGCGATGGGCTTGCGCGTGCCGTCGGGGTTCTGGAACTCCGGCCCCCCGGCCACCTCGACGATGGCCCTGGCCGTTGCCGCCGCGTCGGCCCCGCCGGTGGGGGTGAACAGCACCAGCAGGGACTGCACCTGCGGGTCCGCCGCCAGGATGGACAGCGCGGCGCGGTAGCGGCCCGGCCCGGCGTCGCCCAGCACGTCCACGGGGTTGTACACCGAGGCCAGGCCCGGCAGCTCCTGGGCCAGCTTTTCCAGCGTGGCCTGGCTGGGCCGGGGCAGGGTCAGCCGGGTGCGCGCGCAGGCGTCCGCCGCCAGGATGCCCGGCCCGCCCGCGTTGGTCAGGATGGCCAGGCCGGGCCCGGCGGGCGCGGGCTGCAGGGCCAGCGCCTGGGCCAGCCAGAACAGCGGCTCCACCCTGTCGACGGTGAGCGCCCCGGCCTGGCGGAAGGCCGCCTTGTAGGCCGCCGGCGAGCCGGACACCGCGCCGGTGTGGGCGCTGACCGCCCTGGCCCCGGCCCCGGTGGTGCCCGCCTTGAGCATCACCAGCGGCTTCTTGGCGGCCACGCTTCGCGCGGCGTCCAGGAACTCGGCCCCGTCCTCCACGCTCTCGCAGTAGCCCAGGATGACCCGGGTGTGCTCGTCGCCCTCCAGGTGGCGCAGCACGGCGGCCTCGTCCAGCAGGGCCTTGTTGCCCAGGCTCACGAAGGTGGAAAAGCCCATGCCCTGCCCGGCGGCCCAGTCCAGCACGCCCACGCACATGGCCCCGGACTGGGAAAAGAAAGCCACTCCGCCCGGCGCGGGGTTGCCCACGGCGAAGGTGGCGTTCAGGCCCGCGGCGGTGTTCACCAGGCCCAGGGAATTGGGGCCCAGCAGGATCATGCCCGCCTGGCGCGCCACGTGGGCCAGCTCGGTCTCGGCCTCGAAGCCCAGCCGCCCGCTCTCGCGGAAGCCCGCGGCCAGCACGGCGCAGGCGCGCACGCCGCGCTCGGCCAGCTCGCGCACGCAGGCAAGCACCCGGGCCTGCGGCAGGCAGACCACCGCCAGGTCCAGCCCTTCGGGCAGTTCGGAAACCGAGGAGAGCGCCCGCAGGCCGCAGAGCTCGATGCCCTCCCCTCCGTTGGCGGCGGCGGCGGCGGGATTGACGGGATGGACGGCGCCCTTGTACCCTGCGGCCAGAATATTGGCCAACACCACCGCGCCGACCTTGGCGCGATTGCGCGAGGCGCCCACCACGGCCACGGCCGAGGGCGAGAACAGCGGAGACAGGTCGCGCGGGAAGTCGGACGAAAGTTCGCGCAGACTCATTTGGTTGGCCTCATCTGGCACCTGGGAAGGCACATGGACGATCTCTCCTTCGGCGACATTCCCGTGGACGGGGCGGCCCTCTGCGCCCTTGAGCATGACATCCACCATCGCTTCGGCCAAGTCAAGCTGCTGGCGCTGGCCCTGGCCCACAGCTCCTGGGCCAACGAGCAGGGCCGCCCGGGGCAGAACAACGAGCGCCTGGAGTTCCTGGGCGACGCGGTGCTGGAGCTGTCCATCACCCACGAGGCCTACCGCCGCTATCCCCAGGCCAACGAGGGCGAGCTGACCAAGCTCCGGTCGCGGCTGGTGAAGGCCCCCACCCTGGCCGGGGTGGCCCGCGCCGCCGGGCTGGACCGCCACGTGCTGCTGGGCCGGGGCGAGGAGACCCAGGGCGGGCGCCAGCGCGAAAGCCTGCTGGCCGACGCCCTGGAGGCCGTGTTCGGGGCCGTGTTCCTGGACGCCGGGTTCGAGGCCGCGCGCGGCGTGGTGCTGGGCCTGTTCGAGCATCTCTGGCCGGAGGCGCTGGTTGTCCCGGCGGGCAAGGACCACAAGAGCCGCCTGCAGGAGCTGACCCAGCAGCTGCTCCGCGACCGGCCCGTGTACGCCCAGGTGGACCAGCACGGCCCGGACCACGAGAAGCTCTTCGAGGTGGAGGTGCGCCTGCCCGACGGCCAGGTGTTCCGCGCCACCGCCACCAGCCTGAAAAAGGCCGAGCAGGCTGCCGCCGGGCGGGCCGTGGCGGCGCTGAAGGGCCGGAAGGAAGACTAGGCCGCGCGGGGCGCGCCGGAAACGGACGAAAAAAAGGCCGGAGGGGGGTGCAACCCTTCCGGCCTTTCGGTTTCTGGAAAACGGCGTTCAGCCGTGCCCGTCTTGCTAGCCCTGGATGAGCTGGAGAGCCATCTTGGGCAGGTTGTTGGCCTGGGCCAGCATGGCCACGGCCGACTGGGACAGGATCTGCTGGCGGGTGAACTCGGTCATCTCCGTGGCCACGTCCACGTCGGAGATGCGCGATTCGGAGGCCTGCATGTTTTCCGCCTGGATGGTCAGGTTGGTGATGGTGTTGGCCAGGCGGTTCTGCATGGCGCCCAGGCTGGCGCGGATCTTGTCCTTGGAGATGATGGCCTGGTTGATGGCGTTCAGGGCCTGCTGGGCCAGCTCCTGGGTGGAGATGGTCTTGCCGGCGTTGTTCTCCGCGCGCATGGCGGCCTGGCGGGCCGGGTCGGCCGCCTGCGCCGCGATCTCGGCGTCGGTCCACTTCAGCTTGCTGCCGGCCAGCATGCCCAGGCCCAGGGCCGAGGCCGTGGAATTGCCCATGTTGATGTAGTAGTAGTCCTCGGCGGAGTCGTTGCCGGTGCCGAAGTGCACCTTGAGCGCGCCCACGGACTCGATGCCGGTGCCGTTGTGGGTGGAGGCGTTGCCGGAGAGATGGCCGTTGAGCAGGTGGATGCCGTTGAAGTCGGTGGCGTTGGCGATACGCGTGATTTCCGAGCACATGGCCTGGTACTCGGAGTCGATCATCAGGCGCTGGTCGGACGAGTAGGTGCCCGTGCTGGCCTGCATGGCCAGTTCCTTCAGGCGGATGAGCTTCTCGTCGATGATCTGGAGCGCGCCGTCGGCCACCTGGATCATGGAGATGGCGTCGTTGGCGTTGCGCACGCCCTGGTTCATGCTTTTGATGTCCGCGCGCATCAGCTCGCGGATGGCCAGACCGGCGGCGTCGTCGGCGGCGGTTCCAACGCGGAGGCCGGACGACAGGCGGCGGGTGGACGTGCTCAGGGCGCCGTAGGCAGTGCCCAGGTTCCTGGCGGCGTTCATCGCCATCAAGTTGTGATTGATTACGAGAGACATGAACAAACCTCCTTGTTCGAAGAAAACATTCCCTTTGGCCGCCGGATATGCACCTGCGATGCCAAACTAAATTTCTTCATTAAAAACAAGGAAGTAATGCACTACAAAAACTCTAGAAACCTTGCCAAATCCCGTCAGCGCCAAGAAAAAGCTGCCGCTCCCGGGGATCCGGCCCGGCAATAGGCTGGAATGATTAGGCAGGCGAAAACGCGTGCGCTCCGTCGATACATTTCCTCTCGACAAGCCCTGCCGCCCTTCGATATGCGGTATCCACCAGCCGGAGGAAAACACGCACATGATTCCCACCCCCCGTTACGACCAAGAGGTCCGCGAATTCGTGGAGCTCCAGATGGGCAACATCGTCATGCTCTGTGACGACCAGATTTTCGTGCGCACGCTGCGCACGGCCCTTCTGAAAACGCTCAGCGTCAAGCGCGACGCCCTGAACGTCACCCAGGATTCGGGCACAGCCCTGCGCCTGGTGCGCGACACCCTCACCCACAAGCAGCCGGCCATCGTCTTCGCCGACCGCATCCTGCACGGGCTGCCCACCACGGACTTCCTGCGCGGGGTCAAAAGCGTCTTCCCCGAGGCCAAGCTCGTGGTGATGACCCAGGAGACCAACAAGGACTCGCTTTCGCTGCTCTACGAAATCGGCGTGGACAGCGTCATCACCAAGCCCGTGAGCGTGGACACGCTCATCGAGAAGATCGGCGGGGTGCTGCGCCCCCAGGGCAAGATCAGCCAGATGGTGCAGGAGGCCAAGGGCTTCCTGGAGCGCGGCGACACCGGCAAGGTCAAGCAGATCGCCTCGTCCATCCTGGAGATGAAGCCCGGCAGCCCCGTGGCGCTGATGCTGCGCGGCGACGCCATGCTGGCCGAGGGCAACCGCGAGGGCGCCGTCATCGCCTACGAGGAGGCCCACAAGGGCGCCACCCTGTACCTGGAGCCGCTGAAGAAGCTGGCCGGGGTGCACCAGGGCCAGAACGACGAGGCCTACCTTCATTACCTGAAGAAGCTGGACAAGATCAGCCCGCTCAATACCGAGCGCAAGTGCGAGATCGGCAAGGTCTACGTGCGCAAGAACGACATGGAGAAGGCCGACCACTACTTCAACCAGGCCCTCATCAACGCCCAGCGCGAGGCCTTGAGCTACGTCGACCGCATCGCCACGGACATCGCCGAGACGCTGTCGGAGAACTCCCCGGCCCTGGCCGAGAAATATTACACCAAGCTTTTGGAGATGAAGGGCGACAACCTCACCAAGGAGGACATGGTCACCTTCAACCGGCTGGGCATCGCCCTGCGCAAGCAGGGCAAGTGGAAGCACGCCCTGGAGAACTACAAGAAGGCGCTCACCGTGGTGCCCGACGACACCCGCGTCATCTACAACATGGGCCTGGCCTTCGCCGACGGCCAGCAGTTCCGCGAGGCCGTGGGCTGCTACGACAAGGCCCTGCGCCTGGACCCGAGCTTCTCCAAGACCGCCGCCGTGGTGGCCTTCAACATGGCCTACGCCTACTTCATGACCAAGGACGTGGAGAGCGCCAAGCACTTCCTCTCCGTGGCCCTGGAGGTGGACCCCACCCACGCCTCCTCGCGCAAGCTGCTCGACCGCCTGAACGCGGCCTAGCGCGCGCCGCCGGAATCCTGGCAGTAGCCCACGGCCCTGGCCTGCCCAAGCCGCGCGCACTCGCCGCGGGCGCAGGCCTCGCGGTAGTCCGCGCACATGCCCGCCATGTCGCCGGTTTGCGAGCGGGCCACGCCCCGGCCCGTCCAGGCCGCCACCATGCCCGGGTCCAGCCTGATGGCCCGGGCGAAGTCCGCCTCGGCCTCGGCGTGGCGGCCCTGCTCGCCCCGCGCCGCGCCGCGGTTGGCCCAGGCCAGGGC
>JAEXRD010000045.1 GCA_023438245.1 Pseudomonadota bacterium | reverse complement strand
GCGCAGACGCCGGAAAACCCCGCTCGCATGTTTGTTGGGGCCAGGCTGGGCTTGCCGGGCGGGCGCGCCCCTCGCCGGGGCCAAGCGCGGGGTCCGGGGGGACCGTCGTCCCCCCGGCGGAGGGGGGTGCAGGGGGCGAGGCGGAGCCTCACCCCTGCCTGTCGTGGCCGCCGGAGGCCGCTATAGCCCGCGCAGCCTGGCCACGATGGCGGCCAGGGCCACGCCCGCGGCGGCCCAGCCCCACTGCTGGGTCCAGGCCGTGGCGATGGCCGAGCCGATGAGCAGGATGGCGTAGATCCAGACCTCGGCGGTGCTGCGCACCATGTGCGCGGCCTGCTCGTCGGGCTGGCGTTCGTCCTGCGGCAGGGCGATCCAGGCCGGTTCCGGGGGTGCGGCCCCGTTGCCGTTGAGGGCGGCGGTCCCGTTGCCGTTGAGCCCGTTGGGAAGGGGCGCGCCGTTTTCTGTGCCGTTTTGGGGCGCGGGGGCGTTGCGGCGCGACTGGAGCTTGCGCTTGCAGTTGGAGCAGGCGTGGGCGTGGTCCGGGTTTTGGGTGCCGCAGCTGGTGCAGAGGATCATGCCCGGAGCCTTATCAGGAATCGTGCCAAGGCCCCGTGGGGGCTAGTTGGCCGCCTGGTAGTACTTGGCGCGTATGGCGCCCATCTTGGCCTGGATGTCGGCGATGCGCTGCTGGCTGGCGGGGTGGGTGGACAGCCACTGCGGCGGGGTGCCGCCCTTCTTGGCGTGGTAGGCGTCCATTTTCCGCCACAGGGAGAGCGCGCCGGAGGGTTCGTATCCGGCCTTGGAGGCCAGGATCATGCCCACCTCGTCGGCCTCGGACTCCTGCATGCGGCTGTGGGGCAGCAACACGCCCACCTGCGCGCCGATGCCGTAGAGCTGGCCGAAGGCCTGGGTGGCGGCGGGGTTGTTGGTGCTGGCCCCGATGGCGATGGCCCCGGCCTGGCCCGCCAGCTGGGCCATCATGGCCGAGCTCATGCGCTCGCCGCCGTGGCGCAGCAGGGCGTGGGCGATCTCGTGGCCCATCACCGCGGCCAGCTCGTCGTTGCTGGTGGTGAGGTCGAGGATGCCGGTGTACACGAACACCTTGCCGCCGGGCAGGCAGAAGGCGTTCATCTCGTTCTTCTCGATCAAGTGGAATTCCCACTTGTAGTCGGGCTTGTTGGCGGCGATGGCGATGCGCCTGCCGATGCGGCGCACGCGTTCGGTCTGGATCTGGTCGCCGCTCTCCTTTTCCTTCTTCAGCACGTCCTTGGAGGCCTGCAGGCCCAGGGCGGTTTCCTCGCCCTCGCTGATGAGCAGCATCTGGCTGCGGTCGGTGTAGGCGGTGCGGGCGCAGGCAACTGCGATGGCGGCCAGGGCGGTCAGCAAAAGCACCCAGGCGAGGCGGCGTTTCATGGTCATCTCCTTGCCGGAGGGTTGGTCGGGGCCTCCGGGCTGGCGGGTACTATACGCCGGGCCGGGGCCGGGCTCAAGGGGGGGAGGGGGGGCGCTTTTTGAAGGCGGCCCTAGAGCGGCGCGCCGCCGTTCATGCGAGAGAGCTCGGCGTCGATCTCCGGTCCGGCGAGCCGCGCGCAGCCGGTGAAGGTCTGGCCGCCCACAACCTCCTTGCGCACCAGGAAGTGCCGCCCGGCGAGCCTGGCCAGCTGCGGCCAGTGGGTGATGAGGATCATCTGCTGCCGCCCGGCCAGGGCCAGCAGGCGTTCGCCCACGCGGGTCAGCGTGTGGCCGCCGATGCCCGCGTCCACCTCGTCGAAGATGAGGGTGGGCTGCGCGGCCTCGGCCTTGAGGCCGGTGATGGCCAAGAGGAAGCGCGAAAGCTCGCCGCCGGAGGCGATCTTGTCCAGCGGGCGCGGGGGCTGGCCGGGGTTGGGCACCCAGAGCAGCCGGGCGCGCAGCTCGGTCAGGTCCGATTCCGGCCCGGAGTACACCACCACCGGCTCAAAGGCGAACTCCACGCGGGCGTGCTCGGAGAAGCCCAGGCCCGCCAGTTCCCGGCCCAGGCGCGCGGCCAGGGCCAGGGCGGCCTGCTGGCGCGCGGCGTTGAGCGCCGAAAGCGCCTGCGCCAGGAGCTTGGCGGCCTCGGCCTCCTCGCGGATGAGGCGCTTCTCGTCCAGCGCGCAGGAGTCCAGGAAGGACAGGTTCTCCTCCACCTCGCGGCCCAGGTGCACGATCTCGTCCAGCCCGCGCCCCAGCTTGCGCTTGAGCTTGGCCAGCTCGAACAGCCGGGCCTCGATGGCCTCGATGTCGTATTCGCTGTTGGGCCCGTCGTCCAGGCTCAGGCGGCGGATGCGGCCTTCCAGCGCGGCCAGGCGGTGGCGGGCGTCCTCGGCGGCGTCGCGTTCTCCGAGGAAGGATTCGTCGAACACGGCCAGGTTGCCCAGCGCGCGGGACAGCTCGCCCAGCTGCGCGGAGAGCGGAAATTCGCCCAGCAGGGCTTCCAGGGCGCGGTTCTTGGCCTCGTCCAGGCGCTCGCGGCCCTTGAGGGCCTCCTTGCGGGCCAAAAGCGCGTCCTCCTCGCCTTCCTCGGGCGCGACCTTGGCGATCTCCGTGCGCTGGAACTCCAGGAATTCGCGTTGCTTGGACAGGTCGGACAGGCGCTCGGCCAGGTCGGCGCGGGCCTGGATGAGCGCGCTGACCCTGGCCAGGGCCTCGTCGCGGGCGGCCAGCACGCTGGCGTCGGGCAGGAAGGCGTCCAGCAGCTTGGCCTGGTAGGCGGGCTGGAGGAGCTTCTGCTGGCCGTGCTGGCTGGTGTGCAGGATGAGCCCGGCGCGCATGTCGCGCAGGGTTTCCAGGCTGGCCAGCCGGTCGTTCACGAACACGCGGCTGCGCCCGGTTCCGGCGGAAAGTTCGCGGCGGATGATGAGGTCTTCCGGCCCGTTCTCGCCGCCCACCACGAAGATGGCCTCCACCACGGCCTTTTCCTTGCCGGGGCGCACCAGGTCCGCGCTCATGGGCTCGCCGGTGAGGAAGTCGATGGCCCGCACGATGAAGCTTTTGCCCGCGCCGGTCTCGCCGGTGAGCGCGTTCATGCCCGGGGCGAACTCCAGCTCGGCGTCCTCGATGAGCGCCAGGTCCTTGATGCGCAGAAGCTCAAGCATGGCGGGTCGTTTCCTTGGAGCGGTTGCGGGTGCGGGCAGTCGTCATGTGCGTGACCAGGTGCTCCAGGGGCAGTTCGTGCATGGGAAGGGACCTGCGGGCCACATACCCTGTCTCGAACTGGCGATCAATATCGCAGTGTTCCACGCCGTACAGCGGCAGGATGAGCCAGGCCATGTCGCGGGCGGCGTCGCAGCCGCAGGAGAGCACGTCTGCGGGGCGGTTCTGGCGCAGGTTCTCGCCGGGTGCGCAGCGCGCGCCGAACACGTGGTGGCGGCGGCAGACCAGGGGCCGCAGCGGGTAGGCCGAGCAGGCGCTGTCCACCAGGAACGGGCAGGCCTGCACCTCGTGGCGGCAGGAAATGTTGGCGGCCAGCCTGTCCTGGGTGGCGGGGTCCATAATCTCGGCGGCGTACCACCACAGGCCCAGTGCCTCGAAGGCCGAGAGCGGGATGACCTGGCCCACGCAGCAGGTGCGGCAGCCCGCCCCGCAGGCCGGGGGAGCGCCCCGGCGCTCGGTTTCGGCCTGGAGCTCGCGCGCGCAGCTCTCGTCCAGCAGGTGGTAGGCGTCGAGCAGCGCGGAAAGCCAGGGGTGGCGCGCCTCGTGCGCGGGGTAGCGGATGCGATCACACAAATTTCTTCACCACTAGCCGCTGGCCAGTTTGGATTATTTGATAACACCAAGTGCTTTCTTGATTTCGAGGGAATACGCTTGGCGCTTGAGTCTATCCTTTGTGGGCAGTCCAATAGAATTGATAACTTCGATAGCCCTATTGAACAGCGCGCTCTCATCCTTGCCTTTTGGGCTCACAGCGGCGAGAAGCTTTTGGCAATAATCTTCAAGTTTTCTTGATGTAAGCTGGGGCTGCTTTTTCCCACAAACCTGATACTTAAGAATCATAAGAAGGTGCCATTTGAATTTTGAGTAATCACTTTGGATACGGTTATTGCTGAATGCCAGATGAAGCCTATAGAGTATGTATGCCGATGTATAATAGGCAATTTCCTTTTGGCTATCCCGGAAAATCTGATCGTCAAGTTCAAGGAACATTTGTGTTGGGTATCGTGTTGAAAGGTCTGGACGATCTAAGAACATCGCAGAAAAAGAACGAGCAACTTTTCTTATGTCGTATATCCGAATGTCAGGTATTTCTTCATTCGCAAATTGGCGTTCTCTTCTTTCGAAGTATAGTCTATAATCTTTTTCGTCTTCCGAATCGAAAGAGTCAAAATATTGCTCAATATGCCGTACAAGAGGTCTAAGTGAGAGAAATTGTTCACTCTTGACGGGGCTTTGGCTGTTAGTTGCACGAACAATTTCAGTTACGACGTCAGGGTCCTGCGCCTCAACGACCTTCACCGTTAACATTATCCGTTCGTCAAGCAAATGCTTGTTTCTATGTAATACATGGCAAGTTTGGCAGCCATTTACAATCTGAAAGTCGTTTACATAGATTGTATCGCTTTGAATTCTGACATCCGACGAGATGATAGTAACACCATTGTTTAGGATCGCGAATCTGTCCTTTCCGGGAGATGATATCGTTCCTGAAATTTGGGCGTTTACACCATTGTCTATGCCAAGGAAGGACCTGACATTTTCTTGAAACACTGTGGCCCTGATTCTGCCCTCTGAGTCGGAAATGACCGTTTCGACAAATTGCTTTGCAGGTACTATTGCAAGGTAGGCCTCATTTACACCTGAAATCACGGGAAACGGGGTTGATCCTTTAACATCGAATTTTGCACTCACTGGTTGCCATGTATCCATCCATAGTTTGACAACCTTGTCTCGGTCTACGGGCTCGGCGTCAACCTTGGAAAAATAACCAGTGCTCATGATCTGCTTGTGGGCTATTGAAAAAATCCCTTCAAGCTCAGGCTCATTATTCCATTCACCTGTCGTAGCAAAAAAGATTGAGCAACTTGGCTTGCCATTGCTGATCTTGCTCGCATTCTCAAGAAGGACATTAAAAATATCCCGATACTCCGTTATGCGCTCACCGCGGGGAAGCTCGCCTTTCTCGGAAATGAAGTCAAAAACTGCACTGGAAAATGAAGAAATTTCCTCTTTTGAGAATTTTTCGCCACTTTTTGATTGGATGAAGACGATATGAGCCTCAATATTCTTCTTATGGCTCTTGAATATTGCCTCAGCCTCTTCAACTGAGGTTGCCAATTCAGAATCAATAAGAACGGCTATCCCGTCTATCCCTGTATCGTCATCGCCTGTGGTGATGAGTTGAACGTCAAACTTTGCTGGATAGTATCTTGAAACAATGCTATAATTGACAAAGTGTTCAAATTGCTTGTCTTCACTACATGCACTTAGGCTATGCTCTGAGACGAATCTACGTAAGTGTGACTTGATTATTTTGTGCATAGAGCATTCCTTGTGTTAACGGTTATCTCTTGAGCCTGGGGTCGAGCAGGTCGCGCAGGCTCTCTCCCAGCAGGTTGTAGCCCAGCACGGTGAACAGGATGGCCAGGCCCGGGAACACGGAGAGCCACGGGGCCACCTCCAGCACCTCCTTGCCGTCCAGCAGCATGTTGCCCCAGCTTGCGTCCGGCGGCTGCACGCCCAGGCCCAGGAACGACAGCGAGGACTCCACCAGGATGGCCCCGGCGATGCCCAGCGTGGCCGAGACCAGCACCGGGGCCAGGGCGTTGGGCAGGATGTGCCGGGCCATGATGCGCACCGGGCCCGCCCCGGCCACGCGCGCGGCCAGCACGAAGTCCCGCTCGCGCAGGCTGAGCGTCTCGGCGCGCACCAGCCGGGCCACGCCCATCCAGGAGGTGAGCCCGATGACCACCATGATGTTCGTCAGGCTGGGCTCCAGAAAGGCGATGACGGCCAGGATGAGGAAGAAGGACGGGAAGCAGAGCATGACGTCCACCCCGCGCATGATGACCTCGTCCACCCAGTGGCCGAAGTAGCCCGCCACGAGCCCCAGGGCCAGGCCGATGGCCGTGGACAGGCCCACGGACACGAAGCCCACCCACAGCGACACCCGCGCGCCGTGGAGCATGCGCGAGAGCACGTCGCGGCCCAGGGCGTCGGTGCCCAGCCAGTGGGCCAGGCTGGGCGTCTGGAGCAGCTTGTCCACGTGGATGGCGTTGGGGTCGTACGGCGCGATCCAGGGGGCCAAGAGCGCCGCCAGGCTCATGCCGCCCACCAGCCCCAGGCCCAGGGCCAGCATGCCGTAGGTGGCCCACCAGCCCGGCGGGCGCAGGGGCTTCTGCCGTATCTTCCGGGCGGGCCGGGCGCTCATGCCTCGCCCCCCCCGTTTCCGCCCTGGCGCACGCGCGGGTCGGCCAGGCCGTAGCCCACGTCGGCCAGGATGTTGCCCAGGAGCGTGAGCACCGCGCCCAGCACAAGGGAGCCCATGATCAGCGGGTAGTCGCGGCTCATGACCGCCTGGTAGAACAGCTGGCCCAGGCCGGGCAGGGCGAAGATGGACTCGATGATGACGCTGCCGCCGATGAGGCCGGGCACGGACAGGCCCAGGATGGTGATGACCGGGAGCAGCGCGTTGCGCAGGGCGTGGCGGAAGATCACCGCGCGCGCGGGCAGGCCCTTGGCCCGGGCGGTGAGGATGTAGTCCTGGCGCAGCACCTCCAGCATGCTGGTGCGCATGAAGCGCGACAGCCCGGCGAGCGAGCCGAAGGTGTACAGGAACACCGGCAGGGCCAGGTGCCGGGCCAGGTCCGCGGCCTTGCCCCAGAAGCCGAGCTTCTCAAAGCCCATGCTGGTGAGCCCGGAAATGGGCAGCACCGGCCAGATGACGCCGAAGAGCAGCATGAGCAGAAGCGCCAGCCAGAAGCCGGGCATGGCGAAGCCCAGGAACACCACCACGGTGCTGATCTTGTCGAAGGCCCCGCCCTGGCGCCAGGCCGCGCGCACCCCGATGGGCACGGCGATGAGCAGGGTGAGCACGAGCGAGGCCACGTTCATGCCGAAGGTCAGCGGCAGGCGCTCCTTGATCTTGTCCCACACCGGCCTGCCGTCGCCGCTCATGGAGCGCCCGAAGTCCAGCCTGGCCATGCGCGAGAGCCACTGGCCGTACTGCACGTGGATGGGCTGGTCCAGGCCGTAGAGCTTTTCCAGGCGCTCGCGGGCCACGGCGGAGGCGCCGGGATTGAGCGTGGTCTGCATGTCCGTGGGCTTGCCCGGGGCCAGGTGGATGACCCAGAAGCTGATGACCGTGATGCCGAAGAAGACCACGCCCACCCAGGCGAGCTTGGCCAGCATCCTCAGTATCGTCTTGGCGGTCATGGGCGGGCGGTTCCTTGGCGGATTTCAGGGTTCCAGGCTGCCCCCCGATGTACGCCAATCGCGCGGCGGAGGCAACGGCGGCGGCGGGGCCCGCGACGGGAGCGACGAAGATTCGGCGCCCCGGCACAAAGATTCGCCGGGGCGTGAATTTTTCGTTGACAGCACAGGCCCGGCCCGGCTAGACAGTGCTTCCCAACGCCGTGGGGCTGTAGCTCAGTTGGGAGAGCGCTTGAATGGCATTCAAGAGGCCGTGGGTTCAATTCCCTCCAGCTCCACCAGAACGACCAAGGGCCTGCGTTTACCG
>JAEXRD010000021.1 GCA_023438245.1 Pseudomonadota bacterium | reverse complement strand
GGCTATGGACGCCGCGATTCCGAAGACCGACCTGTTGAACCTGACGCGCTGCGAGCTGGAGGCCTTTGTGGTCGACGAGCTCAGGCAGCCGCGCTTCCGCACGGACCAGCTTTGGCAGTGGCTGTGGGCGCGCGGGGCCAGGGACTTTTCGGGCATGACCAACATCTCCAAGGAGCTGAAGGCCAGGCTGGCCGAGCGCGCGCAGGTCGTGTGGCCGGAGGTCGAGGTGGTGCGCACCAGCAAGGACGGCACCATCAAGCTGCTGTTGAAACTGGCCGACGGCGAGCGCATCGAGACGGTGCTCATCCCCATGGGCGAGCACTACACCCAGTGCCTGAGCACCCAGGTAGGCTGCGCCATGGCCTGCTCGTTCTGCTCCACCGGCGAGCTGGGGCTGACCCGCAACATGACCATGGGCGAGATATTGGGCCAGGTCATGGTGGGCCGGGCGCACCTGGCGCAGAGCGGGCTGGGCAAGCTCAAGAACCTGGTGTTCATGGGCATGGGCGAGCCGCTGATGAATCTGAAGGAGCTTCTGCGCAGCCTGGACACCCTGGGCAGCGTGGACGGCATTTCCATTGCGTCCAGAAGGGCCACGGTGTCCAGCGTGGGCATTCCGCAGGCCCTGGCCGAGCTGGGCCGGTCCGGGCTGGCGGTGCCCGCCATCAGCCTGCACGCGCCCACCCAGGAACTGCGCGAGAAGCTCATGCCCAAGGCCGCTCGGGTGGCTCCGCTGCCGGAACTCATCGCCAGCCTGGACGCCTATCCGCTCAAGAGCCGCGAGCGGGTGACCTACGAGTATATCATGCTCGGCGGGGTGAACGACACCATCGCCCACGCCAAGCAGCTGGTGCGCCTGCTGGGGCAGAAGCGCTGCAAGGTCAATCTCATCGGCTACAATCCGCCCCCGCCGGAGGTGACCCCGAACCCGCCCTTCCGCGCGCCGGAGCAGGCGGACGTGCTGGCCTTCGAGGACTATCTGCGCAGCAAGAGCATCACCACGTTCATTCGCCGCAGCATGGGCCAGGACATCGCCGCGGCCTGCGGACAGCTGAAATTGCTGGCCGGGCAGGAGCTTGGCGAAAAAGGCGCAAAATAACGCTTGCCAAGGCCCGGCCAATTTAATAGTAGCCAGCCCTTCCAAAAAAATATATTGCGTCTTTCGTCGGGACACCCGACCTTATTCCAAGCCCAGGAGGGTCCACACATGGCTCAGCACTCCATGGTTCCCACTCGCGCCTTCTTCACCAAAGGTGTGGGGGTCCACAAGAACAAGCTGCAATCTTTCGAGCTGGCGCTGCGCGAGGCCGGCATCGAGAAACAGAATCTTGTTTACGTGTCCAGTATTTACCCGCCCAACTGCGAACTGGTCAGCCTGGAGGAGGGCGTGAAGGCCCTGCACCCCGGCCAGATCACCTTCTGCGTCATGGCCCGCAACCAGACCAACGAGAAGAACCGTCTGGTCGGCAGCGCCTGCGGCATGGCCATCCCCGCCGACAAGGAGCACTACGGCTACATCTCCGAGCACCACAGCTTCGGTGAGGAGGAGAAGGAACTGGGCGACTTCGCCGAGGACCTGGCCTCCACCATGCTCGCCACCACCCTGGGCGTCGATTTCGACCCCGAGATCGGCTACGACGAGCGCCGCGAGGTCTACCTCATGAGCGGCAAGATCATCGACTCCTTCTCCGCCGCGGTTTCCGCCACCGGCACCGCCAATACCTGGACCACCACCGTGGCCGCGGTCGTCTTCATCTTCTAAGACCGCTTCCACCAATCCAGAACCCAAGGCCGGGCCTTCCCCTCCCCACCCGGAGCGGAAGGCCCGTCCACTAAGGAACACCCGCATGGCCATCAAGCGCACCCTGCACGACGGCGTCAAGGACCGGCTCACCCCGCTCACCACCCTCGACCCGGACAAGATCGGCGACTTCGACGAGCTCTTGACCGCCATGGGCCGCACGGCCTTCGGCGGGCGCTGCCTGGGCGAGGCCCTGGACGTGCTGGAGGCCATGGTCACCGATCCCGACTGCCTGGTGGTGGGCACCTTCTCCGGCGCCATGACCGTGGCCAAGCAGTCCAAGCTCATCATGAAGATGATCGACGAGGGCTGGCTGGACGTGGTCGTCAGCACCGGCGCGCTCATGGCCCACGGCTTCATCGAGTCCATCGGGCTCAAGCACTTCAAGTACGAGCCCGCCAAGATGAGCGACCCCGAGCTCTTCGACGCCGGATACAACCGCGTGTACGACACCCTCGAGCCGGAGGCCAACTTCAGCCAGGCCGAGCTGGTGATGCGCGAGGTGATGCACCAGCTCATGGACGTGGAGAAGGTGCAGCACCTCTCCAGCGAGCTCATCTGCCGCGCCGTGGGCAAGCACCTGGCCGCCAAGTACAACGGCCCCGGAATCCTGAAGAGCGCCTACAAGAAGGACGTGCCGGTCTACATCCCGGCCTTCACCGACTCCGAGCTGGCGCTCGACGTCGCCTGCGCCATCCTGGCCAAGAACTTCGGCCACATGGACGGCTCCGCCGGGCCTGCCGACCTGCCCTTCCAGTTCAATCCGTTCCTCGATCTTTTCAGCTATTCCAAGAAGATCCACGGCGCCAAGAAGATGGCCATCTTCACCATCGGCGGCGGCGTGCCGCGCAACTGGGCGCAGCAGGTGGGCCCGTTCTTCGACGTCATGGCCGACCGCCTGGAGCGCGAGGACCTGCCCGAACGCCGCTTCACCTACGCCATCCGCATCTGCCCGGAGCCGGTGCACTGGGGCGGGCTGTCCGGCTGCACCTACCAGGAGGGCATCTCCTGGGGCAAGTTCGTGCCCCCGGCCGAGGGCGGCATGTTCGCCGAGGTGCACTCCGACGCCACCATCGCCTGGCCCATCCTCATCAAGGGCCTGCAGGACCGCCTGGCCAAGAAGGGCCTGAAGGCCAAGGGCAAGAAGGCCCCGGCCAAGAAGAAGTAAGGGGCGCGCCATGAGCCAGCACCCCGCACTGCGCCTGCCTGCGGAGTGGGAGCCCCACGCCGCCACCTGGATCACCTGGCCGCAAGCCCCGCGCGACTGGCCGGGCAAGTTCGCGCCCATGCCCTGGGCCTTTGCGGAGATCATCCGCAAGATCGCCAACGCGGAAGGCTCAGAGCGCGTGCGCGTGGCCGTGGCCGACGCCAAGGTGGAGAAGCGCGCGCGCGGCCAGCTGGCCAAGGCCCACGTGGACGTCTCCCGCGTGGACTTCCCGCACATGCCCACCGACCGGGGCTGGATGCGCGACTGCGGCCCCTGCTTCGTGGAGAGGGGCGGCAAGCTGGCCATCGCGGGCTTCGGCTTCGACGCCTGGAGCAAGTACCCGGAATTCGAGCTGGACGCCCGCGTGCCCTCCCTGGCCGCCCGCCACCTGGGCCTGGAAATCTTCCCCGTGACCCACAAGGGCCGCCACGTCATCCTCGAAGGCGGCGCGCTGGACATCAATGGCCGCGGCACGCTCATCACCACCGAGGAATGCTGCATGGACCCCGAGGTCCAGGTGCGCAACCCCGGCTTCACCCACGCGGACTACGAGGCCGTGTTCGCCGCGGGCATGGGCGTCACCAACACCATCTGGCTGTCGCACGGCATCGTGGGCGACGACACCCACGGCCACGTGGACGACTTCTGCCGGTTCGTGAACGAGCGCACCCTCGTGCTCTGCGAGGAGCCCGACCCCAGCGACCCCAACCACGCCATCCTGGCCCACAACGCCGAGCTGCTGCAGTCCGCGCGCCTGGAAGACGGCAGCAGGCCCGAGGTCATCCGGCTGCCCATGCCCGCGCCGCTTTTCTTCGACGGCCTGCGCCTGCCCGCCAGCTACGCCAACTTCCTCATCACCAACGCCGCCGTGCTCGTGCCCACCTTCAACGACCCCAACGACCGCATAGCCCTGGGCATCCTGGCCGAGTGCTTCGACAGGCCCGTTGGCGGCATCCACGCCGTGGATCTGGTCTGGGGCCTGGGCACCATCCACTGCCTGACGCGCCAGGAGCCGAAGGCGTAGGAC
>JAEXRD010000149.1 GCA_023438245.1 Pseudomonadota bacterium | reverse complement strand
CCCCGGGGGGCGGGGGGGGGGGGGGGGCCCCGCCGGGGGCGGGGGGGGGCGGCTGCGGCGGCTGCGGCGGGGGGGGCTATTCCCACCGCCCGCGCCGGGGCCAGGACGCCGAGGTGACCTACGAGATCGAGCTGGAGGCGGCCTTCAAGGGCGGCCCGCAGACCATCTCGCTGCAGGAGCAGGTGCACGGCCCGGACGGCAGGCCCTCGCTCCAGACCAAGACCCTCACCGTCAACGTGCCCGCGGGCATCAAGGACGGCCAGAAGATCCGCCTGGCCGGTCAGGGCTCGCCGGGCATGGGCGGGGGCGAGGCGGGCGACCTCTACCTCAAGATCCGGCTGGCCCCCAACGCCCGGTTCAAGGTCAAGGACAACAACGTGGTCTACGACCTGCCGCTGGCCCCGTGGGAGGCCGTGCTGGGCGCAACCGTGCGCGTGCCCACCCTGGACGGCGCGGTGGAGATGAAGATCCCGGCGGGCATCGGCTCGGGCGCTCGGCTGCGCGTGCGCGGCAAGGGCCTGGGCGCGGGCGGGAGCAAGGGCGACCAGCTCGTGCGCATCATGATCCAGAGCCCCGGCGAGCTCACGGACGAGCAGCGCAGGCTTTGGGAGGAGCTGGCCCGCGTGTCGAATTTCAGGCCCAGGGACTAGAACCGCAATTTGAGGTGACGCCATGACGCTGAATGACCGCGACCCCCGCCACCTGCCCATGCCCAGCGAGCTCATCGCCTGGGCCCGGCTGGTGGAGCTGACCAGCGTGGAGCCCGCCACCGTGGCCGAGCTCATGGACATGGGCTGGATCGAGCCGGTGCGCACCCGCGCCGACGACTACCTGTTCCGCAGCCGCGACGTGGAGCGCATCCGGCGGCTCTTGCGCCTGTGCCGCGACCTGGACGTGCCCTTCGGCGCGGGCAGCATCATCGTGGACCTCATCGAACGCGTGGAGCGCCTGGAGCGCGAGATCGCCCAGCTGCGCCGCCTGCTGTAGCACCCAATTTCGTTCTCAAACCCCGGAGGACACTGATTTATGGATCCCAACAAGCTGACGCAGAAGTCCCAGGAGGCGCTGAGCGCCGCCCAGAGCCTGGCGGCCCAGCGCGGCCACCAGCAGATCGACGGCCTGCACCTGCTTTCCGCCCTGATGGGCCAGGAAAACGGGCTGGTGCCCCAGATCATCGCCAAGTGCGGGATCGAGCCCGCCGACTTCGCCCGCGCCGTGGACGGCGAGCTCTCGCGCCTGCCCAGCGTGTCCGGCCCCGGCGCGCAGCCCGGCCAGATCTACGTGACCCAGGCCGTGAGCGCCGCGCTGGCCCGCGCGGAGGAAACCGCGGGGCGCATGCAGGACGAGTTCGTGAGCGTGGAGCACCTGCTCCTGGCGCTCATCGAGGACACGGGCTCCCCCTCGGCCAAGGTGCTGCGCCAGTTCGCGCTCACCCGCGACAAGGTGCTCACCGCGCTGACGGAAGTGCGCGGCAACCAGCGCGTCACCAGCGACAACCCCGAGGCCACCTACGACTCGCTCAAGAAGTACGGGCGCGACCTCGTTGAGGAAGCGAAGTCCGGCAAGCTCGACCCGGTCATCGGGCGCGACGGCGAAATCCGCCGCGTGGTGCGCATCCTGAGCCGCCGCACCAAGAACAACCCCGTGCTCATCGGCGAGGCGGGCGTGGGCAAGACCGCCATCGCGGAGGGCCTGGCCCAGCGCATCGTCAAGCAGGACGTGCCCGAGGGCCTGAAGGACAAGACCATCTTCGCCCTGGACATGGGCGCGCTCATCGCCGGGGCCAAGTACCGCGGCGAGTTCGAGGAACGGCTCAAGGCCGTGCTGAAGGACGTGCAGAAGAGCGAGGGCCGCATCATCCTGTTCATCGACGAGATGCACACCATCGTGGGCGCGGGCAAGGCCGAGGGCGCCATGGACGCCGGGAACATGCTCAAGCCCCTGCTGGCGCGCGGCGAGCTGCACTGCATCGGCGCCACCACCACGGACGAATACCGCAAGTACATCGAGAAGGATCCGGCCCTGGAGCGCCGCTTCCAGCCCGTCATGGTCGACGAGCCCAGCCTGGAGGACACCATCTCCATCCTGCGCGGCCTGAAGGAACGCTTCGAGGTGCACCACGGCGTGCGCATCAGCGACTCGGCCATCGTGGAGGCCGCCACGCTCTCCAGCCGCTACATCACCGACCGCCAACTGCCGGACAAGGCCATCGACCTCATCGACGAGGCCGCGGCCATGATCCGCACGGACATCGACAGCCTGCCCACGGAGCTGGACGAGACCAATCGCCGCGTGCTGCAGCTGGAAATCGAGCGCGAAGCCCTGCGGCGCGAGACCGACGCCGCCAGCCGCGACCGCCTGGAGAAGCTGGAGGAGGAGCTGGGCGAGCTGAAGGAGAAGCAGGCCGGAATGCTCGGCCAGTGGGAGCGCGAGAAGGGCGCCATCGAGGGCGTGCGGCGCATCAAGGCCGAAATCGAGCAGACTAGGCTAGACATCGAGGAGGCCGAGCGCAAGCTGGACTACAACCGCGCCGCGGAACTGCGCTACGGCAAGCTGGGCGGCCTGGAGAAGCAGCTGGCCGAGAGCGCCGAGGCCTCGGAGGAATCCGGCCCGCGCCTGCTGAAGGAAGAGGTCGGCCCGGACGACGTGGCGGCCATCATCAGCCGCTGGACGGGCATTCCCGTCACCCGCCTGGTGGAGGGCGAGCGCGAGAAGCTGCTGCGCCTGCCGGAGGTGCTGCACGAGCGCGTGGTGGGCCAGGACGAGGCCGTGCAGGCCGTGGCCGACGCCGTGCTGCGCGCCCGCGCCGGACTCAAGGATCCGCGCAGGCCCATCGGCAGCTTCCTGTTCCTGGGCCCCACCGGCGTGGGCAAGACCGAGCTGTGCAAGACCCTGGCCGAGGCGCTGTTCGACACCGAGGAGAACATGGTGCGCCTGGACATGAGCGAGTACATGGAAAAGCACGCCGTGGCCCGGCTCATCGGCGCGCCTCCGGGCTACGTGGGCTACGACGAGGGCGGCCAGCTCACCGAGGCCGTGCGCCGCAAGCCCTACGCCGTGGTGCTGTTCGACGAGGTGGAGAAGGCGCATCCGGACGTGTTCAACGCCCTGCTGCAGATCCTGGACGACGGCAGGCTCACCGACAGCCACGGCCGCACGGTGGACTTCAAGAACACCATCCTGATCATGACCAGCAACATCGGCGCGCAGTACATGCTCCAGGGCATCCGCCCGGACGGCACCTTCGCGCCGGGGGTCGAGGACCAGGTAATGGAGGCCCTGCGCGGGCACTTTAGGCCGGAGTTCCTGAACCGCGTGGACGAGACCGTGCTGTTCAAGCCCCTGCAGCAGGCCCAGCTCATGGCCATCATCGATCTGCTGGCGGGCAGCCTGCGCACCCGCCTGGCCGACCGCAAGATGGACCTGACCATCAGCGACGCGGCCAAGGCCTTCATGGCCGAGGCGGCCTACGACCCGATCTACGGAGCCCGGCCCCTGCGCCGCTACCTGCAGACGCACCTGGAGACCAGGCTGGCGCGCGAGATCATCTCCGGGCGCATCGCCGACGGCGCGCACATCGTGGTGGACGTGCAGGACGGGCGCATCGTGTTCGGCACCATTGACGAGGACGGCAACACCACCTTCGACGCCGTGGTGACCGAGGTGGCCAAGGCCAACGGAGGCGGCCGGGTGCAGTAGTCGATCGAGGCTGGCATAGGACAATAATCAAGCTAGGCCAGCCTCGTGATGAAACAGCAGTCACAAGGGGGAGGCTGTGATCTCATGGAACCCTAAAGAGGACAGAATTATATCCAATTCTGTTATAGCATTATTTTCGACTAAAGCCTTTATCCGTCATCCAAACCCTGAATATTTTGAAGACATCAGAAACTTGTCAGGCATCGTAACAATCAACCACAAACAGCACTTCTTAGCTCCGCATGTTCGCAGTATATACTCAAGACTCACCGCAATACTATTTAGCAAAAACGAAATTGCCAACCACTTTACGAGAGACGAAGTTTATCAACAGGTTGAAAAGAGTCACAAGTCACTCCTCGCCAATGTCGAGACAGTTTTGGACGAGACGTATATTAACAGCATCATCACTGGATTAGATGAAACAAGAAAAGTCTACAAATTTATAACCGCAGTGGATGGAATCGAGCTAATAGACGAACACAAAATTAACTTTGGCAGCATTTCATTATGTCGAAGTAACAAATCGATATTGTCAGAAATTCAATTCGCAAAAGGCGAAGACGAAAACACAATCGCTGAACAGATAAACAGCAAGTATTGGATTATAGGTGAGGTATACGGAGGACCCAAATTTGCCCGTAATAATTTCGAGCGCTCAGCACAGATTGCAGTAGGCATCATTGCCATCTATTGGTCTGCGTTGTTTGAATTTGGATTTTTAAACACTAAAATCTACCCAAAACTTACACCATATGCCAACAGAACTTCAGCAATATTGGTACGCTGGGTAAAAAATGCTGGATGTTTAACCATTACAAGAGACTGGGGCACACATCAATCGATTAAAATAAACAAAGAATTACTTTCAGAGATGTCTTCAAACCTATTTCTTGAACAACTTTCAAGCCTGACATCGATTTCGAAAAATTCAGAATTACAGTGTGCATTGAGAACAGCAGTGTTGTGGTTTAATGATGCATACAGTGATGATAATATCACCATGAAATTTATAAAACTATGGACATGTTCAGAATGCTTTTTTTCAAAATCACGAGAAAACATTACAAGCGATAATGCAACTGGAATAGCTGTCATATTAGCTTACGCTGGATTTCAAATCATTTCCCCAGACGAATACAGGTCAACGAAATCGAAAATCAAAAAACTATACAATCTCCGTTCAAAAGCAGTGCACAACGCTGAGCTTGAGCTCATCTCGCACGACGATATAAACACTCTTGCATACTGGATTTCCTGGACAATCATCTCAATCACGGCTTTAGTTGAGCAAGGATATACAACGATATGTCAACTTAAAGAGCAGATCGCCAGACTTGACTCAATAGAATCTGAGGTATCAAATTCTGCGCGATAATCGAACCCTGCTGGATGATTCCCACTCCACTACCTGATCTTGGCATAGGGAGAGAGCCTTTTGTTCCCATTCATTTTTGTAGCATTCCGAACAGTTGACCGCGCCGGGCGACTACGCTACGCACTTCCATAGAGGCACACCCACCCACGCAGGAGGCCCCGATGGCTGGCGAGAGCATGGTGACGCGGCGCAAGTTCCTGGAGATCATGTCCATCCTGGCCGGAACCGCCGTCATCGGCTGGAACCCGGCCCCGGCGCTGGCCAAGGCGGTCAAAAAGAGCAAGGCCAAGGGGTACGACGCCGTCGTCATCGGCGCGGGCCTGGGCGGCCTGGGCTGCGCGGCGCTCATGGCCAAAAACGGCCTGCGGCCCCTGGTCATCGAGCAGCACACCATCCCCGGCGGCTACGCCACCAGCTTCACCCGCGAGGGCGATACCGGCGGCACCTTCACCTGCGAGGTCTCGCTGCATTCCACCTCGGCCAAGGCCCCGGGCATGCGCAAGATGCTCACGGACATGGGCGTGTACGACCGCCTGGACATGGTGGACCACGAGTTGGCCTGGACGCGCATCGGCGCCGACGGGCTCATCGACCTGCCGAACAAGGGCCTGGCCGGGCTGGAGACGCTGCTCAAGCAGCGCTTCCCGGCGGACTTCGACGACATCACCCGGCTCATGGCCTACTGGCGGCACATGCTGGCGGAGATGGCCCGGCTGGAGACCCAGGGGCCGCCCGCCGACCTCTCCCGGTTCCCGCAGGACTACCCCACGCTCTGGAGCGTGGCCGGGTCCACGCTCGGGCAGGTGCTGGACCGCCACCTGAGCAACCGGCGCCTCAAGGACTTCATCGGCATGACCTGGGGCTACTACGGCCTGCCGCCCTCGAAGCTGGCGGCCTTCTACTACCTGCTGCCCATGGCCGAATACCTGGAGCACGGCGGAGTGTACCTGCGCGGCACCTCGCAGAGCCTCAGCGACGCCCTGGCCTCGGTCATCGAGCAGAACGGCGGCAAGGTGCTGCTGGGCGAGAGGGTGGCCGCCATCCTGGTCAAGAATGGCCGCGCCGCCGGGGTCAAGACCGCCTCGGGCCGGACCTTCGCCGCGCGGGCGGTGGTCAGCAACGCCTCGGCCCCGGCCACCTTCGCCATGCTGCCCCCGGCCAGCCTGCCGCCGGAATACCTCAACCGCGCCAGCGGCTTCGAGAACAGCGTCAGCAACGTCATCGTCTGGCTGGGGCTGGACCGGGAGATCAAGAGCCTCCAGCCGCGCGCGGAGCTGTCCATCGACCTGGCGGCAGACCCCGAGGCCAGCTACCGGGCCGCCATGGCGGGCGACTGGGCCAACGTTGGCGTGGGCGTCATGATCTACGACCACCTGGTGCCGGGCTTCTCGCCCGCGGGCAAGACCACGCTCTGCGCCATGTGCCTGTCCGGCTACGAGCCCTGGCGCAGGTTCGAGAAGGACTACGACGCCGGGAACAAGCAGGAGTACTACCAGGCCAAGGACCAGGCCGCGGACCGGCTCATCGCCACGGTGGAGCGCGCCGCGCTGCCGGGCCTGTCCAAGTGGATCGTCATGCGCGAGGTGGCCACGCCGCTCACCAACCGGCGCTTTACCATGAACCCGGGCGGCGCCATCTACGGCTACTCCCAGACCGTGGACAACTCCTTCATGCGGCGCATCCAGAACCGCACGCCGCTGCCGGGCCTGTACCTCTCCAGCGCCTGGGCCATGCCCGGTGGCGGCTACGGCGGCGCGCTCTCCGCCGCGCGCGGCACGTTCAAGAATCTCGTGGAGGACCTGGGGTAGCGAAACACGGGATTTTTCCCCATATTTACAGGGCAATGGACTTCCGTAGCTGCTTTGTGCTGGCATTGCTCCAGAAAATAGGTTAGGGTCATCCCATAGATATCCACCAAGGTCGGCCCGCTCTCCCTGCGGGCACCCGGACCTTGCCGATGGATGACACCGGCCCAGCCGCAGGACCTGACCCCCAATGCGCCCCGACCGCACACAGATGATCCGCGCCCTGTTCGAAGACTACATCACCATGTACGCCGGGCGCGACGACAGGCTCACCGAACGCTTCAGCGAGAACTTCAGCGGCTGCACCGGCGGGGGCGACTTCCTGGTCAAGGACCGCGCCCAGTGGGTCGCCATTACCCGGCAGGACTTCGCCCAGGTGCCGCACCCCCTGCGCATCGAACTGCTGGATCTCTCCCTGCAGGACCTGAGCGACGACGTGGTCGTCACCACCGGCTTCTTCCACATCCACCTGCCCATCCCGGACCACGTCCTGTCCCGCGAGACGGCGCGCCTGGTGCTCATCTTCCGGAATGAAGGCCAGCCCGGGGCCGAGGACTGGAAGATCGTGAGCAGCACCATCTCCATCCCCTACCACCTGGTACGCGAAGGCGAGGTCTATCCGCTCAATGGATTGCAGGAGCGCAACCGCGAGTTGGAAGCCCTGGTGGAGGAACGCACCCGCGCCCTCGAGGAGTCCAACGCCAAGCTGGAGGCGCTGAGCAACACCGACGCGCTCACCGACATCGCCAACCGCCGCTGCTTCGACCGCACGCTGGCCCAGGAGTGGAACCGCGAGCAGCGCACGGGCTCGGCGCTGTCGGTCATCCTGCTCGATGTGGACCATTTCAAGCACTACAACGACCACTACGGCCACCAGGCCGGCGACGACTGCCTCAAGGCGCTGGCGCAGGCGCTCACACGCTCCGAGCGGCGCGCGGGCAGGCTGGTGGCCCGCTACGGCGGCGAGGAGTTCGTGGTGCTGCTGCCCGGCGTGGACGACCGGGAGGCCCTGGAGACCGCCCGGCGCATCCAGCAGGAGGTGTGGGCCATGAGGCTGCCCCACGCGCAGACAGAGCCGGGCATCGTCACCGTGAGCCTGGGCGTCTCCAGCACCGTGCCCACCCGCCAGAACTCGCCCGAGGAGCTGCTGCGCCAGGCCGACCAGGCGCTCTACCGGGCCAAGCGCCAGGGCAGGAATCAGGTGCAAATCTACGCGGGGTGAGCGGGGCGGGCCCAACCGTGCTCCAGTCCACTGCATTGACTCCCACACCTCCAGGCATTACCTGAAACACCGGGGTGCTCGCCGTCCCGTCGTGTTCCACCGCATCCGCCCGGAGTCCCCTTGCCAGCGCCGCTCTCCCCCTCCAACCTCGAAGCCTACGCCGAAGTGCTGCTCTGGGGCCTGCGTACCAGCCGCGCCGTGCGCTTCAAGAACGGCGAACTGGTGCTGCTGCGCTTCGACGTGGACGCCGTTCCCCTGGCCGAGGCGGTCTACGCCGCGCTCATGGACGCCCGCCTGCACCCCCTGCCCGCTGCCCTGCCCACGGCCTTCATGCAGGCCGAGCACTTCGGCAACTCCAGCTTCGGCCAGCTCACCTTCGCCCAGCCCGGCCTGGACGAGTTGCACCGCGCCACCGCCGGGGTCATCACCATCCTGGCGCCCGACGACCTGACCCACCTGGCCAAGGTGGACCCGCGCAGCATCGCCCAGGGCGAGCTGGCCGAGATGCAGTCCATGGGCCTGCTGGACCGCCGCCGCCGCGCCGGACTGCTCGGCTCCACCGTGTGCCTGTACCCCACCGAGGCCCTTGCCGGGGCCAGCGGCATGGAGCTTTCGGAATACTCCGAGCGCCTGGCCCGGGCCTGCCTGCTGTACACCCCGGACCCCGTGGCCGAGTGGAAGCGCACCCGCAAGGAGGTGGGCGAGATCTGCAAGTGGCTGGACGGCATGAAAATTTCGCGCGTCCACGTGGAGGGTGAGGGAATTGATCTTACCTTATCCCCCGGCGACAAACGCCGGTTCGTGGGCGTCACCGGCCGCAACATCCCCAGCTACGAGATCTACCTGGCCCCGGACTGGCGCACGGTGGAGGGCTTCTACCGCGCGGACCAGCCCAGCCTGTGCTGGGGACGGCTGATCCTGGACGTGCGCCTGGAGTTCCGCCAGGGCATCGCCGTGGACGCCCAGGCCGGGCGCGGGGGCCAGTTCCTGTCCTGGCGCATGTACAGCGACCCCGGCGCGCGCCGCGTGGGCGAGTTCTCGCTCACCGACAAGCGCTTCTCCAAGGTGGAGCGCTTCATGGCCCACACCCTGCTGGACGAGAACCTGGGCGGGGAGTTCGGCAACTGCCACATCGCCCTGGGCGGGGCCAGCGCAGCCAGCTTCTCCGGCCCGCCGCAGGAGCTGACCCCGGAGCGCGAGGCCGAGCTGGGCTTCAACGCCTCGGCCATGCACTGGGACCTGGTGAACACCGGGCCAAAGCGCGTCACGGCCACCCTGCCCGGCGGCGAGACCCGCGCCATCTACGAGGACGGCCTGTTCCTGATCTGACCCGCCATTCCCCCCAAGCCGCCCATCATCCGCGCCCCCATCATAGCGGCGGATGCGCAAACTTTTTCACTCTTTCCCCGCCAAAGCGCGCCCCCGGCCTGTTGACAGCGCCGCAGACGTGCTTACCAATTGCACAGCAAACGACGCCGGACGCCTCGAACACTGGAGGCCGTCCGGCGTCGATGTGTGAACGAGCCGGACGCCTTCGCCCTCCGGACACCAAGGCATCAAGGATGTGACCAACATGTCTGAGAACGACAAGATCAAGCAGCAGGCCGAAGCCGCCGCGCCCACGACCCAGGGGGAAGGCCCCAAGGTGGACCTCTCCGAGGAGGAGCTGGCCGCGCTGTGCAAGGCCCACGTGTGCTCCAGCTGCAATGTCATGGCCGAGGCCGAGGACATCAAGCTGCGCGCCCTGGCCGACAACGAGAATTTCAAGCGCCGCATCCAGCGCGAGACCGAGGAAGTGCGCAAGTACGCCACCGAGAGCGTGCTGGCCGACCTGCTGCCCGTGCTGGACAACCTGGGACTGGCCATCGAGCACGCGGGCAGCGACGCCGCCTGCAAGAACATCGTGCTGGGCGTGGACATGACCCGCAAGATGTTCCTGGACACCCTGAAGAAGCACGGCCTGGAGTGCGTGGGCGCCTGCGGCGAGGCCTTCGACCCCAACGTGCACGAGGCCATCGGCACCGTGTGCGAACAGGGCCGGGACGAAGGCTGCGTGGCCAAGGTGGCCCAGTCCGGATACGTGCTCAAGGGCCGCGTCATCCGCCCGGCCAAGGTGCTGGTGAACAAACTGCCGGAAGCCTAGGCCGCCCTCGCGGGGCAAGGCCTTTACATCGTCGAAAGCGGTCTTACTAAAGTTTTCAACAGAACATCATTCCTCACCCACCGGAGGTTCGTTTTTATGGGCAAGATCATCGGCATCGACCTGGGCACCACCAACTCCTGCGTGTACGTCATGGAGGGCAAGGACCCCAAGTGCATCACCAGCCCCGAGGGCGGGCGCACCACCCCGTCCATCGTGGCCTTCACGGACAAGGAGCGCCTCATCGGCGAGATCGCCAAGCGCCAGTCCGTGACCAACCCCGAGAAGACCATCTACGCCATCAAGCGCCTCATGGGCCGCCAGTACGACAGCCCCGAGGTCAAAAAGTGGCGCGAGCACTGCCCCTACAAGATCGTGGCGGGCAAGAACGGCAACGCCTGGGTCGAGATCGCGGGCAAGAAGTACAGCCCGCCCGAAGTCTCCGCCTTCATCCTGCAGAAGCTGAAGAAGGACGCCGAGACCTACCTGGGCGAGCCCGTCACCGAGGCGGTCATCACCGTCCCGGCCTACTTCAACGACTCCCAGCGCCAGGCCACCAAGGACGCGGGCAAGATCGCCGGCCTTGAGGTCAAGCGCATCATCAACGAGCCCACCGCCGCGAGCCTGGCCTACGGCATGGACCGCAAGAAGAACGAGAAGATCGCCGTGTTCGACCTGGGCGGCGGCACCTTCGACATCTCCATCCTCGAGGTGGGCGACAACGTCGTGGAAGTGCGCGCCACCAACGGCGACACCTTCCTGGGCGGCGAGGACTTCGACCAGCGCGTCATCGCCTACCTGGTGGACGAGTTCAAGCGCGACAACGGCATCGACCTGTCCAAGGACCGCATGGCCCTGCAGCGCCTGAAGGAAGCCGCCGAGAAGGCCAAGCAGGAGCTCTCCTCCACCATGGAGACCGAGATCAACCTGCCCTTCATCACCGCCGACCAGAACGGCCCCAAGCACCTCATGGTCAAGCTCTCCCGCGCCAAGCTGGAGCAGCTGGTTATGGACCTGGTGGAGCGCACCATCGGCCCCTGCAAGAAGGCGCTCTCCGACGCCGGGCTTTCCGCCCGCGACATCGACGAGGTGGTGCTGGTGGGCGGCATGACCCGCATGCCGCTCGTGCAGCAGAAGGTGGGCGAGTTCTTCGGCAAGGAGCCCAACCGCTCCGTGAACCCCGACGAGGTCGTCAGCATGGGCGCCGCCATCCAGGGCGGCATCCTGGCCGGTGACGTGAAGGACGTGCTGCTGCTCGACGTCAGCCCGCTCTCCCTGGGCATCGAGACCATGGGCAGCGTGTTCACCAAGCTCATCGAGCGCAACACCACCATCCCCACCCGCAAGAGCCAGGTGTTCACCACCGCGGCGGACAACCAGCCCTCGGTGTCCATCCACGTGCTCCAGGGCGAGCGCCCCATGGCCGGCGACAACATGACGCTGGGCCGCTTCGAGCTCACCGGCATCATGCCCGCCCCGCGCGGCGTGCCGCAGATCGAAGTCACCTTCGACATCGACGCCAACGGCATCGTGAACGTGTCCGCCAAGGACACCGGCACCGGCAAGGAGCAGTCCATCCGCATCACCGCCTCCAGCGGCCTGTCCGAGTCCGAAATCGACCGCATGGTCAAGGACGCCGAGGCCCACGCCGAGGAGGACAAGAAGAAGCAGGCCCTCATCGAGGCCCGCAACCAGGCCGACAGCCTGGTCTACAGCACCGAGAAGAGCCTGCGCGAGATCGGCGACAAGGTCGACCCCGTGGTCAAGGGCGACATCGAGACCAAGATCGAGGCCACCAAGAAGGCCCTGGAGGGCGACGACCCCGAGGCCATCAAGGCCGCCGCCGACGAGCTGGCCCAGGCCTCGCACAAGCTGGCCGAGCAGCTCTATGCCCAGAAGCAGCAGGCCGAGGGCGGCGCTGCGGGCGCTGGCGGCGGCTGCGGCCCCGGCGGCTGCGGCGGTGCCCAGGGCGGGGGCGCCAAGCCCCACGACGACAACGTGGTGGACGCCGACTACACCGAGGTGAAGTAGGCCACACCGCGAAGCCCGCGCGCTTGCCTTGCGGGGCAAGAGCCTGTAAACTCAACCCGGCCTGCGGAGTGTTCCGCGGGCCGGGATTTTTTTTGGCCCCTGGCCGGGAGACACACCATGCAGCGCGAGCCCAAAGCCCACCGCCCCTTCGGCGTCTTGACCACCGCCCGCCCCTGGCGCGTCCTGGCCCTGATCCTGCTGTCCGTGCTGGCCGCCAGCGCCTGCGCGGACCTGAACCTGCCCCTGCCCGATCCCACCCCGGCGGAGCCGGAGAAGCCGCTCATCCAGCCCACCCCGGACCTGGCCGCCGAGGCCGACCAGGCCTTCGGCGCGCGCAACATGCCCCTGGCCGAGCTGCTCTACTCCCGCCTGCTGGAGCGCGAGGATGTGGACCGCGCCGGGCGCATGCTGGCCCTGGACCGCCTGGCCCAGTCCGCCTTCGCCAGCCGCCACTACTACCAGGCCAAGCAGGCCCTGGACCGCCTGGCCAGCATGGACAACGCCGTGCTGGCCAAGTGGAGCTGGCACGAAATCTACATCAAGACCCTGGGCGCGCTGGACCGGCCCGATCTGGTGGACAACCACCAGGCCTGGCTGTCCGCCCACACCGAGCTGCCCTTCCAGGTGCGCGCGCGCGGGGCCATGGCCTTCTCCGAAATCTACGGCCGCGCCGGAGACTTCGTGCGCGCCGTGAACGTGCTGGCCCGCACCCACCGGCAGGCCCCGGACCGCGCCGCCAAGGCGACCTTCGAGCAGGAATACGCCCAGGCCCTGCGCGAGCTGCCCGAGCAGCAGGTGCTGGCCCTGGCCAAGATCGTGGGCAACTCCGGCCAGGGGGCCTTCCCCCACGTGCTCATCCGCCAGGAGGCCTTCCGCCGCGGCCAGCCCGTGCCCGTGCAGTTCAAGTCCGAGTCCGGCCCCCGCCCGGAGCTGGCCCCCGGCCTGGCCTCCTCGCCCCTGGCCCAGGCCCCGCTGCTGGCCCAGGCGGGCGGCGCGCGTTCGGACATCCCCGGCGCCTCCGCCATGCTCCCGGCCAAGAACGGCCCCGTGCGCCTGGCCCTTGCCCTGCCGCTCTCGGGCCGCTACGCGCCCACGGGTTGGAAGGTGCTGCGCGGGGCCTCCGCCGCCCAGGTCCGGCTGGCCGCCAAGGGCAGGCCGGTGGAAATCCGCACCGTGAACACCGAGGCCCCGGACTGGCGCGAGCAGCTCGCCGCCCTGCCGCCGGACTTCCGCATCGTGGGCGGGCCGCTGCAGATCGACCACTACAAGGCCCTGGAAGGGGCCGGCATCACCGCCCAGCGCGCGGTGTTCGCCTTCGTGCCGGACATCGGCATGAGCCAGCCCGCGCAGCTGGCGCAGGTGGCCCAGGTGGAAGGCCGCAGCGCCTGGCGCTTCTTCCCCAGCCCGCGCGACCAGGTGCGCGCCCTGGTGCGCGCCGCCGCCGACACCGCCGGAATCCGCTCCGTGGCCGTGCTGGCCCCGAAGAACCGCTACGGCCAGCGCATGGCCGAGATTTTCGTGGAGGAGGCCAAGGCCAAGGGCCTGCGCATCGCCGCCAACGGCACCTACCCGCCGGACGACCACCCGCGCTGGAAGCAGAGCGTGGCCGCGCTGCTCAAGGTGCCCGAGGGCTTCCGCGGCAACAAGAACATCAGCCTGCCCATGCCGGACTTCGGCGCGGTGTTCGTGCCCGAGGACTGGGCCAACGCCGAGATGCTGGTCTCCAACTTCCACTTCTACGAGGGCGACCACCTGCTTTTTTTGGGCACGGAGCTGTGGAGCGTGGCCCTGGACAGCCTGAAGGAAGTGGACGACACCTATTTCCAGCAGGCCGTGTGCCCCGGCGCGTGGTGGCCGGAGGCCCCCGGCGCCAAGGGCCTGCAGGCCGCGCTGGACAAGCTGCCCGCCCAGTCCGCGCCCGGCTCGGCGGCCTCGCAGCAGCTCACCGGCCCGGCGGACTTCTGGGTGGGCCTGGGGCACGACTTCGTGCAGGTGGCCACGCGCCTGGGCCTGAACGAGGCCCCGGACGCCGCCACGGTCAACGCCCGGCTGGCCGCGCTGTCCGGCAGCGACCTGCCCTGGAGCCTGGCCCCCATGGCCTGGGACGCGGGCGGCCACGCCAGCCAGGCCCTGTTCCTCTTCGCCCCGCGCAAGGAGGGCAAGGCCCTGGTGGACCCGGAGGAGCTGCGCGCCAGCGTGGCCAAGGCCCGCGACCGCCGCGAGCACCGCGCCTCCAGCTTCAAGGAGATCCGCAAGGCCCGCGAGGCGGCCAAGCAGCAGTAATTCGAATGCAGAGCGCCCCGGCGCTTTCAAGGAGTACGCAATGAAGATCAGCCCCCAGGAGGTGGCCAAGGTGGCCAAATTGGCCCGCCTTGAGCTCACCGACGAGACCATCGCGCAATATTCCGCCCAGCTGGGCGACATCCTGGGCTACATGGACAAGCTCGGCGAGCTGGACACCGCCAGCGTGGAGCCCATGTACACCCCCGTGGACCACACCACCGTGCTGCGCGAGGACGAAGTGAAAAAGCTCGTCCCTCGCGAGGACATCCTGAAGAACGCGCCCGAAACCGACGGCGCCTTCTTCATCGTCCCGCGCATCGTGTAATTCTTCGAAATTTTAAGCAAAGAGACGGAACACCGCATGTCCGACCCCACCCTGCTCTCCCTTTCCGAGGTCCGCGCCAAGCTCGCGGACAAGTCCCTCTCCGCCACCGAGGTGGTCCAGGCCGCGCTGGACCGCGTGGCCGCCACCGAGCCCAAGGTGCGGGCCCTGCTCTCCGTGCAGGCCGAGGAAGCCCTGGCCCAGGCCAAGGCCCTGGACGCCGCCGGTCCCGACGCGGCCAAGCCGCTGTGGGGCGTGCCCCTGGTGCTGAAGGACGTGCTGGCCACCAAGGGCGTGCCCACCACCTGCGGCTCCAAGATCCTGGAGAACTTCCGCCCGGTGTACGACGCCACCGCCGTGGCCAGGCTCAAGAAGGCCGGGGCGGTGCTCATCGCCAAGGCCAACATGGACGAGTTCGCCATGGGCTCCACCACGGAGAACAGCGCCTATTTCGCCACCAGGAATCCCTGGGACCTGGAGCGCGTGCCCGGCGGCTCCTCCGGCGGCTCCGGGGCCACGGTGGCCGCCCGCCAGTGCTTCGGCGCGCTGGGCACGGACACCGGCGGCTCCATCCGCCTGCCGGCCAGCTTCTGCGGCATCGTGGGGCTCAAGCCCACCTACGGCCGCGTGTCGCGCTTCGGCATGGTGGCCTACGGCTCCTCGCTGGACCAGATCGGCCCCATGACCCGCACGGTGGAGGACGCCGCGCGCCTCCTGCAGGTCATCGCCGGGCACGACGAGCGCGACTCCACCAGCGTGGACCGGCCCGTGCCGGACTACCTGGCCGCCCTTTCCGAACGCACCGACCTGAAGGGCCTGACCATCGGCCTGCCCGAAGAATACTGGCAGAAAGGCCTGGCGCCCGAGGTGGAGGAGGCCTGCGCCGCGGCGGTGAAGAAGGCCGAGGAACTGGGCGCGAAGACCGTGCCCGTGCGCCTGAAGCTCTCGGAATACGCCGTCGCCACCTACTACATCATCGCCGTGGCCGAGGCCAGCTCCAACCTGGCGCGGTTCGACGGCGTGCGCTACGGCCACCGCGACAAGAGCGCCGAGAGCCTCATGGACATGTACGTCAAGAGCCGCACCCAGGGCTTTGGCGACGAGGTGCAGCGGCGCATCATCCTGGGCACCTACGTGCTCTCCTCGGGCTACTACGACGCCTACTACCGCAAGGCCGCGCAGGTGCGCAGGCTCATCCGCCAAGACTTCGAGGCGGCGCTCACCCAGTGCGACCTCATCGCCGGGCCGGTGTGCCCCACCACGGCCTTCAAGGTGGGCGCCATGACCAGCGACCCCCTGCAGATGTACCTCATGGACATCTTCACCATCAGCACCAACCTGGCCGGGCTGCCGGGCATGAGCCTGCCCGTGGGCCTGGGCCGCGAGAGCGGCATGCCGGTGGGCCTCCAGCTCACGGGCCGGGCCTTCGACGAGGCGCTGCTGCTCCAGGCCGCCCACGTGCTGGAGCGTGCCGTGCCCGCCACCGGGCTGCCCACCCTGTAGCAAACCCGCAAACCTCCGGAGGCTTCCCCCATGCCCGTCACCCTGGTCAGCGTCGTCAAAGGCCGCAGCAGCGAGCAGAAGCAGGCCCTGCTGGAGGCGATCCAGGGAGCCATCGCCTCTTCGCTGAAGCTGCCCCCGGCGGACCGCTACATCCGCCTGGCCGAGCACGCCCGGGACGAGTGGCTGCTGCCGCCGGACAAGTCCGACGCCTTCACGCTCATCGAGATCGCGCTGTTCGAGGGCCGCACCCCGGAGACCAAGGGGGCCATCTACCAGGCCATCGTGGAGGCCCTGGAAAAGCTGGGCGTGGCCAAGACCGACGTGTTCATCCGGCTCATCGAGCAGCCGCGCGTGAACTTCGGCATCCGCGGCGGCCAGCGCGCCGACCTGCTGGACCTGGGCTACAAGGTCAACGTGTAGGCGAGCCAAATCACGCACAAAAGGCCCGGCCCGGAGTGATGCTCCAGGCCGGGCCTTTCTCATGCAATGAGTGATGCCTACGCCGTAAGGCAGCCCTCGCACACGCCGGAGAGGCGGCATTCGGCGCTCTCCACGCGCATGGGCAGGCCCGCGCACACGCGCGAGAGGTCCACGCTCAGGGCCGGGACGTCCAGGCAGGAGGTGCGCCCGCAGCGGGTGCACTGGAAGTGCGCATGGCCCATGGGGCCGCCCTGTCCGAGAGGTTGGGCCAGGCAGTAGCGGAAGGCGCGCTCCCCGGCATTGTGGCGCAGGGCCACGCCGTGCTCCACCAGCAGGTCCAGGATGCGGTAGAGCGTCACACGGTTCATGCTGCCGCCCAGCCCCTCCAGCAGATCCTGCGGGGTGAGCGGGCCGTGGCCCGCCTCCAGGGCGCGCACCACCTGCTCGCGGTGCGCCGTGGAGGCCAGACCGCAACGCTCCAGATGATCCTTGGCGTTCATGCCGGGCCCCTACTTCAGCGCCGAGCGGAAGCCCTCGGCCACGGCCTTCAGGTTTCCGGCCCAGTCCTCGGCCAGGGGATCGGCCACCACGATCCTGGCGCCGATGGCCTGGGCGATGGTCTCGGCGGTGCGGCGGCTCATCTGCGGCTGCACGAACACCACCTTGTAGCCCTTGGCCTTGGCCTGGGAAATGAGTGCGGCCAGCCGCCTGGGCGAGGGCTCCTTGCCCTCGAACTCGATGGCCTGCTGGGTCAGGCCGTAGTCCTTGGCCAGGTAGCCCCAGGCCGGGTGGAACACCAGGAAGCCGCGCTTGTCGGCAGGTGCGGCGGCGAACACGCCGCGCAACTGGGCGTCCAGGGCGTCCACCTCGCGCAGGAAGCCCGCCAGGTTGGCCTCGTAGGCCTTGGCGTTGCCCGGATCGGCCCCCGCCAGGGCGCGGGCGATGTTGGCGGCCATGATCCTGGCCGAACTGGGGGCCACCCACACGTGCGGATCGCTCTCCGCCTCGTCGTGGCGGCCCTTGCCCGCCTGCTTGTGGCCATGATCCTCATGGCCCTCCGGCATGGGCAGACGCTTCACGCCCTCGGCCACATGCACGTACGCCAGCCTGGGGTTGGCGGACTTCAGCCGCTTCTCCCAGGCCTCCTCGAACTCCAGGCCCGTGGAGAGGTACAGGGCCGAGGCGGCTAGGCCGCGCATCTGCGAGGGCTTGGGCTCGTAGGTGTGGGCATCGGCCCCGCCGGGCACCAGCACCGTGGCCTGGATGAGCGCGCCGCCTATCTTTTTGGCGAAATAGGCCACCGGGGCCACGCCCACGGCCACCTGCAGGGGCGCGGCCTGGGCCTGGGCGGCGAAACTCATGGCCAGAACCAGCGCCAGAATCAGTGTCGTCATCTTTTTCATTGCGGGTGCTCCTGGATTCGGCTAAACCGCCGTCATGCAACTTTGTTGCACACCTGATGCAACAGAGTTGCACCCCGTGTCAAGGACTTCGCATGGACATGACCGCCCTGACCAGCTTCGCCGCGCCGTTTTCCGCCATCGTCACCTCCATCGTGCTGGAGGCCGCGCCCTTCCTGCTCCTGGGGTCGCTGCTGTCCTCCATCCTGGCGGTTTTCGTGGGCGATGGCGCGCTGGAACGCCTGGGCCGTCGCCCGGTGGCGGTGCAGATCGCCCTGGGCTGCCTGGCGGGCGTCATCCTGCCCACCTGCGAGTGCGGGGTGGTGCCGGTGGTGCGCCGACTGCTGAAGAAGGGCGTGCCCGCCGCCACGGCCATTCCCTTCCTGCTGGCCGCGCCGGTGGTGAACCCGGTGTCCGTGGCCTCCACGGTGGTGGCCTTCCAGGGCGACTGGACCATGGCCGCGCTGCGCGTGGGCCTGGCCCTTGTTCCGGCGGCCGCGCTGGGCTGGGCGCTGGCCTCCACAAACGGCTTGGAGCTGCTGCGCCCCACCCTGGACATGGCTCCCGGGCATGACCACGGGCATGACCACGGGCCGGACTGCGGCTGCGGCTGCGGCCACGACCATTCGCAGCAGGCCCCGGGTTCGCTGCCCGCCAAAATTCTCGACGTGCTGCGCCACACCGCCCAGGAATTCCTGGACATGGGCCGCTACCTGATCCTGGGGGCCTGCGCCGCCGGGCTGTTCAAGACGCTGCTGCCCCAGGGCCTGCTGGCGCTGGTGTCCGGCAGCCTGCTGCCCGCCATCGCGGCCATGATGCTGCTGGCCGTGCTGCTCTCGGTATGCTCCGAGGCCGACGCCTTCGTGGCCGCCAGCCTGTCCATGTTTCCGCCCGCCGCGCTGCTCTCCTTCCTGGTGCTGGGCCCCATGCTCGACCTCAAGCTCATCCCGGCCTTCCTGTCGGTGTTCAAGCGGCGGGTGGCCCTGGCGGTGATCTGCGTGCCCGCGCTGATGATCTTCATCCTGAGCGCCGCGCTGGGCCTGACCGGGGTGCTGCCATGAGCCTGCGCGACACGATCCAGGACAGGATGGAGGGCCTGTGCCTCATGGCCTTCGGCGGACTCATGGCCGCGCTGGCGCTCTCGCAGCACTACTGGTACTTCCTCAACCCGCGCTTCAAGCCGCTCACCCTGGGCTGCGGCGTGACCCTGGCGCTGGTGGGCTTGGTTCCGCTGCTGCGGCCCAGGCCGGGCCGGGCCACAGCGGGTCGGCTGGTCCGCCAGGCGGTGCTGCTGGGCTTCCTCTCGCTGGCGCTCTATGCCTGGGAGCAGGCCACCCAGGCCCCGCCCGCCGGGGCCTTCACCCCGCAGGAATCGCCCCAGGCCCTGCCGCAGATGGAGCCGGACATCCCGGCCGAGCCCGAGGTGGAGCGCGGCGGCGTGCGCTACACGCGCCTGAACCTGGCGGAGCTGTACATCATGGTGGACAAGGGCCGCACGGACTACCCCCGGCACGTGGCCCTGCGCATCCAGACCGGCAGCGAACCCGCGCTGGTGAAACACGGCCTGGGCCTGGCCACGCGCACCGCCGTGGTCTGCTGCCTGGCCGACAGCATGCAGCTGGGTTTCCTGGCCACGGGCCTGGAAAACGCGGAGCCCGGCCAGTGGCTGGAGGTCTACGGCAGCCTGCAGCCCCTGGACGACAAGGGCAAGGCCGCGCTGGGGGCCGTATCCAAGGGCGAGGGCCCCTCGCTCAAGGTGGTGAACCCCAAGTTCCTGCTGGCCGTGGACCGCGCCGAGCCGACCCCGCCGCCCTCCTTCCCCTACCTGTTCGAGTTCAACGAAAAGCCGCCCTTTGCCTGGTAAACAAAAACGGGGGACCGGAATTCCGGCCCCCCGCTTGGGTTTTCACATCGCTGACGTCGAGGGACGGCACGGGGCTGCCCCCAAACGACGAATTTTGTTCCCTGGCTAGGAAGGAGGCGACCGAGGGCCAGGGATAGTACTCTTGCAGTACAGCCCTGGACCACGGTCGCCTCGTGACGAAGCCCAGGGGGCAAAAGACGCGTTTCGGGGCAGCCCCTAAATGTTTGCCAGAACGGCGTCCCCCATGGCGACACAGCCAACCAATTTGCAGCCCTGCTCGCGGATGTCGCCGGTGCGGTAGCCCTGCTGCAGGGTCTTCTGCACGGCCTGCTCGATGCAGTCGGCCTCGGCGGTCATGTCCGCGCTGGAGTAGCGCAGCAGCATGGCCACGGACAGGATCGTCGCCAGCGGATTGGCCTTGTCCTGGCCCGCGATGTCCGGGGCCGAGCCGTGGATGGGCTCGAAGAGGCCGGGGTTGCCCGCGCCCACGCTGGCCGAGGGCAGCATGCCGATGGACCCGGTGATGACGCTGGCCTCGTCCGACAGGATGTCGCCGAAGAGGTTCTCGGTGACGATGACGTCGAACTGCGAGGGATCGCGCACCAGCTGCATGGCCGCGTTGTCCACGTACATGTGGGAAAGCTCCACGTCCGGATAGTCCCTGGCCACCTCAAGCACGATCTCGCGCCACAGGCGGGAGACGTCCAGCACGTTGGCCTTGTCCACGCTGCAGAGCTTCTTGCGGCGCTTGCGCGCGGCCTCGAAGCCCACCTTGGCGATGCGGCGCACCTCATGCTCGGCGTAGATCATGTTGTTGAAGCCCACGCGCTCGCCGTCGCGCACTTCCACGCCCTTGGGCGTGCCGAAGTAGGCCCCGCCGGTGAGCTCGCGCACCACCAAGAGGTCGATGCCCTTCTCCACGATGTCCGGCCGGAGGTAGCAGGCGTGCTTCAGCTCCGGGAACAGGCTGGCCGGGCGCAGGTTGGCGAACAGCCCCAGCTCCTTGCGGATGCCCAGCAGACCGCGTTCGGGCCGGATGGCCGGGTCTATCGTATCCCATTTCGGCCCGCCCACAGCGCCCAGGAGCACGGCGTCGGACGCCTTGCACAGGGCCACGGTCTCCGCAGGCAGCGGCCCGCCGGTGGCGTCGATGGCCACGCCGCCGATGAGCGCTTCCGTCGTCTCGAAGCGCTTGCCGAACTTCGTGCCGACCTTGTCCAGCACCCGCAGGGCCTGGGCCACGATCTCCTTGCCGATGCCGTCTCCGGGCATGACGCAGATTTTCATGTCCACGCCCCCCTACGCCCTGTCCGCCAGGCGCTTCTTGACGTAGGGCACCAGGCCACCGGCGTCGAGCAGCTCCTGCATGGAGGGCGGAACCTTGGCGCAGATGATCTCCGCGCCGGTGGTGCGGTTGTGGATGCGCCCGGCCTCGGTGTCCACCTCCAACTCGTCGCCGTCGTGGATCTTGTCCACGTCGTCGCCCACCTCCAGCAGCACCAGGCCCATGTTGAACCCGTTGCGGTAGAAGATGCGCGCGAAGCTCTTGGCCACCACCACGGGCATGCCCGCGCCCAGGATGGCGATGGGGGCGTGCTCGCGGGACGAGCCGCAGCCGAAGTTCTCCCCGGCCACCATGATGTCGTTCTTGTTCACCCGCTTGACCCAGCCGGGCTCCAGGCCCTCCATGCAGTTGGCTCCCAGCACCTCGGAATCGGTGGTGACCAGGAAGCGGGCGGGGATGATGGCGTCGGTGTCGATGTGCGCTCCGACCTTATGCGCTTTTCCGTTGACCAGCATATGTTCTCGACCTCCTAGAGCTTGGCCGGGTTGATGATCTCGCCGGCGATGGCGCTGGCGGCGGCCACGGACGGGCTGGCGAGGTAGACCTCGCTCTCCAGGCTGCCCATGCGGCCGCGGAAGTTGCGGTTGGTGGGGGCGATGCAGCGCTCGCCCCCGGCCAGGATGCCCATGTGGCCGCCCAGGCAGGGCCCGCAGGTGGGCGGGCCCACCACGGCCCCGGCGTCCAGGAAGGTGGCGAACAGGCCCTCGTCCATGGCCTGGCGCCAGATTTTCGGGGTGGCGGGCAGCACGATGAGGCGCACGCGCTTGCTGACCTTGCGGCCCTTGAGGATGGCCGCGGCCTCGCGCAGGTCCTCGATGCGGCCGTTGGTGCAGGAGCCGATGACCGCCTGGTCCACGCTCACGCCCTTGACCTCGTCCACGCCCTTGACGTTGTCGGGCAGGTGCGGGCAGGCCACCTGGGGCTGCATGCCGGTGACGGAGAGCGAAAGCTCCTGCTCGTACACCGCGCCGGGATCGGCCTTGAGCTCGCGGTCGCCGCTGCGGCCCGCGGCCTTGCAGTAGGCCAGGGTCTTGGCGTCCGCCGGGAACAGCCCGGCCTTGCCGCCCGCCTCGATGGCCATGTTGGCCATGGTCATGCGGCCCTCGATGGACAGGTCGTCGATGACCTTGCCGCCGAACTCCAGGGCGCGGTAGAGCGCGCCGGACACGCCGATGCGCCCGATGAGGTGCAGGATGAGGTCCTTGCCGCCCACGAAGGGGTCGAGCGTGCCGGTGAACTCCACGCGGATGGTGGGCGGCACCTTGAACCAGGTCTCGCCCAGGGCCATGGCCCCGGCGATGTCCGTGCTGCCCATGCCCGTGGCGAAGGCGCCCAGGCCGCCGTAGGTGCAGGTGTGGCTGTCCGCGCCCACGACGATGTCGCCGGGGCCGACCAGGCCCAGCTCGGGCAGCAGGGCGTGCTCCACGCCCACGTCGCCGCCCTCGTAGTAGTGCGTGATGCCCATCTCGCGGGCGAAGTCGCGCACCACCTTGACCTGCTCGGCGCTGTCGATGTCCTTGTTGGGGGTGAAGTGGTCGCACACCAGCGCCACCTTGTCCTTGTCGAACACCTTGGCCGCGCCCATGCCCTTGAAGGATTTGATGGCCAGCGGCGCGGTGATGTCGTTGGCCAGCACCAGGGTGGTGCGGCAGTTCACGATCTGCCCGGCGCCGGAGATTTCGTCGTCGGTGTGGGCCTGCAGGATTTTTTCGGCTAAAGTGTGGGACATTCGACCTTCTCCTCTCTCATTTTCTCCAAACGGTTCAGTGCGTTGAGGAAAGCCATGGCGCTGGCCACGAGGATGTCCTCGTTGGTGCCGCGGCCCACGCTTTTCTTGCCATCGTGCTGTATGCGCACCATCACCGTGGCCTGGGCGTCCGTGCCCCCGGTGACGGCGTTGATCTGGAAGCGGTCCAGGGCGGGCTGGTAGCCCACGATGGAGCCGATGCAGGCGAACAGGGCGTCGATGGGCCCTTCGCCGAAGGAGGAGCAGCGCTTCTCCTCAACGATGCTCTCGCCGTCCATGATGTCGAGCACCAGCGCGGCGTGCGGGGGCACCCCGCCCGTGCCGGAAAACACGCTCATGTCCTTCAGGCGATACTTGTCGCGGCGGCGGTAGACCATCTCCAGCACGAGGGCTTCCACGTCCTCGTCAAAGATGCGCTCCTTCTTGTCCGCCAGTTCCTTCACCGCGGCGAAGACCACGGCCAGCTGCTGGTCGTCCAGGGTGTAGCCCAGCTCGGCCAGCTTGGACTTGATGGCGTGGCTGCCGGAATGCTTGCCGATGACCATGTCCGTGCCGGAGCGGCCCACGCTCTCGGGGGTCATGATCTCGTAGGTCAGCGGGTTCTTGAGCACGCCGTCCTGGTGGATGCCGGACTCGTGCGCGAAGGCGTTGGGGCCCACGATGGCCTTGTACGGCGGAATGGGCTGGCCGATGATCTGCGAGAGGCGGCGGCAGGAGGGGTAGAGCTGCTTGGTCTTCACCCCGCAGTCCACCTTGTACAGTTCGTGCCGGGTGTGCAGGGCCATGACCAGCTCTTCGAGGCTGGCGTTGCCCGCGCGCTCGCCGATGCCGCAGAGCGTGACCTCGGCCTGGCGCGCCCCGGCCCGGATGGCCGAAAGCGAGTTGGCCACGGCCAGGCCCAGGTCGTTGTGGCAGTGCACGCTGAACACGGCGTCCCCAGCGTTGGGCACTTTCTTGAGCAGGTAGGCGATGAGCTCGCCGAACTCGAAGGGCTGGGCGTAGCCCACGGTGTCGGGGATGTTGACGGTCTTGGCCCCGGCGCGGATGACGGTCTCGCAGACCGTGGCCAGGAAGTCCCAGTCCGAGCGCGAGGCGTCCTCGGCGGAGAATTCCACGTCCGGGCACAGGCTCACGGCCTTCTTCACAGCGGCCTCGGCCATTTGCAGCACCTGCTCGCGCGTTTTGCGCAGCTTGTGCACCATGTGGATCTCGCTGGTGGCCAGGAAGGTGTGGATGCGCGGGTGGGCGGCGTCCTTGATGGCCTCCCAGCCGCGCTCGATGTCGCGGTCCAGCGCGCGGCACAGGGCCGCGACCTTGATGGTCTTGACGCTGCGGGCGATGGCCTGCACGGCCTCGAAATCGCCCTGGCTGGCGGCCGGGAAACCGGCCTCGATGATGTCCACGCCCAGGGTTTCGAGCTGTTTGGCGAGGCTGACCTTCTCCTCCTGGTTCATGGTGGCGCCGGGGGACTGCTCTCCGTCGCGCAAGGTGGTGTCGAAGATGTAGACGCGGTCCGACATGGAGTCCTCCTATGATTTTTGAGCGTATCTGGTTCGTGTTTGGCTGGCAAGAAACGGGAAACGACGAAGGCGGGCAAGCGCCCGCCAACGGATGACGTCCCAGGAGAGGGAATCCCCCTCAAGGCCGGAAATGAGACTGGTCGTGGGAAGCGTGGGCCTTACGAGGGTTCCTTCTGCTGGGACTCTCGTAGCAGCTTGGACCCGCGAGGGGAGAGGATGAACAGGGTGTAGAGCGGGCCGGAAAGGATGTAGCCCAGGAAGAAGACGAAGCCCAGCATCTTCGGGCGCGAGGCCACGAGGACGAAGAGCAGGATGACCGTGACCATGGAGCTGAAGGGGTGGGCCTTGATGAAGCCGTACTCCTTGAACGAGGCGTAGCGCATGGTGCTGACCATGAGGAAGGACAGCGCGTACACCAGCACCAGCGTCACCGGGGGCAGAACCTCGGAGATCCAGGCCGGCGGCAGGTGCGGGGCGAACAGGATGAGCGTGGCCAGCGTGCTGGCCTGGGCCGGAATGGGCAGGCCCACGAAGAATTTCTTGCTGGTGACGGCGGCCTGCACGTTGAACCGCGCGAGCCGGAGCGCGCCGCAGGCCACGAGCAGGAACGAGGCCATGAGGCCCAGGTTGCCGTAGCTGTGCAACTGCCAGAGGTACATGGTCAGCGCCGGGGTGGCGCCGAAGGCCACCAGGTCGGCCAGGGAGTCGAACTGCACGCCGAACTCGCTGGTGGTGTTGGTCAAGCGCGCGACCTTTCCGTCCAGCCCGTCGAACAGGCAGGAGCCCAGGATGCACAGGGCCGTGTACTCGAACTGCCCCTCAATGGCCCAGATCATCCCCATGAACCCCAGAAAGAGGCTCGCGGTGGTGAACAGGTTGGGCAGGATGTACACGCCCTTGTGTCGCGGAAGCGGCTTGTCCTTGGCCATGTTTTCTCCGGGCTTCAGTTGTCCGCGCTACTTGCGGACGGCGATGGCCGTCTCGCCCGCGCGGACGGTTTCGCCCACATAGACCTTCACAGCATAGCCATCGGGCAGGTAGAGGTCAACCCTGGACCCGAACTTGATCAGACCGAAGCGCTCGCCCCGGCGCAGGATGTCCCCGGCCTCGGCCCAGCACACGATGCGGCGGGCGATGAGCCCAGCGATCTGCACCATGGTGAAGCGGTCGGCCCCGCGGCCCATGACCACGATGTTGCGCTCGTTGTCGGTGCTGGCCTTGTCCAGGCTGGCGTTGAAGAACTTGCCGGGGATGTAGCGGATGAGCTCCACGCTGCCCTCCACGGGCGCGCGGTTCACGTGCACGTCGAAGACGTTCATGAAGATGCAGACCACCTGGCGCACCTGGCCGGAAACCGGGTCCGGGGCGAAGTCCACCTTGACCACGCGGCCGTCGGCGGGCGACACCACGGCGTCCACGTCCTCGGGGGCCACGCGCTCGGGATCGCGGAAGAAATTCACCACCAGGCAGGTGACGACAAGCAGGATCAGGGCCAGGAGCCACCAGCCCATGGCCGCGAAGACCAGGGTGGCGAAGGCGGTCAGGCCGATGCTCGGCAGGCCCTCAAGGCTCAGGCCGATGGACGGTTTGCGCATGATTCCTCACAAATTTTGGAAGCGACTGCCCGCCCGCTACGCACTGCGCAGGTGGCCCGGCTGGGCGGAAACTACCCGCCATCGCGCCGAAGGTCAACACCTGCGCGGGGTTTGGGGCCGCCTGCCCTTGCTTTCGGCGCTGGCTGCGTTAGACTTACAGGTATGGAACCCGTCACCCACCTTGCCGCCGGTCTGCTGACCGCCCAGGCCCTGGAGCCCGATCCCAAACGGCGCAGGCCGCTGTCGCTGCTCTGCGGCGTGGCGGCGACCATACCGGACGTGGACATCCTGAGCCGCTACTTCAGCCTGGAGAGCTACCTGCTCCACCACCGGGGCATCACGCACTCCGTGTTCTTCCTGCCTGTGTTCGCCCTGCTGCTGGCCTGGGCGGCCAGGAAAATGGGCGCGCGGCTCACGCTGGCGCGGGCCTGGACAGCCGCGGCCCTGGCCCTGGCCACGCACATCTTCCTGGACGTGGTGACGGCCTTCGGCACCCAGGTGCTGCTGCCCTTCTCCAACGCGCGCCTGAGCATCGAGGGCGTGTTCGTGGTGGACCCGGCCTTCACCGTGGCGCTCTATGCCTGCCTGCTGCTGGGCCGCCAGCTCCCCGCGCCCTCCGGGGCCAGCCGCCGGGCCTACGCGCTGGCCGGGCTGGCGCTGCTGGTATGCTACCCGCTGGCCTGCAACGCCCTGCGCCTGAACGTGCAGCACCGCTACGAGGCCCTGCTCACCAGGCGCCTGGCCTCCTTCGACGAGGTCACGGCCATCCCGGACGCCCTGTCGCCCTGGTACTGGAAGATCGTGGTGCGCCGCGGCGGGGAGCTCACCGTCACCACCGCCGAGCTGCCCGACGTCGCCCGGCCCCACCCGTCCGTCACGCTGCGCCAGGTGCCGCGCCAGGAACTGGCCGAGCTGGGCCGCAGCGCCAGCATCTTCGGCACCTACGCCTGGTTCGCCGGGCATCCGGCCAGCTACCTCGGCCCGCCGGTCATTCCGCAGGCCAGCCTGCAGGACGGAGCCCTGCCCGTCCCCGCCGGAGGCCGGGCCGTACGCTACGTGGACGCGCTGTTCCTCAACACCGGGCCGGTGCTCTCGGCCCTTTCCGGGCACAGGCCCGTGTTCTCCGAGCTCACCGTCGTGGAAGACGCCGCCGGCCGTCTGCTGGCCTGGTTCGACGAGCGGGGCCGCACGCACCCCGTGGCAGCCCCGTAACCATCAGTATAAGGAGACCGCCATGAACACCCTGGACGCCATCCACGCTCGCCGCAGCATCCGCAAGTACACCGACCAGCCCGTGACGCCGGAGCAGGTGGAGGTGCTGCTGCGCGCGGCCATGGCCGCCCCCAGCGCGGGCAACGCCCAGCCCTGGCGCTTCGTGGTGGTCAGCGAGCCGGACATCCTGGCCAAGGTAGCCACCATGCACCCCTACATCAAGATGGCGGCCAAGGCCCCGCTGGGCATCCTGGTCTGCGGCGACACGCGGGTGGAAAAATATCCCGGCTACTGGGTGGTGGACTGCTCCGCCGCGGTGCAGAACCTGCTGCTGGCCGCCCACGACCTGGGCCTGGGCGCGGTGTGGACGGGAATCCACCCCATGAAGGACCGCGAGGAGGCCTTCGCCGCGCTGTTCCGCTGCCCCGCCGGGGTGGTGCCGCACTCGTTCATCCCCATCGGCCACCCGGCGGAGACCAAGGGCCGCGAGGACCGCTACAAGGCCGAGCTGGTGCACCACAACCGCTTCTAGCGCCGCAGCGCGCCGGGCGCGGGCAAACGAAAAGGCCGACTCCGTCACCGGGGTCGGCCTTGTTCGTTCTTTGGAGCGGGAAACGGGATTTGAACCCGCGACTTCAACCTTGGCAAGGTTGCACTCTACCGCTGAGTTATTCCCGCTCGTGGAGGCGGCATCCGGATTTGAACCGGAGGATGGAGGTTTTGCTGACCTCTGCCTTACCACTTGTCTATGCCGCCGTTTTCCTTTGGAGCGGGAAACGGGATTTGAACCCGCGACTTCAACCTTGGCAAGGTTGCACTCTACCGCTGAGTTATTCCCGCTCAAAGGGAGACACCTTCTACCCGCGACCCCGCCCGGTGTCAAGCATCGGGTGCAGCATTTTTTGCAGCCCAGCGCAAACGTTCCGCTTTTGGCCCAAAACCGGCTTTCCCCCCGTGAGCATCCGCCCGCCAGCCCCGGTCGCCGGGCGCCCTCCGCGAGGTCTTGCGGGGCGCGGCCTATTGACCTCTTTACAACCCGACCATTTTTGGTTTATCTGGCCCGTTCTGTTTCTATTCGGCGAGGACCGTCGGCCCCCGGGGACGGCCTCTCACCCAGGAGATTCTTCATGGAAGCGAAAGACATCCAGTTCTTCCGAGACATGCTGAATTCCATGTTGGAGGAGATCCTCCAGCAGGGACAGGCCACCATCGACGACATGACCGAGACCGTCGAGGTATACGCCGACCCGGCCGACCGCGCCACCGCGGAGTCCGACCGGGCTTTCACCCTGCGCCTGCGCGACCGCGAGCGCAAGCTCATCAAGAAGATCCAGCAGGCTCTCACGCGCATCGAGGACGGCGAGTTCGGCCTATGCGTGGAGTGCGGGGAGGAGATCGGAGTGCCGCGCCTCAAGGCCCGGCCCATGACCACCCTGTGCATCAACTGCAAGAGCAAACAGGAAGAAGACGAGATGGTGCGGGGCGACTAGCCCGCAGCAATCGGCCCGACGCCGGGAGGACCGCGGATGGAAGCCAGTTTCTTCCGCCGCCTGGCCCGCGAGCTGGGCGCGGCGCTCACCGGACGCCGCATCGAAAAGATCCATGGCCCCGCCGAGGGCGTCCTGGCGCTGACCTTTTCGCCCCAAGGCCCCGGCAGCGGCAAGCTCATCCTGATCTTCAGGCCCGCCAAAACGGCGGGCCTTCTCTTTGTCTCGCCGGAGCGCCCGGCCAACCCGCTCACCGCACCGGCCCGCGTCATGTGGCTGCGCAAGCGCGCCCAGGGCCGCCGCCTGCTCCGCGCCCGCGCGGACTGGCCGAACCTGCGCCTGGCCTTCGAGCTCAACCCGCGCGAGGTGCCCGCCGCCGGGCGCTGGCTGGTGCTGGACCTGCGCGAGGGCCTCATCCTGGCCGAGGACTTCCCGGAGGTCCCGGAGGCCGCCTGGCCCCCGCTCGCGCGCATCCTGGCCGAGCCGGAGATCTGGCGCGAGTTCCCGCAGCTCACCCCGCTTCTGCGCCGCAGGCTGGCGGCCCTGCACGAAAAGAGCCCAGCCGAGGCCCAGGCCCTGCTGGACGCGCTGGCCCGGCCGGAGGACTCGCCTTGCGGGCCGCTTTTCCTGGCCCCCGGCGACCGCCCGCCCCTGGCCTGGGACGAGGGCCTGCCCGGCACGGAGACGTTCCCCAGCGCCGGGGAGGCCGCCACGGCCCACGGCCTGCGCACGCTGTTTCCGCAGCTGGCCCGGCTGGAGCAGAAGGAGGCGCTGGAGCAGGCCCAGGCCGAGGAGAAGCGCCTGCGCCGCAGGCTGAAGCTGCTGGCCGACGACCAGGACCGCCACGCCCGGCTGGCCGCGCTGTCCACCGCCGCCGAGGCCCTGCAGGCCGCGCTCTCGGGGCTCGGGCAGACGCCCAAGGCCGAGTCCATGACCCTGGAGCATCCCACGAAGGGGCCGGTGGAGGTGCCGCTCGATCCGCGCCTAAGCCCATCCGAGAACATGGCCCGGCTGTTCAAGCTGGCGGCCAAGGGCAGGCGCGGGCTGGAGCACGCCAGGCGGCGCGCCTCGGGCCTGCGCGAGGAGCTGGCCGAGTCGCCCGTGGTTCCGGCGCGCCAAGCGTCGGCGGACACTCCGAAGCCCGCACCCCAGGCCGAACTTCTGCCCAAGCGCTACCAGGGCCTGGCCGTGGCCCTGTTCCGCACCTCGGACGGCTTCACGGCCGTGCGCGGCAAGAGCCAGCAGGCCAACCACGACATCCTCTCCAAGGCCGCCAGCCCCTTCGACTACTGGCTGCACGTGGCGGGCGGGCCCAGCGCCCACGTCATCCTGCGGCGCGACCACCCGGACCAGGACGTGCCGGAGCAAAGCCTCATGGAGGCCGCCACGCTCTGCGCGCTGAGGAGCTGGCGCAAGGACGACAGCCGCGCCGACGTGCTGCTGGCCAAGGTCAAGGACGTGCGCAAGATCAAGGGCGCGGCCATCGGCAGCGTGGCCGTGGACGAGGTGGAGCGTGTTCTGCGCGTGGACCTGGGCGAGGCGGCGGCGGGGCTGGAGGAGCGCCTGGCCCTGCATGCGGCTACGCCGCAGGACGGACGCCCCTGCACCCCTCCCTCATCAGGACGGGCAGGCAATTCCGGCAAGGCTCCGAAGGGCCGCACGCGGCGCTAGCCTTTCGCCGGGCCTGTTTCCAAAGGATGGTGCTTGTTCCCCGGCGAGGGGGGATGCGGCCCAAGCCAGAAACGGCGCTTTTCGCAACGGGCCCCTACTCCGCCCGGACGGGCACGGGCTCAAGCCTGCGGGCATAGCGCTCCGCCAGGATGGAGCAGCCGAAGAGCTGGAGCTGGTGGTAGAACATGATGGGCAGCACGATGAGGCCCAGACCGGGATGCATGCCGAAGAGCAGCTTGGCCATGGGCACTCCCGAGGCCAGTGTCTTCTTCGATCCGCAGAACACCGCCGCGATCTCGTCCTCCTTGTCGAAGCCCAGCCGCTTGGCCGAGAAGGTGGTGATGGCCAGCACGACCATCAGGATGCCCCCTGCCCCCAGCATGGTCAGCGCGATGGTGCCCAGGCCGTAGTTGGTCCACAGGCCCGCCTTCACCGAGTCGCAGAACGAGGCGTACACCAGCATGAGGATGACGCCCTTGTCGAAGTTGTTGATGTACTTCTTGTAGCGGCTGAACCACACGCCGATGAAGCGGCGCAGCACCTGGCCCAGCACGAAGGGCAGCAGCAGCAGCTTGGCGATCTTGAGCATGGCGTCGAGGAGCGACAGGCCCTCCGCCCCGCCGCCGCCCTGCATGGCCAGGCTGATGATGAGCGGCGTCAGGAAGATGCCCAGCAGGCTGGAGAGCGTGGCGTTGAAGATGGCCCCGGGCACGTTGCCCTTGCCGATGGCCGTCATGGCCACCGACGAGGAGATGGTGGAGGGCAGCGCGCACAGGTACAGAAAGCCCAGCATCAGGTAGGGCGGAATCACGCTCTCGAACACGCTGTTCAGCGCCAGCCAGAGGATGGGGAACATGACGAAGGTCATGGTCTGCACCATGAGGTGCAGCTTCCAGCGCGAGACGCCCTGCTTCAGGCTGTCGGTGGAAAGCCCGATGCCGTGGAACAGGAACACCAGGAAGATGCCCACGTCGGCGGCCACGTCGGCGCGCATGGTGCCGCCGCTGCGGCCGAAGTCCGGGAACAGGGTGGCCAGCACCACGGCGCTGATCATGCCCACGAGGAACCAGTCGCGCGCGATGGCCTTGAGACGCCTTGCGAGCATGGGGTGCCCTCCTTGGTGTTGAATCGTTGCACAGCTTGCCGAAAACCGGTACGGCGAAACCAGGCCTGCGGTCTATCGGCAAAATGACAACATATAGCGCGAAACGGACAAAGCATGGAACGCATCCTGCCTGACCTGGACCAACTGCCCCGGCCCGTGTTCGCCCGCGTGGAGGAACTGCCCCGGCCCTCCTGGGTGCGCGAGCACAGCCACCCCTGGCTCCAGCTCTCCTGGGCCACGCGCGGGGTGCTGGGCGTGCGCACGCGCTCCGGCAGCTACCTGGCCCCGCCCCAGCGCGCCATCCTGGTGCCGCCGGGCCTGCCCCATTCCGTGGTCACGGTGGAGCGCACCAAAATGCGCGGACTGTACATCGACCCGGCGCGCTGGAAGGGAAGCATCCAGGCCGACGCCTGCCGCGTGCTCTCGGTGACGCCGCTGGCGCGCGAGCTCATCCGCGCGGTGACGGCCCTGGACGCGCTGTACGACGAATCCGGCCCGGACGGGCGGCTGGTGGAAGTGCTGCTGGACCGCCTGGGGGCGCTGCCGGAGGTGCGCTTCTCCCTGCCGCTGCCGCGCGACGAGCGCCTGGCCAGGGTGGTGGCCGAACTGGAGCACGCCCCGGACGACCCGCGCACGCTGGAGGAGCTGGCCGCTCCGGCGGGCATGTCCGGCCGCACCATGACGCGGCTGTTCCTGCGCGACACCGGGCTGTCCTTCCGGGCCTGGCGGCGCAGGCTGCGACTTTTGGGCGCGCTGGACGGGCTGGAGGCGGGCCGGAGCGTCACGGCGGTGGCGCTGGACTGCGGCTACACCTCCACCTCGGCCTTCATCGCGGCCTTCCGCAAGGAGTTCGGGGCCACCCCGCGCCAGGCGGTGCAGAGCGCCCCGTAGCAAAGGCAAAGGGCGCGGCCAATGCGGCCACGCCCCCATGTCTCGGCCTTGGCGCGGTCTCCCCAGATCGCGCCAGCCAGGTATCCCAATGATTCGGCTAGGCCAGCCGGTCCACGCCCTTCCGGTCCAGCATGGCCAGCACCATGTCCTTCTCCTGCTTGAGACGGCCGCGCACGCTGCTGCGCACCGCGGCGGTGGAGCCGCCGAACTGGTCGCCCCGGCGCGAGTACACCTCGCTGACCAGCGCCTGCTCGAAGCTCTTCACTCCGGGCGCGGCGGCCTGCGCGGCCTCGGGCTTTTTCAAAAACTTGTCGATGGCGGCGTTGAAGATGCGCGCCGCGCCGCTGGCGCCGTGCTGCACCGCGGTGCTGAACAGGGCCTCGCGCAGGGCGGGCCTGGCGGCGTCCAGGTCCACCCCGGTCTGCGCCAGGATCTTCTCGCGCGCGGGCTGGTAGTGGTCCTTCTTGATGAATTCGTGCTGGAGCTTCTCGAACTTGGCCGCGTCCTCGTGGGCGATCTTCACCCACTCGGCGGGCATGCGCCCCCTGGCGGAGCCGGTGTTGGCCGGGCCGCTGGCGCGCAGCCGCGCCGCCCAGGAAGGCTCGCGCTCGGCCAGGAAGTCCAGGAACCGGCCCATGGTTCCGGCGCGCGACGAAATCTGGAACTTGCCGTAGCTGGTGCCGCCGGTGCGGTCGAAGCCGATGGCCTCAACTCCCTTTTCGCCGGACTCGAACTTGGCGGCCAGCGCGCCCAGGCCCTCGCTCCCCGCCGCCGAAGGGTTGCGGGTCAGCGACCTGGCCAGCTCCGCCTCGCCCACGGGCGCGGGCGCGGCATTCTGCCGGGGCTGCTGGGGCGCTCCCTCGCCTGTCAGGCGCTGGATGGTGGACAGGGCGTCCATGAGCATCATGTCCGAGAACATGCCCATGTCCGCGCCGAAGGAGGAGCTCTCCTGGGTTCCGGGCTCGCCGCCCACGGCCATGGCCTGCCGGGCCATCTGCATCTCGGCCTGGAAGGCCAGGGCCTTGGGGTCCACCGGTTTTGCGGCGCGGCCGGGCTGTTGGCCCGCCAGGCCGATTTGGCCGGTTTGGCCCGCAGCCTGCGGCTGCCCCAGCATGCGCAACGCCTCGGCGATGGTGTTCGTCTGGTTCGACATGGTCCCCTCCGCCGCCGGGAATTTGACCCCGGCAGGGTATTCTGACCCCCAGTAAGCATGGAGCGGGCCAAGTCGAAAAAAGGGTGTGATTTTTCTGGGATGGATGCGCCCTATCCGGCCAGCAGCGCCTCCAGGCGCAGGTCCGAGCGCGTGAGCGCCAGAAGCCTGGCATGGCCCGAGGGGAAGGCCAGGCCCGCCAGCTCCTCCAGCCGGGCGTAGCGGCCCTCGGTGGCCTCGTGCAGGCGGAAGGCGTGCGCGTCCTGGCCCGGCGCGGGGCGGCAGAAGAACCCGTGCATGGTCACGCGGTACCTGGTGTAGCCGTAGCGCACCACCGCGATGCGGCCCACCGGCTCCACGGCCAGCTCGGTCTCCTCGCGGAACTCGCGCACCAGCGCCTGCTCCGGGCTCTCGCCCTCCTCCAGGCAGCCGCCGGGAAACTCCCACAGCCCGGGCCAGACGTCGCCGGGCCTGCGCTTCTGCACCAGCACCCGGCCCTGGTGCACCAGCACGCCCGTGGCCATGTGGATGCGCACGAGTTCGACCTTGGGCTTGGGAGCCGGGCGATCCGCCACGGTGCCGCGAGCGCGCGCTAGGCAGTGGGCGGCCACGGGACAGGCGGCGCAGTCCGCCCGCCGGGGTCCGCAGACCAGCGCGCCCAGTTCCATCATGGCCTGGCTGAAGGCCCTGCCGCCCTCGGGAGGGGTGAGTTCCCAGGCGGCGGCCAGGATGCGGCGCTTCACATCGGGCTTGGCCAGCGGCTCGGCGATGTCCAGCACGCGGGAGAGCACGCGCTCCACGTTGGCGTCCACGGCCGGGCGCGGCTCATCAAAGGCCACGCTCATGACGGCCCCGGCGGTGTACGGCCCCACGCCGGGCAGGGCGCGAACCTCCTCGAACCCGCGCGGGAACACGCCGCCGTGGCGCTCCACGATGCGCCGCGCCGCCTTTTGGAGATTCCTGGCGCGGGAATAGTAGCCCAGGCCCTCCCAGAGCTTGAGCACCTCGTCCTCGCTGGCCGCGGCCAGGCTGGCCGGGTCGGGGAAGCGCGCGGTGAAGCGCTCAAAAAAGCCCACGGCGCGGTCCATCTGGGTCTGCTGGAGCATGATCTCCGAGACCCAGACCTGATAGGGGTCGAGCGTCCTGCGCCAGGGCAGGTCGCGGGCGTGCTCCGCGAACCAGTCCAGGAGTGCGGTACGGAAGCCGGAAATATCGAAGGCCCCGGCCAGGGGCTCCGGGGCCTTGGAAACGCGCTTGGCCACCGGCCCTAGCCCTTGGCCCTGGCCTGGTCCGCCACGGCCTTGGCGGCCTTGGCCACGGCCTCGGGGTCGCCCAGGTACTCGCGCCCCAGGGACTTCAGGTTGTCGTCCAGGCGATACACCAGCGGCACGCCGGTGGGGATGTTCAGCTCGGCCACGTCCGCGTCGCTCATGCCGTCCAGGTACTTCACCAGCCCGCGCAGGGAGTTGCCATGCGCGGCCACCAGCAGCCGCTGGCCGGAGCGGATCTGCGGGGCCAGCACCTGGTGCCAGTAGGGCATGACGCGGTCGATGGTGATCTTGAGGCTCTCGGCGCGGGGCAGGTCGGCCTGGGAGAGCGCGGCGTAGCGCGGGTCGCGCCCGGGGAAGCGCTCGTCGGAGGGGTCCAGGGGCGGGGGCGGCACGTCGAAGCTGCGGCGCCACTGGAACACCTGCTCGTCGCTGTACTTCTTGGCGGTCTCGGCCTTGTTCAGGCCCTGCAGCGCGCCGTAGTGCCGCTCGTTGAGCCGCCAGGAGGTCTCCACCGGCAGCCACATCAGGTCCATGCGCTCCAGCACGATCCAGAGCGTGCGGATGGCCCGCTTGAGATAGGAGGTGTGGCAGCGGTCAAAGGCGAAGCCGCCCTCGCGCAGCAGCCGAGCGCCCTCCTCGGCCTCGCGCACGCCCTGGTCCGAAAGGTCCACGTCGGTCCAGCCGGTGAAGCGGTTCTCCAGGTTCCAAACGCTCTGGCCGTGGCGGATGAGCACCAGGGTATGCGGCATGGCGGCCCTCCTGTGGGATGCGGATCAAGGTTTGGCCAAGCTTCGGCCTCACCTGTACTCATGCGTCAAGACGGCGCGCCCGTCAACGCCCCGGCGCAGCGCTCCCCGGCTCCAGCGTGCGGGCGATGACCTGCGCAAGCTCCTCGGAGGTCACGGGCTTGGCCACGTAGTCGTCCATGCCCGCGGCCAGGAACTGCTCGCGGTCGCCGGTCATGGCGTAGGCGGTCATGGCGATGACCGGGATGCGCGGATTCAGCACGCCGGACTCGCCGCCGCGCACTCGCCGGGTGGCCTCCAGCCCGCTCATCACCGGCATCTGCACATCCATGAGCACGCAGTCGAAATGCGCAGCCCGCAGCGCCTCCAGGGCCTCGGCCCCGTTGGCCACGGTGGTCACCTCATGGCCCATGCGCTCCAGCAGCAGCCTGCCGCTCAGGCGGCTGACCTCGTCGTCCTCGGCCAGCAGCAGGCGCAGGCGGCCTTGCGGCGCGGGTTCCCGCTCTCGGCCCGCAACGGCCACGGTCCCGGTCGGACCGGGCAGGGGGAAGGGCAGCACCACGCAGACCCTGGTGCCCTGCCCCATCAGGCTGTCGATCTCCAGCGTGCCGCCCATGGCCGCCACCAGGTTCTGCACGATGGACAGCCCCAGGCCCGCGCCCTGGTGGGAGCGGGTGTAGTCCTCCGAGACCTGGGTGAAGGGGCTGCAGATCCTGCCGATCATGTCGTCCGGAATGCCGATGCCGGTATCGCTGACCAGGAACAGCAGCCGCGCCCGGCCCGAGGGCAGGGGCAGCAGCGGCCAGACCTCCAGCCGCACCTCGCCCTGGTCGGTGAACTTCATGGCGTTGCCCACGAGGTTGAACAGGATCTGGCGCACGCGGATCTCGTCGCCCATGAGCTGCGTGGGCACGCGGGGATCGCACTCGATGACCAGGGGCACGCGCTTGCTGTGGTTCATGGGCGAGAAGGTCTCGGAAAGCGCGGAGAACACGCTGGCCAGCGCGAAGGGCCGGGTCTCGATGCGCATGCGCCCGGCCTCTATCCGCGACAGGTCCAGCAGGTCGCCCAGGAGGTTGGTCAGCCGCTGGCCGGAGCGGTAGGCCGCGTCCACGAAGGCGTCCACCTCGCCCGGCTCCCCGCCGCCCTTGATGAGCTGGAGCATGCCCAGCAGGCCGTTGAGCGGGGTGCGCAGCTCGTGGCTCATGTTGGCCAGGAACTGGCTCTTGGCCCTGTTGGCGGCCTCGGCCTGGCCCTTGGCCAGGCGCAGCTCCGCCTCGTTCCTGAGCCGCTCCGCCCGGTCCATCTCCAGCGTCTCGGCCATGGAGTTGAAGGATCCGGCCAGGATGTCGATCTCGTCCACGCCCAGCTCCGCATCCACACGCACGGAGAGGTCGCCCTCGCCCACGCGGGTGGCGGCGGCGGCCAGTTCCTCCAGCCTGCGGCCCATGTTCCTGCCGCCCAGGTACCACCCGCTCACCAGCGTGAGCACCACCATGAGCGCCAGCACGCCCAGGTCGCGCGTGAGGCTTTCCCAGGCCCTGGCGTTTATCCTGGCCTTGGGCTCGGCCACGAACACGTACATGTACGGGGTCTTGCCGGGGTCAAGGCGCAGCTTCCGGAAGGCCATGATGCGCTCAACGCCCTTGGCGTCGACATAGCCCATCAGCCCCTCCTCGCCTCCGGACCGGGCGGCCTCGAACACCGAGGCATTGATGGCCTGCCCCGCCGGGGTCTCGGGCGTGGCGGGAACGCGGCTGAGCCGCAGGCCCTGGTGGTCGCACAGGCCCAGGAAGGAGTCCTCGGGCAGGTGCATGTCCTTGAATTGGTCGCCGTAGCCGCTGAGCAGCACGCTGGCGATGATCACCCCGCTCACCGAGCCCGCCTCGTCGAACACCGGGCAGCCGAAGGACAGGGTGGCCTCGCCCCGGCGCGGGCCGGGCTGGTACTCGCCCACCGCGAAGGCCCTGGCCGCCACGGCGTCCCGGAAGTGCTTGGTGCGCGCCACCTCCGGGTCCACGTTGGGGTTTCCCGTGGCCAGCATCCGGCCGTCGAGGTCCACGAGGTAGAGCGTGGCGTAGCGCTGCTGGTTGATGCGCAGCACATTGGTGAAGATGCGCGTGCAGGCGGCCAGGTCGCCGCTCCTGATGTCGGGGACGCGGGACAGGTTCTCCATCATCTTGCGGGTGGCTTCGGTGGAGCGCTCCTGGCTCTCCGCCGCGCGGCGCGCGAAGGAGAGCAGGTCCTGCCGGGCCTCATCCAGGGCCTTGTTGCGGTTCTGAACGCCCGCGAGGAGGATCAGGATGAGCGCGGGCAGGGCCGAAAGCAGAAAGAGCAGGGCCAGCTTCTTGCGGATGGAGCCGTGCAGTGCACGCAGGGCCATGAAACGCCTCGCGGATGTCGGTTCCGGCAGGAGGGGGGATTCCAAGCCGATATCGATTTACCCTAATCTTTTCCCGGCATTTTGCAAGCCAAAGCCTGCAAGTGCGGGAAAGGGCGAGGCGCCGGCCCGGCGCTATTTCTTTGCGCCGGGCTTGGCGGCTGTCTTGGCGGGGGGCTTGGCCGGAGCCTTGCCCGCAGGGGCAGCGGGCTTGGCGTCGGACTTGGCGGTCCTGGCTCCGGACTTGGCCGCGCGGGCCGCGGCGCGCCTGGCCTCCAGGGCCTTCTTGCGCTCGGCCCGGCGCTCGGCGTCGGCCTCGAAGAGCTTGGTGCGCCGCTTCTCGAAGGAGGCCACGCCCAGAAACGCCGCCAGCCCCAGGGAGCAGACCGTGATCATGAAGATGAGGCCCTTCTGGAAGGCCCACTTCTGGTCCAGGATGCCCTCAACCAGCCAGTGGTGCCCGATCTTGTTCGAGTAGAAGATCAGGAGCGGCAGGATCAGGATGCACAGGGCCAGGCCCACGATCTCCAGCCACAGGAAGGTCTTGCCCACGATGAGCGCGAAAAGCGTGCTGTCGCGCACGATGCGCAGGCTGGTCAGCCGGTTGGAGAGCGACTTCAGGCGGTCCTCGATCTCCGGCAGGTTGCGCCGGGCCAGACGGAAATTGTCCGCCGTGCGCAGCTTCTGGGTCATGGTCCAGTTGATGCGCTGCACGCAGTAGTTGAAGTCGGCGTTGAAGTCCTGCAGCAGCTTGGGGAAGGGGAACCAGCCCGCCTCGTACTGCACGTCGCGCAGGCGGTCGGCGTAGAGGGTCACGCGCTCCTTGATGCGCTTGATCTCCTCGTCGATCTGCTTCTGCATGTTCGGGGCGAACCCCAGCATGCCCTTCTCCAGCTCGCGGAAGGCGGCGAAATTGTCGGTCTCGGCCAGGGCGTTCATGCGCTCCAGGTGCTCCAGGGCGGGCTTGCGGAAGGCGTGGTCCTCGTCGAACCACTGGGGCACCTCCTCCAGCAGCGCCGCCACGCGCTTGCCGGTCTCCTGCGCGCCGCCGCGCGCCGCCGCCCACATCTCGCCCAGGCTGGAGAGCACGTGCACCCTGCCGCGGTCCAGCTCCGGGTCGATGAGCATGCGGTTGAAGAAGTGGCTCTCCTTGCCCACCAGCTCGTAGAACAGCTCCAGCGCCTGGCCGGAGAAGCCCATCTTCACCATGCACACGGCCTCGCGGTAGATCGGCTCGTTCCAGCGCGGAGAGCCGTTCTTCACCTGGCGGTACAGGTTCACGGCATCGCGGAATTCGCCCTCCACCTCGCGCACGCGGGCCTGCAGGTACAGCACGTAGCACTGCTGGATGTTGGTGCCGCCCAGGCGCGCGGCCTCCTGCCAGAAGAAGTGGGCCATGTGCAGGTCGCCCTGGTCCAGGCACACGAAGCCCTCCAGGCAGGCCTCCTCGAAGGTGCGGTGGACCTTGTTCCCGGCGGCTTCCCGCAGCCCCTCCTTGGCGCGCTCCAGGTCGCCGCCCAGGTAGGCGCGGTAGAGCTCCTCCACGGGGAAGCCCTCGTCGGGCAGCAGTTGGGAGGGCTCCACGGGCCACTCGCGGTTCTTGATGCGCCCCACGATGGGCAGAAGCCCGGGCTGGCCCACGGCGTTGATGGCGAACAGGGCGCGCACCAGCACCGTCTCCAGGCCGCCGTCCTTGGCCGCCAGCAGGGTCTGGGTGGCCTGGGTGAAGCGCGCAGGCTCGCTGATCTCGTCCAGGGCCTTGAAGCCCTTCATCATGTCGTCCATGCCCACCAGGCACAGGGCCTGCCAGGCGCTGTCGCGGAAGGGCCCGAGATGGCGCGAGGGGCAGCCCGACTCGGTGTGGTTCTTCAGGCCGCAGTAGAAGCATTCCCTGGTGTTTCCCGCCAGCCAGCGGCGCGGCAGGGGCATCTCGATGGCTTCCTTGGAGGCGCTGCCGTCGCCCGCGCGCAGGGTCAGGCTGCACCAGGAGTCCAGCGTCTCCTGCTCGCCGCCGTAGTTGATCTCGTTGACCTTGAAGACGTCGGACAGGCCGAAGCCGTCGCGGTAGCGCATGTGCAGAAAATCGGGGGTCAGCCGGTTCCAGTCCAGCCCGAAGCGGCTGGGCAGGTCCATGGAGAAGCTCATGCCGCGCTGCTCGTTCACGGCGATGACGCACGGCCAGTAGGACTTCTGGGCGCGCTTGCTCTCGGCGATGAGGGAGGCGATCTCGATGCAGAACAGGCGCATCTGGCGGTAGTTGTCCAGCGGGAAGATGACGAAGCCCTGGGCGTCGTCGGAGAGGTACTTGATCCCCAGGCGCTGGAACACGCCCTGGACCTCGGAGAAATAGGCGCGCCACCCGGCGATGCTCTCGCGCTCGCCCAGACGGCCCAGCGGCTTCATCACGCCGTACCAGGAGGCCGGGGAGCCGTAGTCCAGGCCCTGGTCCGAATTGAGCGGGCACCAGTTGGAGCCCGCCAGCCCCTGCCGGTTGGCCGAGGGCCCCAGCGAAAGCCCGTGCACCGAGCGCACGCCCTCGCCGAACTTGGAGTGCACCCAGATTTCCAGGTCCTGCGGGGCGGAGACCTGCTGGCGGACCATGTCGGCGGAGACGCTCATGCCCACGGACAGATCGTAGCCCACCAGCACGGTGACGGGCAGCACCTGGCAGAACAGCGGCAGCTCGCTCAGGCGCGACCACATCTGCAGCTTGGCCAGGGCGCGGAACACCTCGGAATTGAAGGAGACCCACAGGCTCTGGCCGGACTCCTCCACCACCTGCATCAGGCCGTGCTCGTGCAGGGTATGGGCGATGGAGGTGTTGAACGAGCCGTTCCATACCAGCCACAAACCGTAGCCGGAGCTGATGAGCCTCGAGTTGGAGACCGAGGGCAGTCTTTGCAACAGGGTGGAAAGCGTGTACATTGAACCCCTCAATCAATCCCGCGGAGGACACCCATGGATCTGGCCAAGGCCATCGCCGATGTGAAGAATACCCCCGGCTTCGCCGACAACGTCGGCATGATGCTCATCCATAACGGAGTGGTGCGCGGTTGGTCCAGGCAAAACAAGGCCGGGGTCACCGCCGTGGAGATCACCCCGGACAACGCCAAGATCCAGGCGCTGTGCGAGGAGTTCCAGAAACGCCCAGGCATTTTCCGTGCCACGGCGTTCTGCCGGAGCGGAATCCTGAAGCCCGGCGACGACGTCATGTACATCATCGTGGCCGGAGACATCAGGGAGAACGTCAAATCCGCCCTGTCCGACCTGCTCGACCGCATCAAGAACGAAGCCGTGACCAAGCGGGAAGTCTTTGCCTAGCCGCACCGCCCCGCAGCCGGCAAAAGCGGCAGGGCTTTCCGCACGCGCCGCCAAAGCCTGAGGCCAACGCATGGTCGTCTTCCAGGTCGTCAACGTCCGCTGGTTCAACGCCACCGCATGGTACGGGCTGTACCTCTCGCGCCTGCTCATGGAGGCCGGGCACACGGTGATCGTGCTGACCCAGGGCGGCACCGACACGCACCAGAAGGCCCTGGACTGGGGCCTGGACGCCCGCCCGGCTGGCCTCAACACCGCCAACCCGCTCAGGCTCCTCGCCGCGCTTTTCCGCCTGGCCCGGCTGATCCTGCGCGAGAAGCCGCAGATCGTGAACTGCCACCGGGGCGAGGGCTTCTTCCTCTGGGGCATCCTGAAGGGCCTGGGACTCAAATTCCATCTGGTGCGCACCCGCGGCGACCAGCGCCCGCCCCGCGCCGATTTCCTGAACCGCTGGCTGCACGCCCGCGTGGCCGACGCCGTGGTGGTGACCAATTCGCGCATGGCCCGGCATTTCCTCACCGCCATGCGCACCCCGGAGCAGAAGGTCTGGCTCATCCACGGCGGCGTGGACAAGGAGCGCTTCCGCTTCGACCCCGCGGGCCGCGAGCGCGTGCGCGCCGAGTTGGGCTACGGCCCCAAGGAGACGGTCATCGCCCTGGTGGGCCGCTTCGACAGGGTCAAGGGCCAGCGCGAGACCCTGGAGGCCCTCTCCCGGCTCATCCACAAGCAGGGCTACCGCAAGGCCCGGCTGCTGCTGCTGGGCTTCGGCAGCGCCACGGGCCAGGACGAGGTGGAGGGCTGGATCAGGGAATTCAAGCTGGAGCGCTTCGTCAGGATCACCGGCAGGCGCGAGGACGTGGGAGCCTGCCTCTCGGCGGCGGACGTGGGCATCGTGGCCTCGCTGTGGTCGGAGACCATCGCCCGCGCGGCGCTGGAGATCATGGCCGCCGAGCGCCCGCTTGTGTCGTCCGACGTGGGCGTCATGCCCGACCTGCTGCCGCCCGAGGCCCTGTTCGCCCCCGGCGACGTGGACGCCATGGTGAAGATGCTGGCCCGGGTCATGGACGAGCCGGAATTCCGCAAGGAGCTTCTGCGCGCGCAGGACCTGACCCTCTCCCAGCTGGGCGGGCGCGACTTCCTGCTGCGCACGCTCACGCTGTACGAAGGCTTTCTGGACTAGGGCCTGCGCCCAAGGCCCACCCTACCCTGCGCGGTCTACCCGGCGCGGCTCCCAAAAGTTCGGATTTTGTTCGCTGGCGAGGAACGAGCCGGTTCGCGGCCGGGGAGAGTACTCTTGCGGTACAGCCCTGGCCCCGAACCGGCTCGTGACGATGTCCAGGGGGCAAAAGACGTCTTTCGGGGTGCAGCGGCTACTCGGCCTTCAGGCGCCCGGCCACGGCCAGGATGGTGCGCACGTAGGAGTGCGACTGGTTGTAGCGGTAGAGCACGCGCTTCTGCTGCTCCTCGGTCAGGCCCTCGCGCCAGCCGTTGGCCTTGAGGAACCGCCCGGTGGAGAGCACGGCCTCGGCGGGGTTGAACAGGTCGGCCCGGCCGTCGCCGTCCAGGTCCACGCCGAAGCGCACGGCGTTGCTGGGCATGAACTGGCAGATGCCGATGGCCCCGTACACCGAGCCGGGAATGGTCAACGGGTCGAAATTGGCGCTTTTGGCGTACAAAAGCAGGGCCTTGAGCTCCTTGTAGGCCCAGGCGGCCTTCTGGGCCGTGCGCCAGCGGAGCCACTGCGCCAGCTCGGCGGAAAGCCCGCCCTGCTCGATGTAGGGCGAGATGAGCGCGAAGTCGCCCGCCAGGGCCATGCTGGCCAGGGTGGCCAGCGCCCCCCGGCCGCCCAGGTTGCGGCCCAGCTTGGTCTCCACCAGAAGCAGCGCCGTGAGCACCTCCTCGGGCACGCCGTAGCGCACCCTGGCCTCGCGCAGCGCTGCGCGCTGCTCATCCAGAAAATCCCTGGCCTGCATGAGCAGAAGCGGGTTGAGGTAGCTCCAGTACAGCTCCGGGGGCTCGGCCTTGGGCCTGTCGGGCGAGAGCTTGATCTCCAGCAGGGCGTTCATCTTGCGCGCCATGACCTGGGGGTCGAAGCGCAGCTCCGGCCTGGCGAACAGGGCCTGGGTGCGCGCGGGGTCGAAGCCGTCGGCCAGCAGGCGCTGCACCAGCGGGTCCCAGACGGTCTGGCCCGGGGCGGTCTGGGCCTGCTGGGCGTGGGCCGGAACGGGCCCGGACAGCAGGATCAGCAGGGCCGCAAAAACGAACAGCGCGGCCCCGAGGGACCGCGCCGCACACATTCTCAGCAGACGAAGGCCTTGGCCCGCCGCCCTGGCGCACTCCCCGGAGGGTTCACAGGCGATCCATGGGCACAAAGGCGAACTCCTCTTCCAGCGCTTCGTCGATCTGGCTTTTGAAGGCTCCCACCGGGTGTGTCAGGCCGCAAGACTTGCAGCGCAGGCTCACGCTTCGTCAGGCCCGGTGGACGTACAGCCCGCCCCCGCAGGAGGGGCACTTGACCCCCTCCAGGAGCTGCGGCTCCGGCCGTCTGCGGTGCGAGGACAAGAAACCCATGCGCCCCGCCTACCGGATGTCCAGGGCCGGGTTCTTCTCGCCCATGGCCACGTACAGGCTGGACAGGGCGGTCTGGTAGTCGGACAGCGCCTGGGAGAGCTGGGCCTCGGAGTTGCTGACCTTGGCCTGGGCGTCCAGCACGTCGGTGTTGGTGCCCACCTGGGCCTGGTAGCGGGCCAGGGCCATGCGGTAGGACTCGCGGGCGGCCTCCACGCTCTTGCGGGCCACGCCGATGCGGTCGGCGGCGGCGCGCTGGCTGAGCAGGTACTGCTTGACCTCGAAGCCCGCGCCGAGCTTGGTGTTCTCCAGGTCGGCGCGCATGCGCGAGACGTTCTCGCCCGCGGCCTTGTACTGGTTGTAGGTGCTGCCCCACTGGAAGAAGGTGTAGCTGGCGGAGGCGCCCACGGTCCAGGCGTCCTTGGCCGAGTTGGACAGGTACTTGCTGTTGCTCAGCGTGGCGTCGTCGCCCTTCTTGTAGTAGTTGAAGTCGCCCGCCACCTGCGGATAGAAGCCGCTGGCGGTGATGCTGGCGTCCTTCTCGGCGATCTCCACGCTCTTCATGCCGATCTTCACGTCGGGCCGGGCGCCGTAGGCGCGCTTCAGGCACTCGGCCAGGTCCAGGCCGAAGGGCGCGTAGGCCAGCTCGCCCACGTACTCCACCGGGGCCTCAAGGGGCAGGTCCAGCAGCGAGTTGAGCTTGGCCCGCGTGGTGTCCAGGCTGTTGCGCGCGGTCAGCAGGGTCTGCTCCGCCGTGGCCAGGTCCACCTCGGCCTGGAGCACGTCGAGCTTGGGCTTCAGGCCCACGTCGAAGAAGGCCTGGGTGACCTTGAGCTGGCTCTTCAGGCGCTCCACGGAGTCCTCGGCGCTCTTCACATCCATCTTGGCCTTGAGGTGCGAGAGGTAGTTGGTCTGGATGGCGCTGATGAGCGAGAGCTCCGCCTGGTACAGCTTGGCCTCGTTCTGCTCCTTGGTGAGCTTGGCCTTCTGGAAGGTGGACAGGAGCTTGAAGCCCGTGAACACCGGCTGGTGCAGGTTCAGCTGGCCCGCCCACTGGTCCTGGTCGGCGGTCTTGACGCCCGCGCTCTGGGGCTGGCGGTCGTAGTGGGTCACGCCGTAGGTGGCCGTGGCCGTGGGGAAGAAGTCCGCCAGGGCGGAGTTCTTGGAGTACTCAGAGCCCAGCAGCTGGGCGCGGGCGGAGACGATGGTGGGGTTGGCCTGCAGGCCGCGCTCCACGCTCTGCTGCAGGTTCAGGTTGGACGGCACGGGCAGCTGGGCCGCGCCGTTCTGGGCCGGTTCGGCCTTGGGGGCTTCCACCTTGGCGGCTTCGGGGGCCTTGGCGTCCTGGGCGTAAGCCGGGGCGGCCAAGGCAAGGCCGAGTGCGAGCGCCAGGGCGAGATGACGGGGAGGTCTGCGCATATCTTGTGTCCCTTTCTGGATGAAAATCAGGGCCGTGCTCTTCTCTTGCGGGCCTTATCGGCCACTTTCAAACAAGTGTTTATACTCCAAGGGCCAGGAACCCGCAAGGACTTCCAGCCCTCATTTCCCGGGCGCGGCGCAGTCGCTGGGGTCGCCCTGCAGCTTCTCGATGGTGTGGGCGATGGCGGGCAGCACCGCGCCCAGGCACTCGCGCACGGCCTTGGGGCTGCCCGGCAGGTTCAAAATCAGCGCGCCGCCCAGGGTTCCGCACACCGCGCGGCTCACCGCCCCGTGCGGGGTCTTGGCCAGGCTGGTGACGGTCATGGCGCGCTCGAAGCCGGGCATGCGCTTCTCTATGACGGCGCTTGTGGCCTCCGGGGTTACATCGCGCGGGGCCACGCCCGTGCCGCCGGTGGTGGCGATGAGGTCGAAGCCGCAGTCCAGGGCCAGGTGGGTTAAGAGCGCCCGGATGCCGCGCTCGTCGTCGGGCATGAGGAACCCGCGCGCCAGGTTCACCGGCATGGCCGCGCGCACCAGCTCCTCCACCAGGGGGCCGGAGGCGTCCGCCCGCTCCCCGCGCGAGCCCTTGTCCGACAGCGTGATCCAGGCCAGGGCGAAGCCGGAGCGCGCAAGCGTGAGCGACCTCTCGGCAGGCATGGCCGAGGGCGCGGGAATGAGCGTCTCCATGAGCCAGCACAAGGAGTCGGGCCGGAGCTCCCCGCCTATCGCTGTGGGCACCCAGGAGCGGCCCAGCACGCGGTATTCCTCGCGCTCGGCGCCCAGCACCGCCCCCACGCGCAAATTCGCCGGGGCGTCTGCCGTCCAGGCGCAGGGCAGGCTGCCGGACGTGGCCTCGACGTGAGAACCCGCAAGCGGGCCGGTGAACAGGTAGAACCGCTGGCCCGCGGTCTGGCCCACGCCCTTGCCGAAGGAGACGGAAATCTCGCCCACGTTTTGCTCCTTTTACGCCAGCAGTACGGCGATGATGCCGGCCAGGAAGATGCCGTCGAAGGTGCCCGCCCCGCCGATGGACAGCACCGGCGCGTCGAGCATGGCCCAGGTGCGCCGGTTGGCCAGGTGCAGCAGGTCCGCGCCGATGAGCGTGCCCAGCGTGCCCGCCATGTAGGCCGCGCGCGGGGCCACGGTGTCCTGGCCGGGAAACTCCGGGGCCAGCAGGATGGCCGTGAGCGCCGCCACCGCCGGGGGCAGCAGCACCGGCACGCCGATGCCGATGCCGGGCATGGGCTTGGCCAGCAGGTAGCAGGCCAGCGAGGAGATGACCACGGAAAGCGCCAGCCAGCCGCCCAGCTGGCCGGAGAGGTGCATCTGCCACAGGAACCAGGCCGAGAGCAGGCAGGGCACGATGCAGCCGCCCACGTTCACGGCGATGATCTGCTCGGAGAGCAGCAGCGAGTCCTCGGCACTGTGGCCGAAGCGGATGCGCCCCAGGTTGCCGGAAAAGCGGAAGATGCGGCTGGCCGGGGCGGCGTCTCCGCGCACAAGCCGGGTGCCCCGGTGCAGCGGCAGGTTCACCGAGCTGCCCATGAGCGTGGCCGCGAACACGATGAAGCCCTGCACGCCGGTGAGGCCCAGCTTGCCGAAGGCCGTGGCCACCAGGCTGACGGGCAGCAGCACGAACAGGCCGAAGAACACGGCCACCGCGAGGAAGATGAGCAGAAGCGGGGGCCCCGCCTGGAAGAACATGGTCGCTCCTTGCCCGGCCCTTTCGGGAAAACGTGGGGGGAGGCGCGGGCCGTGGCGGTTGCCAATGCCCGCGGAATCATAGTATCCGGGCGGCTGATTGGTACCAAGCCCCGGCGGTTCTGTAAACCGCCAGCACCATTTCAAACAGCTTCGGAGAGAACATGAAGGGCATCATCCTGGCAGGCGGCTCCGGCACCCGGCTGCACCCGCTCACCCGCGTCATCAGCAAGCAGCTCTTGCCGGTGTACGACAAGCCCATGATCTACTACCCGCTCTCCACGCTGATGCTGGCGGGAATCCGCGATATCCTTGTCATTTCCACGCCCACGGACCTGCCGCGCTTCGCCGAGATGCTGGGCGACGGCTCGGACCTGGGGCTCAACTTCAGCTACGTGGAGCAGCCCAGCCCCGACGGCCTGGCCCAGGCCTTCATCCTGGGCGCGGACTTCATCGGCAACGACCCCGTCTCCCTCGTGCTGGGCGACAACATCTTCTTCGCCCAGGGGCTGACCGCATCGCTGCAGCGCGCGGCCGCGCTCAAGAAGGGCGGCACGGTGTTCGCCTACCCCGTGCGCGACCCGGAGCGCTTCGGCGTGGTGGAGTTCGACCACAACTTCCGGGCGCTCTCCATCGAGGAAAAGCCCAAAGAGCCCAAGTCGCGCTACGCCGTCACCGGCCTGTACTTCTACGACAACGACGTGGTGGACATCGCGCGTGCCCTCAAGCCCTCGCCGCGCGGGGAGCTGGAGATCACGGACGTGAACAACGTGTACCTGCACCGGGGCGACCTCAACGTGGAAGTCTGCGGGCGCGGCTGGGCCTGGCTGGACATGGGCACGCACGAGTCGCTGCTGCGCGCGGCCAACTTTGTGCGCATGGTGCAGGAGAACCAGAGCCTGCGCATCGCCTGCGTGGAGGAGATCGCCTACCGCATGGGCTACATCGACGCGGCGCAGCTGGAGAAGCTGGCGGCGGGATTGTTGAAGAACGACTATGGGCAGTATTTGATGGAAGTGCTGAGGGGGTAGGGAATTCAGTATTAGCTCCAACCAAATCAAAAATCATGATCTTATACAAATACCTAAGCTCAAACCGGCTTGACGTTCTTGCGAAGTCAGAAATTCGTTTTACTGCACCAGCTGACCTTAACGATCCCTTTGAGTTAAGACCACATATCCACTCACTTGGAGATAATGAACGTCTACTTCAGGGCATGCACGAAATTTTTCCAACACTTGTCGCCGACAATTATGCACCAACGTTTCACGGCACTGACATTGCTGGGTATGTAGCGAATGCAATCTTTCACCACAAAAAGATGGTCGACCATCTGCCACATTATGCAAAAGCAAAGCTACCAGAAGCGCGCGATGTAATATACAAAGAGCTTACAACAACATATGGAATACTTTGCTTATCAAGTATACGTGACAGCCTGCTAATGTGGGCGCATTATGCTGAATCTCACCAAGGTTTTGTAATTGGATTTAATTCAACATCACGTTTTTTCACTCAACGACCAGCATCTGACGGAACTGGACGCCCCGTGCAAGTTAAATACTGCGAAACTCGTCCACGGCTATCACTTGACGAGATAACAGACTTGGAAATATTCTTAACAAAAGGAAGAGACTGGGAATATGAACATGAGTGGCGCATGCTTATGCCACTGAGATCTGCACATACCATACAACGGTTAGGCGAAAGGTCGATTCATTTATTCAAATTTCCAAAACAAGCAATCAATACAGTGATAATTGGATGCAGAATGAATGAAGTCAAAAGAGCAGAACTCCTAAACATACTCAAAACTGATGTAAAATTCAAACACATATCCATTCTACAGGCAACTCTCAATGAAGAATTATACAGAATCGATTTCAAAGAAATTTAAATACAATCGCACGGCAACCACCGAAAAAACCGCCTTTCAACACTAACAAATCCACTCTACCAGCGCTTCTCACACATCCCACGCCGTCTTATCATTCCCCCTACTTCTCCCCTTGCTCACACCCCCGCTCGCACCAACGCAGATACATCATGTCGCCGTTGTAGCTGAAGTCGTGCCGGCACGAGCCCAGGCAGTCCAGGCGGCGAGACTCGCGGCAGTCCGGGTCCGTGGCGTTCTGGCCGGGGGTGCAGGGGTGCTGGGGAACGTGGAGCGGAATGGAGCCGTCGGGCAGCATGGGGCGCTGGCGCAGCACGCCCTCGGCCAGAGCGGCGGGGCTGGCGGCGAGCAGCACGGCCAGCAGGATCAACAGAAGAACCAGGGCGCAACGCGGCATCGTTCCCTCCCGCGCCAGAAAATTCACACCAGGGATCAGCCCACCAGCCGCCGCGCCATGTCCAGCGCCGCGACGAAACTCGTCAGCCTCGCCTTGCCCGTGCCCACCAGGTCGTAGCCCGTACCGTGGTCCGGGCTGGTGCGCACGATGGGCAGGCCGAGGGTGATGTTCACCGCCTCGCCGAAGTGCAAGAGCTTGAGCGGGCCAAGCCCCTGGTCGTGGTACATGGCCACCACGGCAGGGTAGCCGCCGCGCGCCGCGAAGTGGAACAGCGTGTCCGCCGGAATGGGCCCGGCCACGGCGAGGCCCTCGGCCCGCGCCTGCTCCACAGCCGGGCAGACCACGTCGCCCTCCTCGCAGCCGATGCGCCCGCTCTCCCCGGCGTGGGGATTGAGCCCGCACACGCCGATGGCCCCGCCCTGCTGGCCCACAAGGCCCAGCCGCTCCACGAACGCCGAGGTGTGGCGGATGGCCCGCAGCACCGCTTCGCGGGTCACGAGCCGGGGCACTTCCGAGAGCGGCGGGTGCGTGGTGACGAGGCTGACGCGCAGCACCATCTCGTCCTCGTACTTGGGCATGGGGCCGCACAGGTGCATGGTCACGTCGCCGCGCCCCAGGCCGAAGCCCTCGGCCAAAAACTCCGTGTGGCCGGGGAAGTCGAACCCCGCGGCCTGCAGCATGGCCTTGTTCAGCGGGCAGGTGACCAGCCCGGCAACAACGCCGCGCCTGGCCAGCTCCACGGCCAGTTCCAGGCTCCTGCCCGCCGCCAGCCCGCCAGCGGGGCAGGCCACGCCCGGCGGCAGCTCCAGCCCGGCCAAGCCGTCAGGCTCGAACAGGTAGATTCCCGGCCCGTGCTCGGCGATCTGCTCCGGCGCATCCAGGCGCGTCCAGAACGGCGCGTCCCCGTGCAGTTCTCGTGTGAGCGCGGCCTCCGGCCCGAGGAGCAGCAGCCGGTCCCCAGTGCCAATGGAGGTTTCCTCGTCGCGCAGGGTGCGGACGACCAGCTCCGGGCCCAGCCCGCAGGGGTCGCCCAGGGTGATGGCCAGCGTTCTCATGGGCCGCCTACTCTCGAATGAACGCCAGCGCGCCCAGCGGGGGCAGCGTCAGGTTCAGGAAGTGGTTGCCGCAGTGCTCCCAGCTCTCCACCAGCCCGGCGTTGCCCGCGTTGCTGCCGCCGTAGGCCTCGGCGTCGGAGTTCAGAATCTCGCGCCAGCGGCCCGGGCCGGGGCAGCGCACCCCGTAGCCCATGCGCACCACGGGCGTGAAGTTGAACACCCAGAGGATATCGGGATGCCCCGGAGCCTTGCGCGCGAAGCTCAGCACGGAATTGCTCCAGTCGTTGCAATCCATCCACTGGAAGCCCTTCCAGCTGTTGTCGGCCTCGTGCATGGCCGGGTAGTCGCGCAGAATGCGGTTCAAATCGCCCAGCAGGTGCGCAACGCCGGTGTGGCTGGGGAAGCAGTGCAGCAGCCAGTCCAGCTCGCCCTTGCAGTTCCACTCGTTCCACTGGGCGAACTCCCCGCCCATGAACAAGAGCTTCTTGCCCGGGTGCGCCCACTGGTAGCAGAACAGCAGGCGCAGGTTGGCCAGCTGCTGCCACTGGTCGCCGGGCATCTTGGAGGCCAGCGCGCCCTTGCCGTGCACCACTTCGTCGTGGGACAGCGGCAGCACGAAGTTCTCGCTGAAGGCATAGAGCATGCTGAAGGTGAGGCTGTTGTGGTGGTAGGCCCGGTGCACCGGGTCGCGCTGGAAATAGGCCAGGGTGTCGTTCATCCAGCCCATGTTCCACTTGAAGGTGAAGCCCAGCCCGCCGGTGTAGATGGGGCGCGACACGCCGGGCCAGGCGGTGCTCTCCTCGGCGATCATCGTCGCGCCGGGGAACTGGGCGTGCACCACGGTGTTCAGCGCCTTGAGAAGCTCGATGGCGTCTAAATTTTCGCGCCCGCCGTACTCGTTGGGAATCCACTGGCCCTCCTGGCGGCTGTAGTCCAGGTAGAGCATGGAGGCCACGGCGTCGATGCGGATGCCGTCGATGTGGAATTCCTTGAACCAGTACAGGGCGTTGGCCAGCAGGAAGTTCTTCACCTCGTGGCGGCCGTAGTTGAAGATGTAGGTGCCCCAGTCCGGGTGCTCGCCCTTGCGCGGGTCCTCGTGCTCGTACAGGGCCGTGCCGTCGAAGCGCCCCAGGCTCCAGTCGTCCTTGGGGAAATGGCCGGGCACCCAGTCCAGGATGACGCCGATGCCCTGCTGGTGGCAGCGGTCGATGAGGTAGCGCAGGTCGTCCGGCTCGCCGAAGCGTGAGGTGGGCGCGAAATAGTGGCTGGTCTGGTAGCCCCAGCTCTCGTCCAGCGGGTGCTCGGCAAGCGGCATGAACTCGATGTGCGTGAAGCCCAGCTCCTTCACGTAGTCCACCAGCTCGTGGGCCATGTCGCGGTAGGTCAGCCAGCGGCCCTCGCGCAGCCGCCAGGACCCGGCGTGCACCTCGTACACCGACTGCGGGCGGCCCAGCGGCGGATCGTGGCGGGCGCGCTCGGCCAGCCAGGCCCCGTCGCCCCACTGGTAGCCGTCCAGCCTCCAGGTGCGGGCGGCGTTGCCAGGGCGCATCTCGCAATACAGGGCGAAGGGGTCGGCCTTGAAGGTGGTGTGGCCGTGGCGGTTCTTCACTGCGAACTTGTACAGCTCGCCCTGGGGCAGGCCGGGCACGAAGCAGGCCCAGATGCCCGAGGAGCCCACGGGATAGAGCGGATGCTCCTTGCCCCACCAGTTGTTGAACGGGCCGACGAGCTTGACCGAGCGGGCGTTGGGCGCCCACACGGCGAAGCGGTAGCCGCTCTGGCCCTCCTGCTCGTGCGGGTGCGCGCCCAGGATGCGGTAGAGGTCCCAGTGCTCGCCCTTGCCGAACAGGTAGAGGTCGAAAGGCTCCAGGAAAACCGGCTGGGTGGCGTGGCTCATGCGGGTGGCTCCAGGTTGGGGCGGAAAACGGCACAGGCCCAAGGGGGCGCGGCGCGGAGTCCGGCCAATGTTCAGACTTCTACCCTACTTGGCCGCGCTCCACAACCATGCCCGGCGCTACAAGCCCAGCAGCTCGCGCATGGGCTCCCACGAGCCCACGACGTCGGCAAAGACCTCGTAGCCCGCCGCATCCGGATGGATGCCGTCCACGCGCGCCAACGAGGCCATGTAGACGTCGGAGGCGGCGAGCAGCGGGAAGGGGTCCAGGCCCGGCACGCCGAGCTTGGCGCAGGCCTCCAGCAGGCTCTGCCCCAGGCCCCGGTTGCGCTCTGCCCAGGCGGAGTCGCCGGCCGGGGGCGGGGCGATGAACAGCGTGCGGCCCAGGCCCTGGGCCTCCTTCAGCATGGCCTTGCTGGCGGCGAGGGCCTCCTTGCGGGCAACCTTGTGGTTGCGGTCCGCCGCGCCGAAGCTGAACACGAAGGCGATCTCCTCGCCGGGGCGCTGGCGGCGCAGGGCCTCGTCCTTCCAGCGGACGGCCACGCGCAGGGAGCTGTCGCCGCGCAGGCCCAGGTTGCAGTAGGTGCAGGACGTGGCCCGCCCGGGGTCCGCCGCGATGCTGCGCCGGGCCAGGCGACCGGCCCAGCCCAGCAGTTCCGCGTCGCCGATGCCCTGGACGATGGAATCGCCGAGGAAGCAGATGACCATGGGTCGCCTCCGGTTACGTGAGTTTGAGCCGGGCCGTGGCGCGGTCCACGTCCACGGCGATGACGGCGGTGCGCGAGAGGATGGACGGGTCGTAGGGGAAGTCGTCGCGCCCGGCGTACTTGCGCATGAGGGTGTTCAGCGCCGCGATCTTCTCCGCGTCGCCCTCCACGAAGCGCGGCGCGCCGCTGGCCAGCACGCAGCGGAACTTGCAGCCCCAGTCGCAGGCCATGTCGCCGGTCTTGGGCTCCAGGTCGATGGCCGCGGAGAAGGCCACGCGTCCGCCGCTGTTCACGGCCAGGCGCACGGCATCGGCCTTGCGGCCCACCTTGGAGGAGTGGAAATAGAGCACGCCGTTCTCGTAGGCGTGGCTCACGGGCACGCCGTAGGGGCCGTCCGCGTCGACAAGGGCCAGGGTCACGTACTCGGCCTTCTGCAGAATCTCCGCCACCACGGCGCGGTCCTCGGTCACATCCTTGCGCATGTCGCCTCACTTTGCTCGCTAAAGGGTTCGCACAACGCTTCTGGGCCTGTTCCGCGCGGGAGTCAAGCCCCGGCCATGACGTGAAAATTTCCCCGCGAGGGTTGCCAGCGGGCGCACGGGTGGTTAGCTTGCCCCCTGGCGCGGGGCTCGACACGCATTCCATTTCCGCCCCGCCCCCGACATCCGCCCACCACCGAGCGCAACACGGAGCCGCCATGAAATCCGCCGTCATCGTCTTCGCCAACAGCCCCCTGCCCGTGCTGGAGCAGGGCCAGACCCCGGACCCGCTGGCCCTGGCCATGCTGAAGGACACCCTGCGCAACATGGAGGACGCCGATGCCGACGTGTTCCTGTTCCTGCCGCCGGACATGGACAAGGACTGGGCGCGCGGCGTGCTGGGCCAGGGGAAATTCAAGCTCGCCAACGCCATGGGCCGCAACGTGGTGGTGCAGCAGCGCAACGCCTTCCGGCTGCTGTTCGTGCGCCAGTACGAGCGCGCCATCATGGTGCCGAGCGCCGCCCCGGACCTGCCCGGCCACGCCATCGGCAGCGCGCTGGCCAACCTGGGCTGGAAGGCCGTGTGCGTGGGCCCCACGCCGGACGCCGACACCGCCCCCGGCGAGCACGGGGTGTACGCCATCGGCTTCCACACCGAGGGCCACATGCCCGAGAGCTTCGACCAGGTGGACCGCGGCCGCGACAAGTTCTTCACCCGGCTGGAGACCTACCTGCTGTTCTTCGAGCGCAAGCTGAACATCCTGCCCGCCTACCGGCCCATCCGCAGCCTGGACGAGGCCGGGCTGCTGGCCGAGCGCTGCGCGGACACGCGCTTCGCCCTGCTGCCGTCCGTCAAATTGGCGAGCAAATTGGCCATGGCGAGAACCCAGGCCTAGAAATCTACACAATGGCCCGGCCCTGGCGCGGCGGCTGCCTGAGCAGTTCCGCCAGCACGGCCAGCCCGCGCTCCAGCTCGGCCTCGGTGCGCGGGGCCGAGAGCGACAGCCGCACGGCCATGGGCGCGGGCGTCTGGCCCACGGCGAAGGACCCGCCCGCCACCACGGCCACGCCCCGCTCCAGGGCGGCGCGCTCGAACTCCTCGCCGCGCCAGGGCTCCGGCAGCGGCAGCCAGGCGAAATAGCCCATGGGCCGCGTGCGCAGCCCGAACCCGTCCAGCAGCCGCGCAGCCAGCCGCACCCGGCGCTGGGCCTCGCCGCGCTTTCTGGCCAGCACGGCGTCCGCCGTGCCATCGCCGATCCACAGGGCGGCCAGCTCCGCGCACAGCGGCGAGGCCATCCAGGTGGTGCTGGTGATGCCCAGCGAAAGGCGCTCCGTGAATTCCGGCGGGGCGGCCACATAGGCCACGCGCAGGCCCTCGGTGAGCATCTTGGACACGCTGGCCACGTAGAAGCAGCGCTCCGGGATGAGCGGGGCCAGCGGCGCGCAGGGCCTGTCAGGGCCATCAGGACCGGTGAGGGCGTAGGCCCCGTCCTCGATGACGGAAAGATCGTGCCGCCGCGCCAGCTCGGCCATGCGGGCCAGCCGCTCCGGCCCCATGCGCGCGCAGGTGGGGTTGTGCATGCCGGGCATGAGGTACAGGCCGCGGATGTCCTCGCGCTGGCAGGCGTCGTCGATGGCGGCGGGCAGCAGCCCCTCCGCGTCGCTGTCCACGGGCACCAGGCGCAGGCCCAAAAGCGCGGCCACGCTCATGAGGCCGGGATAGTTCAGTCCGGCGCAGAGCACGCGGTCCCCGGGACGGAACAGGGCCGAGAGCGTCACCAGCAGGGCGTGCTGGCCGCCGCTGGTCACCACCACCTGCCCGGGCTCGGCCTTGACGCCGTGGCGCGAGAGCCAGCCCACACCGGCCTCGCGGTGGCGCGCCACCCCACCGGACGGCTGGTAGCGCAGAAGCTGCTGGATGTCGGGCCGGGTCGCCAGGGACGCCAGCGCCGCGCCCAGGTCCGGGTCGTGGGCGGTCAGGCCCGTCACCAGGCCCATGTCCACCACCTGCGCGCCGCCGGGCGCGGCCTTTGGCGCATGCCCCGACACCCCCACCTGGCCCGATCCGGCCTGGCCCGATCCGGTCTGGCTGGCACCCCACCACGGGCAGGGGGCCTCGCCCCCGCGCATGACCACGGTGCCGCGCCCCACCTCGCCGCGCACCAGCCCGCGCCGGGCGGCCTCGGCATAGCCGCGCGTGATGGTGCCCACGGTGACGCCCAGGGCCTCGGCCAGGTCGCGGTGGGTGGGCAGGCGCTGGCCCGGCGCAAGCTGCCCGGCGGCCACGCCCTCCTCGATGGCGTCGGCCAGGGCCAGATAGCGCGGGCGGTCCCCAGGCGTGATGTTCGGCTGCCATATTGTCATGGTGACAATAAATACATTGACCGCCCGATGCTGTCAACATACATGCTGGCCGCAGACCCCCATTTCATTGCCATGTGCTGTGTTTACGGCGCAAACGCAATGAGTACAATCTGCAAATTGTCACTATTTCACCATCACAGCCAAGGAAGCGGCCATGAATTCCGAAACCCTCATCTCCCTGTGCCTGTTTGCACTGGCCACCTCGGCCACGCCCGGCCCCAACAACGCCATGCTCTTCGCCTCGGGCGTCAACTTCGGCCTGCGCAAAAGCCTGCCGCACATCCTGGGCGTCACCCTGGGCTTCACCTTCATGCAGCTGGTGCTGGGGCTGGGCGTGGGCATGGTGTTCGAGGCCGTGCCCGGCCTCTACTCGGTGCTGCGGGCGGTGGGCGTGGGCTACATGCTCTACCTGGCCTGGGCCATCGGCAGCTCCACCCCGAACGGCATGGACGGCGAGGGCGGCGGGGCCAGGCCCATGACCTTCCTGCAGGCCTCGGCCTTCCAGTGGGTGAATCCCAAGGCGCTCATGATGTGCATCACCGCCGCCAGCACCTACGCCCCGCCCGACCGGCCCATCGCGGGGGCACTCATCGTCACGGCGGCGTTCTTCTTCGTGGGCATGCCCTGCGTGGGCGGCTGGGCGGTGCTGGGCGCGCTCATGCGCGGGCTGATGCAGGACCGCCGCAGACTGAAAGCCTTCAACGTGGCCATGGCCTCGCTTCTGGCGCTGTCCGTGGTGCCCATGGCCGGGGAGATGCTCCGCGACCTGGGGATTTTGTAGGCCTGGCCATGGTCCCCCTGCTCTCGGAGCTGTGGCGGCTGGCGGCCTATCTGGTGCGCCCGGAGGACACCAGCGCGGGCGGCGCGGACAGGTCCCAGGGGGTGGCCGCATGGCGCGGCGCGGCCAAGACCCTGCTCTGGGCCGGGCTGGCCGTGCTGGCCGGGTTGGGCCTGGGCGGGCTGCGCTAGCGGCGGGTCGGCGTCATTGCGGCGGGGGAACCTGGCGCAGCGCCCCCTCCAGCTCGCCGAAGCACCGGGCCACGGCCGTGCGCAGGGCCAGCACCAGGTCCCGGGGCGTGGCCCCGGCCAGGGGCGCGCTGGCGCTGACGTCGCGGGTCATGAGCACGCGGCGCTCGGCCCCGGCGTTGTCCAGCAGCAGGAACTGCATCTGCACCACGGCGGTGCCGGGCTTGGCCGTCAGGTCGCCGTACAGGCTGGTGACGTTGCCCTCCAGGATGAGCCGGGGCTCCAGCAGGCTGCCGGGGTCCACCACGTTGGAGTACAGCCCGCTGGCGCGCAGCCACGTGCGCAGGTCCTGGGAGAGCATGTCCGCCGGGGGCGTGAAGAACTGGTTGTAGTAGTCCGCGGTCCAGCCGCTCTCGCCCACCTTGTACACCAGCTCGCGCCCGGCCACGCGCGGCGAGATCTGCAGCCTGCGGACCATCAGGGCCGGGCCCTTGGCGGCGGGCAGCGCCTCGCCGGGCCGGGCCACGTCCAGGGCGAAGAATTGCTTGTCCACGGGCGCGCGGTCCATCTTCACGCAGCCCAGGAACGCGGCGGCGGCCAGGACGCAGGACAGCAGCAGGATGGCGGGCTTCAGGCTCTTTCGCATGGCGTCTCCCCTACCGCTTGTCCAGCGGCGAACGTTGCGGCGGCGCGCCGAAGATCATGCCCGACGGGTTGCGCCCCGCCTCCCCGGTGATCTCGCGCAGGTTCTCGATGAGCAGGCGCGCGCCCTCCAGAATGGATTCCACGTTGGCCTGCTGGCTGGCGGTGAGCCCCTGCACCCGGCCCATGACCTGGTTGAGCCGCGCCGAGGCCGAGTGCAGCTCCTCGATGGTCTCCCGGGCCTTCTTGACGGTCTCGGGCATCTGCGCCAGCTGCTTCTCGGTCTCCGGGTTGGTCAGGAAGGCCTCCAGCTTGCCCGCCGAGACCTTGAGGCTCCTGGCCAGCTCGCGGGATTCCTTCATCAGCGCGGCGGCGTCCGGCCCGGCGGTCTCCACGAGCGTGCGCACGCCGTGCACGGTCTTGGCCGTCTCGGGCAGCAGGGTGTCCACCGCCGGGTCGGCCAGGAGCTGGTTGATGCGCGCCAGCAGCGTGCGGGTCTGCTCCAGGGTGGCGTTGATGCGCGGGCCGATGTCGCGCAGGTCGGCCTGGTCCAGGAAGGTGCTGGCGCTGTCGGCGAAGCGGCGGAAGCTCTTCACCGCCTCGGGCAGTTCGGCCTCCTCCAGCCCCTCCAGCGTGTTGCTGATGCCCAGCACCGCCTGCTCCACGCGGGAGAGCGTGCTGGGGGCCGAGGGGATGTAGATGCTGGCGGGCTCCCACTCGATGGGCAGGTGCGGGTTGCGGTCGGCCTCCACGTAGTCCAGCCCCAGGAAGAGCTGGCCGGTGAGGCCCTGGGAGATGGTGCGCGCGCGCAGGCCGCGCTCCACCTCGCGCTCGGCCTGCTCCGCCGCGGGCTTGCTGCCCATGCCGCCGAAGATGTCCTTGTCCAGGGTGCACAGCACGTAGACGTAGCGGTACCCGTCGGCCTTCTTGCCGTACTTGGCGGAGACGAAGCCGATCTCGGTGACGCTGCCGATGCGCACGCCCCGGAACTTCACCGGCGAGCCGATCTCCAGGCCGTTGACGCTCTCGTTGATGTAGGTCTCCATCTGCCAGGTGCGCTGGAACAGCCTGCCCATGCCCAGGGCCAGCAGCACCACCACCAGGAGCGCCACCCCGCCGATGACGAAGAGCCCGAGCTTGAAATAGTCGCCGCTGCGGATCATGGCCTGGCCTCCGGCTCGGGTTTTGCGTGACGGCTGTGGCGCTGGGGGGGCGGAGCGGCCACGCGCTGGGCCACCTCGCGGTCGAAGAACCGGCGCACCACCGGGTCTGTGCTGTGGGCGTAGAGCTCGCGCGGGTCGCCCTCGGCGGCGATGCCGCGCACCCCGTCGTCCAGCAGGATGACGCGGTCGGCGATGGCCAGGATGCTCGGCAGCTCGTGGGACACGATGACGAAGGTGATGCCCAGGGCCTCGGCCAGGCTGCGCACCAGCACGTCCAGCTCGGCGCTGGTCACCGGGTCCAGGCCCGCGCTGGGCTCGTCCAGGAACAGGATGGGCGGGTCGAGCGCCATGGCCCGGGCGATGGCCGCGCGCTTGACCATGCCGCCGGAGAGCTCCGAGGGCATGAAGTGGGCGAACTGCTCCAGCCCGACGAGCGAGAGCTTCACGCGGCTGATGACCTCCACGGCCTCGGGCGGCAGGTCGGTGTACTGCTCCAGCGGCAGGCCGATGTTGTTGGCCACGCTCATGGAGCCGAACAGCGCGCCGCCCTGGTACATCACGCCGATGCCCTTCAGGATCTCCAGGCGTTCGGCCCCCTCGGCGGTGACGATGTCGCGCCCGGAGAGCACGATGCTGCCCGACACCGGCTCGATGAGGCCGATCATGTGCTTCATGAGCGTGCTCTTGCCGCAGCCGGAGCGTCCGATGACCACGAACACCTCGCCCGGGGCCACGTCGAAGGCCACGTCCCGGAGCACCGTGCGGTCGCCGTAGGCGCAGGTAAGCCCGCGCACGCTGATGATGGGTCCGGTGGGTTCCGCGCTCATGTTTCCGCCTGGTATCAGATCTTGAAGTAGTAGAACAGCACCGCGAACAGGCCGTCGGCGATGGTGATGAGGATGAGCCCGCTGACCACGGCGGCGGTGGTGCTGCGGCCCACGGCGCTGGCCCCTCCGCCCGTGCGCAGCCCGCGCAGGCAGCTCACGCCCGTCACCAGCAGGGCGAACACGATGATCTTGATGAGGCTGCCCACGAGGTCCGTGCCCTTGACGTTGGCGAACACGCGGGAGGTGAAGGTGACCAGCGGGAAGCCGATGGACAGCATGACCAGCGCGCCGCCCACGAGGCTGGCGAAATTGAAGAACAGCGTCATCACCGGCACCACGGCCAGCGAGGACAGGATGCGCGGGCCCACCAGGAAGCGCACCGGGCTTATGCCCATGGTGGACAGCGCGTCCAGCTCCTCGTTGACGCGCATGGTGCCGATCTCCGCGGCGAAGGCGCTGCCGGAGCGCGCCGCCAGCAGGATGGCGGTGACCAGCGGCCCCATCTCGCGGAACATGACCAGGCCCAGCATGTTGGGCACGAAGATCTCCCCGCCGAAGCGCTGCAGCGTGATGACCGACTGGAAGCTCATGATCAGCCCCATGAGGAAGCCGATGAGGAGCAGGATGGGCATGCTCTCCACGCCCACGGCCAGCGCCTGGAGCAGCACGTCCTTCCAGCGCACCTCGCGCGGGCGGCGCAAGGACTGCCACAGCACCAGCGAGGCCTCGCCCACGAAGCCCACCACCATGCGCACGTTTTCCCATATCTCGCGGAGGCCTTCGCCCATGCCCCGGCCCACGGTCCTGCGCTCGGAGCCCTCGCCCTCGGCCCGCGCCCCGTCCCCGCCCGGAGGCGGCACCGCGCGCCCGGCCAGCTCCAGCAGGTGGGCGTGGCGCTCGGACAGGCCCAGCTCCCCCACCGTGGCGCCCTGGCCCTCGGCCAGGCGGCGCAGCGAGACGAGCAGCGCCAGCCCGGCCCCGTCCATGTAGCCCACGCCGGAGACGTCGAGGGTGAGCGCCGCGAACCCGCGCCCGGCCAGCGCCCGGTGCGCGCCCGACCACAGCCCGGCCACGGCCTGGGCGTCCAGGTCGGTGGCGAAGGACAGCACCAGCCCCTCCGCGTCCTCCTGGCGGACGGTCAACCCTTGCGGCGTGGCGGCATGAGAGTTCGACATGATGCCCAAGGGTTAGCGCAAAGCGCGCGGAAAGGCAAAGGGTCGCGCCTCACTGGGCCTTGGGCGGCACGCGCACCAGGGCCCGCGCAGGGGGCGTGAACTCGTCCGCGTCCGCCGCACGCCATGGCCCCTCTCTCGCGTCCGCCCGTTCGATCTTGAGCACGGGCATGAGGTCGAAGCCGCCGGAGGTGTCCAGCGTGAACCGCCAGTAGTAGAGGCGATGGAAGACCTGGTCCACCTCCAACACGAAGGTCACCGAGCCGTCCTGGAAGGTGAAGCCGGAGGCCCGCGCCATGCCCGCCCTACGCAAGGCCAGAGCCCCGGCCCCGGTGAGCGCGCCGTTCTTGCGCAGCAGGCCCAGGTACAGGCCGGCGGTGCTCCCGCCCTTGGCGCCCTGGTCCAGGAAGTAGCTCCCCACCATGGCCTCCTCGCGGCTGACGCGGTCCGCCAGCCGGGGCGCGGTCTCCGCCTGCCCGGCCTTGGGCACCAGCGCGTCGTACTCGACCATGGCCCGCTGCCCGGCGGCAAAGTCCCTCCTGGCCCCGGCCACGGCGGCCCTGCACAGCAGCGCCAGGGCAGGGTCCGCGCCCTCCTCCACGGCCCGGTTGAACTGGTAGGCGGCCTCCGCTGCGCCCGCCGAGCCGGCCTGGCCCGGGGCCAACCCCAGGGCCAGCCCCCTGGCCAGGCGCACGGCCGGGATCGGCGAGGCGGATTCGACCGCCCGCTGCAGATGGTATCCGGCATCGGCCTCGCGCCCGGCCAGCACAAGGGCGATGGCCAGCCCGGCGCGCGCCTCGGCGTCGTCGGGACGCGCGCGCACAGCCAGATCGAAGGCCAGCCGGGCCTCGTCGCTGCCGGCGCGGGCCAGCCGCGCGAACATGGGCGCCAGGGCCGAGGCCTGCCCACCCGGCGAGGGAGGCGCGGCCCGGAGGGCGCACGGAACCGCACACAGCGCGGCAAGGAGCAGAATGGCAAGAACTCGCGGCACGCGGCCCTCCTCTTTGCCGGTAGGCATAGCAGAATACGTAATTTGGGCAATCCCCGCTGCCAGCGGCCCCCCTCCGCCGCCCAATCCCCTTGACGTTTTCCCGAAAAACGAAGATTATTCTCTCAACGGAGGGTAATCCGAATGATCGACAAGATCGACCTCACCATACTGGCCATCCTTCAGGGAAACGGACGCACATCCAACGCCGAGATCGCCCGGCAGGTCGGCATGGCCCCCTCGGCCGTGCTGGAGCGCATGCGCAAGCTGGAGCGCAAGGGCATCATCAAGGGCTTCGAGGCCGTGCTGAACCCCAAGGACGTGGGCTTCACCCTCACCGCCTTCACCTTCGTGCGCGCCGACGAGGGCGTGGGCTCCACCGACATCGGCAAGGCGCTGGCCCGCGTGGCCGGCGTACTCGAAGTGCACTACACCGCGGGCCAGGACTCGTACCTGGTCAAGGTGCGCGCCAAGGACACCGAGCATTTGCAGGGCATCCTGCAGGAGTTCGGGGCCATCCCCGGCGTGCGCGACACCCGCACCACCGTCGTCCTCACCACACTCAAGGAATCCCGCACCCTGCCCCTGCCCGGAGCGGACAGGCAGGGCGAAAGCAACACCACGGAGGAATAGAGCAGCATGGGAATCGACACGCAGAGCCTTGACCCGAAGATCGTCAACCGGGGCAAGGAATTCTTCAAGAGCATCGCCGGCGAGGCCCCGTCCATTTTCAACAAGGGCTGGTGGACCGGCAAGGTCATGGACTGGGCCATGAAGAACGAGGACTTCAAGGTCCAGATGTTCCGCTTCGTGGACGTGCTGCCCTACCTGAACACGGGCGAGAGCCTGTCCCGGCACATCGAGGAGTACTTCGGCGACAAGGACGCCAACATCCCCGAGGTGCTCAAGTGGGGCGCGGGCAAGACCGGCTTCGGCGGCGGCCTGGTGGCCATGATGCTGAACAAGGCCATCCGCTCCAACATCGAGGGCATGGCCCGCCAGTTCATCATCGGCGAGAAGGCCGGCGAGGCCGTGAAGGGCATCCGCCAGCTGCGCAAGGACGGCTTCGCCTTCGTCATCGACCTGCTGGGCGAGGCCACGGTGAACGAGAAGGAATCCGACGCCTACATGCAGGGCTACATGGAGGTGCTCGGCGCCATCCAGTCCGAATACAAGAAGTGGGACGCCCTCGACGCCAAGGGCGAGCTCGACTGGGGCCACGCCCCCAAGGTCAACGTGGCCGTGAAGCCCTCGGCCTTCTACTCCCAGGCCAAGCCCGTGGCGCTGGAGGACTCCATCCAGGGCATCTACGACCGCGTGGCCCCCATCTACCGCAAGGTCAAGGAGATGGGCGGATTCCTGTGCATCGACATGGAGCAGCTCAAGTACAAGGAAATGACCATCGAGCTGTACAAGCGCCTGCGCACCGCCCCCGAATTCCGCGACTACCCCAACCTGGGCATCGTGTTCCAGTGCTACCTGAAGTGCACCGACGCCGACGTGAGCGAGTTGCTCGGCTGGGCGCGCAAGGAGAACCTGCCCATCTCCATCCGCCTGGTGAAGGGCGCCTACTGGGACTCCGAGACCGTGGTGGCCAAGCAGAACGGCTGGGAGATCCCGGTGTGGACCGTGAAGGCCGAGACCGACTCCGCCTATGAGCGCGTGGCCAAGATGATCCTGGAGAACAGCGACATCTGCCACTTCGCCTGCGCCTCGCACAACATCCGCACCATCAGCGCCGTGCAGGAGATGGCCAGCGCCCTGAACGTGCCCGAGAGCCGCTACGAGTTCCAGGTGCTCTACGGCATGGCCGAGCCCGTGCGCAAAGGCCTGCGCAACGTGGCCCGCCGCGTGCGCCTGTACTGCCCCTACGGCGACCTCATCCCCGGCATGGCCTACCTGGTTCGCCGCCTGCTGGAGAACACCGCCAACGAGAGCTTCCTGCGCCAGAGCTTCGCCGAGGGCGCGGAACTGGAGCGCCTGCTGGAGAACCCCGTCACCACCGCCGAGCGCGAGATCGCGGCCAAGAAGGCCCCGGCCCAGCCCAAGCCCGGCCCCGGCGGCCTGCCCCCCTTCGCCAACTTCCCCGGCGTGGACTTCACCATGCCCGCGGAGCGCGCGGCCTTCGTCAAGGCCATCGCCGAGGTGCGCGCCCAGGCCGGCAAGGTCTACCCGCTGGTCATCGGCGGCAAGGAAGTGCAGACCGCCGACACCCTGGATTCCTACAACCCGGCCAAGCCCTCCGAGATCATCGGCAAGGTCTGCCAGGCCGGGCTGAAGGAGACCCAGGACGCCCTGGCCGCGGCCAAGAAGGCCTACCTCTCCTGGCGCGACGTGGAGCCCCTGGAGCGCGCCAAGGTGCTGTTCAAGGCCGCGGACATCATGCGCCGCGACATCCACAAGCTCTCCGCCCTCCAGGTGCTTGAGGTCGGCAAGCAGTGGGACCAGGCCCATGCCGACATCGGCGAGGCCATCGACTTCCTGGAGTACTACGGCCGCGAGATGATCCGCCTGGCCGGACCGCGCCGCATGGGCAACGCCCCCGGCGAGATGAACCAGTACTTCTACCAGGGCAAGGGCGTCACCGCCGTCATCGGCCCCTGGAACTTCCCGCTGGCCATCAGCGCGGGCATGGCCGCCGCGGCCATCGTCTGCGGCAACTCCGTGGTCTACAAGCCCTCGGGCCTGTCCTCGGTCATCGGCCACGGCCTGGCCATGATCTTCAAGGAGGCCGGGCTGCCCGACGGCGTGTTCAACTACCTGCCGGGCCGCGGCTCGGTCATGGGCGACGCACTTGTGGAGCACCCGGACGTGTCCGTCATCGCCTTCACCGGCTCCATGGAAGTGGGCCTGCGCATCCAGGAAAAGGCCGCCAAGGTGCAGCCCGGACAGGTGCAGTGCAAGAAGGTCATCGCCGAGATGGGCGGCAAGAACGCCATCATCATCGACGACGACGCCGACCTGGACGAGGCCGTGCTGGGCGTGCTGTACTCAGCCTTCGGCTTCCAGGGCCAGAAGTGCTCGGCCTGCTCGCGCGTCATCGTGCTCGACTCCATCTACGAGAAGTTCACCAAGCGCCTGGCCGAGGCCGCCCGCTGCATCAAGATCGGCCCCTCCGAGGACCCGGCCAACTACATGGGCCCGGTGGTGGACAAGGCCGCCCAGGCCAACGTCATGAAGTACGTGGACATCGCCTGCTCCGAGGGCAAGGTCCTGGTGAAGCGCGAGGTGCCTTCCGCCAATGGTGGCGACGGCGGCTGCTACGCCCCGCTCACCATCGTGGAGGGCATCACCAAGAACCACCGCATCGCCCAGGAAGAGGTCTTCGGGCCCGTGCTGGCCGTCATGAAGGCCAACACCTTCGACGAGGCCCTGGACATCGCCAATTCCACCCGCTTCGCCCTCACCGGCGCGGTGTACTCCCGCAGCCCCAAGCACCTGGAGCGCGCCCGCCGCGAGTTCCGCGTGGGCAACCTGTACCTGAACAAGGGCAGCGTGGGCGCCATGGTGGAACGCCACGCCTTCGGCGGGTTCAACATGTCCGGCGTGGGCTCCAAGAGCGGCGGCCCGGACTACCTGCTGCAGTTCATGGACCCCCGCCTGGTGAGCGAGAACACCATGCGCCGCGGCTTCGCCCCTGTGGAGGCCGACGACGACTGGATCGCCTAGCCCCCCCTTCGGGGCTTCATGGCAAGACCAAGGCCGGGGGCGCACGCTCCCGGCCTTTTTCATTGGCCCGCGTAACTCTCCGCGCCGCGCCGCGTCTTGCTCTCAGGGATTGTCCGCAACCGCCACGAGCGCAACCCCACAGGAGCCGCCATGACGACCATCGCCTCGACCGCCACGCAGCTGAACACCCTGCTCTCCTCCCAGGCCCTTTCCGGCGCGTCCGCCACCAAAAGCGCGTCCACGTCCGCCGCAGCGGGCACGGGCCAGGACACCGATCAGACCCAGCTCTCCGAGATCGGCCAGATGATGAGCCAGCTCCAGCAGCTCTCGCAGACCGATCCCGACGCCTTCAAGCTGGTGGCCCGGAGCATTTCCGATTCCCTGAACTCGGAGGCGGGCTCAAGCACGGACGCCAGCCGCAAGAACGCCCTGGCCGAGCTCTCCGCAACCTTCGCCCAGGCCGCCGCCAGCGGCGACATGTCCGCGTTCAAGGGCCTGAACAACGCCCTGGCCACGGCGGCGGGGTCCGGCACGGACGCCTCCGGCGGGGTCGAGGTCAGCATCTCCGAGGAGGGCAAGGCCCTGGCCGCGGCCGAAAGCTCGCCCGGCACGGGCGACGGCTCGGCCGACACCTCGGCCGGAGGCACGGGCGAGGACGACGACTCCGGCGACTCCGCGTCGGCAACCTCGACCAGCTCGACCAGCTCGACCAGCTCGAAAAGCTCCGGCGGCGCGGCCATGACCACCACGCAGGGCGCGGGTTCGTCCGGCAGTTCCAGCAGTTCCAAGAGCGCCGACGAGATCCAGGAGGAAATCGACGACAAGAAGCAGGAGATCGCCAAGGTGCAGCAGAAGCTGCAGCAGGCCGAGCAGGCCGCCGAGGCGGACGACTCCAAGGCCGACCAGGCCAAGACCCTTGAGGTGCAGCTGAACAACCTGAACTCCGAGCTGGCCACGCTCCAGTACGAGAAGCTGCAAGCCCAGGAATCGGCCTAGCCCGCCACCGCCCGCACCACCGTAAAGCCCCGGCCCCGCCGGGGCTTTTTGCGTTCTCCCGCCCGCGTTTTCTTGACTTTTCCCGCAGCGTGGCCCAACAATACGTAAGATCGTATGTCCTCCAGAAGCCCTTGAGAGGCCCCCATGAGCACCGCGCCCGACTCTTCGCAGAAGCCCTCCTTCACCGCCAGGGAATACGCCAAGGCCTTCTTCGGCCCGCGCAGCATCCGCTACGCCCTGGCCACCTTCGTCCTGCTCTTCGCCTGCTTCGGCATCGCCGGATACTTCTGGCTGCCGGGCTTCGCCAAGGGCAAGCTGGAGGCCCTGCTCAGCGAGGAGTTCGCCCGGCCCGTGCGCGTGCAGGCGGTGGAGGTCTCGCCCTACACCCTGGAGGTGACGGTGAAGGGCTTTTCCATCGGGCAGAAGGAGGGCGGGCAGAAGGAGGGCGAAGGCCAGCTCCTGGCCTTCGACAGCCTGCAGGTGAATCTCTCCTCGCTGACCTTCGCGCGCGGGTTCCCGGTGGTCAGCCAGGTGCGCCTGGTCGGCCCCAAGGTGGCCGTGGTGCGCCAGCAGGACGGACGCTTCAACTTCTCCGACCTCCTCGACAAGTGGACCGCCCCGGCCCCGCCCCCGGTCAACCCCAAGGCCAAGCCCGAGGCCCCACTCCAGTTCTCCGTGGCCGACATCACCATCGAGGGCGGTGCGGTGACGTTCGAGGACCGCAAGGACAACTCCCGCCACGAGGTGACGGACATCGCGCTGGCCGTGCCCTTCCTGACCAACACGCGCGGCGGCGTGGACAGCACCGTGGAGCCGAAGTTCTCGGCCAAGGTGGACGGCGCGGCGCTGGAGCTCTCCGGCACGGCGCGGCCCTTCGGCCCCGGCCAGGACGCCGCGCTGACCCTCAAGCTGGACGACCTGGACCTGACGCGGCTGGCGGCCTACCTGCCCCCGGACCTGCCCGCCACGCTCAACTCCGCGCTGCTGGACGTGGACCTGGCCCTGAGCTTCGCCAAGGCCAAGGACAAGGACGCCCAGGTCAAGCTCTCCGGCAAGCTGGGGCTGAAGAACCTGGCCCTGGCCTCGCGCAGGGGCGGCACCAGCGTGAAGCTCGCCCGGCTGGACCTGGCCCTGGACGAGGCCACGCTCTCCGGAGCCGTGCGCGCCGGGCTGTCCCTGGCCGAACTGGCCGTGGCCCGCAAGGCGGACGGGGGCGCGGCCCCCGCCATCGCCCTGGCCGGGCTGGAGGTGAAGGGCATCCAGGCCGACACAGCCAAGAAGCAGGCCAGCGTGGAGTCCGTGCTGCTGAAGAATCCCTCGGCCAGCGTGCGCAGGCTGGCCAGCGGCGACATCGACGTCCTGGCGCTGGCGGACGACTTCGCCCCGGCCAAGGCCGCCGCCCAGAAGCCGCCAGCCAAGCCCGAAAACATGCCCGCAGCCAAGCCCGACGCCGTGGCCGACAAGAAGCCCGGCAAGAAGGCCCCGGCCAAGGCCGCGCCCGCCCCCGCTCCCAAGGAGCCGGGCTGGGCCTGGAACGTGGGCCGCGTGGCCGTCGAGGGCGGCTCCCTGACCTTTGCCGACGAGGGCCTGGGCAAGAAGGCCCGCCCGCTCTCCGTGCGCGAGCTGGCCGTGGCCGTGGCGCCCCTGTCCTCCGCCGCCGCAAAGCCCTCGACTCTCGATTTCTCCGCCAAGGTCAACGACCGGGGCCGCATGGCCCTCAAGGGCGGCTTCGCCCTCGCGCCCCTGTCCGCGGACATGGACGTGGACCTCGCCGGCGTGGACCTGGTGGCCCTGCAAAGCTTCGTCACCGGCGGGCTGAACGCCGTGCTCACCAAGGGCGAGGTCTCGGCCAAGGGCAAGCTCAAGCTGGCGGGCGAGGACGCCGCCTACAAGGGCGACCTGGCGCTCATCGACCTCTCCGTGCTGGACAAGGTCAACGCCGCCGACCTGCTGCGCTGGCGCAGCCTGCGCCTCACCGGGCTGGACGCCGGAAGCGCGCCGCTCCGGCTCTCCGTGGACGACATCACCCTGGCCAGCTTCTACGCGCGCCTGCTGCTCACCCCGGAGGGCCACCTGAACCTCCAGGACGTAATGAACAAGGACGCGGGCCAGAAGGGCAAGGACGCCTCCGCTACCGGGGCCGCCGCCGAAAAGCAGGCCAAGGCCGAGGCCAAGCCTGAACCCAAGCCGGAAGCCAAGGCCCAGGCCGCCGCACCGCAGCCGGAAAAGGCCGAAAAGCCGGGCCCGGCCCCGCAGATCCGCATCGGACGGGTGAACCTCTCCGGCGGCAACATCATCTTCACCGACCGCTTCATCAAGCCCAACTACACGGCCAACCTCACCGACCTCTCCGGCCGCATCGGGGCCGTCAAGGCGGGCACGCGCACCGAGGTGGCCCTGCGCGGCAAGGTGGACCGCACCGGCCCGCTGGACATCAGCGGCGCCATGGACCCGCTGGGCAAGCCCATGAGCCTGGACATCAAGGCCAAGGCCACGGGCATCGAGATGTCCGGCTTCAGCCCCTATTCGGGCCGCTACGTGGGCTACGCCATCGAGAAGGGCAAGCTCTCCGTGGACGTGCGCTACAACGTGGAGAACGGCAAGCTCAAGGCCGAGAACAAGATCTTCCTCGACCAGCTGACCTTCGGCAAGAAGGTGGACCACCCCGACGCCATGAACGTGCCGGTGAACCTGCTGGTGGCGCTTCTGTCCAACTCGCGCGGGGAAATCGACATCAACCTGCCCATCGAAGGCTCGCTGGACGACCCGCAGTTCAGCGTGGGCGGCATCATCGTCAAGGTCATCCTGAACATCATCGTCAAGGCCGCCACCTCGCCCTTCTCGCTCATCGCCTCGCTGTTCAGCGGCGGGGGCGAGGAGCTCTCCTACCTGCCCTTTGCCGAGGGCCGCTCCGAGATCGGCGAGGAACAGGCGAAGAAGCTGGAGACCATCGCCAAGGCCCTGCGCGATCGCCCCGCGCTCAAGCTGGAGATCGCGGGCCACGCCGACCCGGCCACGGAGATGGAGGGCCTGAAGAAGGCCGCCCTGGACCGCCGCATCAAGGTCCTGAAGGCCACGGACATGGCCCGGCAGGGCAAGGCCGCCGGACGCACCGACCAGGTGGTGGTGAGCGCCGAGGAATACCCCCGCTACCTGGAGCGCGTGTACAAGGCCGGAGACTTCAAGAAGCCGCGCAACCTCATCGGCATCGCCAAGACCCTGCCCCCGGACCAGATGGAGACCCTGCTGCTGGCCAACTGGAACCTGGGGCCGGACGACGTGCAGCGCCTGGCCCAGGACCGCGCCATAGCGACCCAGGCCTGGCTGGTGGAAAAGGGCGGCGTGGACCAGGCGCGCGTGTTCCTGCTGGCCCCCAGGGTGGACTCCGACCAGCCCAAGGGGCTGGAGAAGGACGCGCCCAAGGCCCCGGGCGGGCGCGTGGACTTCTCGCTGAGGTAGCGCGGCCCTAGACTGCGCGCAGGGCGTCCACGATCTTGACGCGCGAGGCGCGCACCGCCGGGATGAGCCCGCCCAAGAGGCCCATGCCCATGCCGAAGCCCAGGGACAGGGCCACGATGCCCGGCGTGAGGCTGAAGCCGAAGGCCAGCTCGGAGAAGGTCTGGAAGTTCATGGTGGAGATGGTGAACAGCTGCAGGCCCGAGGCGGCCACGAGCCCCGCCCCGCCGCCCAGCAGGCCCAGCAGCAGCGCCTCGGCCACGAAGGCCAGCAGGATGGACCGCCGCCGGAAGCCCAGGGCGCGCAGGGTGCCGATCTCGCCGGTGCGACCGGCCACGGCGGAATGCATGGTGATCATGGCCCCGATCATGGCGCCGATGGAAAAGATGGCCGTGAGCGACACGCCCATGATGCGCAGGAAATTGGCCATCATCTCCGACTGCTCGGCGTAGAACCGCGTCTCCTCCTTGGCCTCCAGCTTCAACCGCGGGTCGGCCTCGATGCCCGCCCGGAAGGCGGGCATATCCTCCGCGCCGCGGTTCAGCTTCGCAAGCACCAGGGTGTAGGCGTCGCGGCGGAAGGAGCGCATGAACTGGTCCGCATCGCCCCAGATCTCGGAGTTGAAGCCCGTGGCCCCGGCGTCAAAAACGCCGACCACCGTCCATTCGCGCATGCCGAACCGCAGCTTCTCGCCCAGGCCAGCGCCCTCGAACCGGCGGGCCACGCCCTCGCCGGAGAGGATCTCCGTGGAGCCCGGGCGCGGCATCCGCCCGCTGACGAGCCGGACCTGGGGCCGCAGGGCCATGGACTTGTCGCCGATTCCGCGCAGGACCACATTGGACGCCTTGTCCGTGCCGCGCTTGGTCAGGCTCATGAGCACAACCAGCTCTTTCACGGCCAAGGGCGTCCCGTCGGCATCGCGCGCGATCTCGGCCCTGGTCTCGACCAGGGGCGCCGTGGTGCGCTCCAGCTGGCTTTCGATTTCGCTCTTGGAACCCTTGCGGAACACAAGGACATTGTCCGCGGAGCCTGTCTGGACCAGGGTGGCGCGCAGGCCCTCCGCCAGCATCAGCACCGCGGCGAAGACGAAGACCACCAGGGCCATGCCCCCGGCGGTGAGCGCCGTGGTGAGCCGCCGGGCCAGCAGGTTTCGCCAGCTGTAGGACAAGAGCAAGGCCATCAGCCCACCCTCCTGAGACCCTCGGCGATGCCGATGCCGCGCGCCCTCAGCGCGGGCACGATGCCCGCGGCCAGCCCCACCACCAGGGCGCAGAGCCCCTGCAGCAGCACGGTCCGGGGCGAGACCTGAAACACCGGAAAATACTGGCTGACGGCATCGCCGAAGGCCGCGGCCACGGGGAAGGTGAGGCCGGTTCCCAGGGCGCAGCCGATGCCGGCGATGGCCATGGACTCGCCCAGGATGAGCAGGGAGAGGTACCCCCCGCCGAAGCCCAGGGCCTTGAGGGCGGCGAACTCGTTCATGCGCTCCCGTGCGCTCATGGCCATGGTGTTGGCCGCCACGGCCATGATGATGAGGATGACCAGGGAGGAAACCACTCGGATGGCAGACACGATGGCCTCGCTCATGGCCACGAAGCCCATCTGGAAAGCCTTCTCCGTTTCGGTCAGCGTCTCCGCCAGGGAGTTGGCGAAGCGGGCGTCTATGGCCTTGGAGATGGCCGGGGCGTTTTCCGCCTTCTGGATGCCGACGATGAAGAACCCGGCCTGGCCCGCCCGGGAGGGGTCGGTCTTGCGCAGCGTCTCGTTCAGGTAGTCCCAGTGGAACAGCATCTGCGTCTCGTCGACGCCCTTGTCGCGCCCGGCATAGATGCCCCGCACGGTGAACCCCCAGTCGCCGGGGAAAATGACCCCCTTGAGGGTCACGGGATCGCCCAGCTTCCAGCCGAAACGCTCCGCCAGCTTCCGGCCGATGACACAGCCCTTGCGGTCGCGCAGGAAGGCGTCGCGCTGGTCTTCCGGCAGCAGGAACTCCGGGTAGAGCGCGAAATAGGTGCGGGCGTCCACGGCGAAGTTGGGGAAGAAATTCTTTTCGTCGAGGTACACCCCCCCGAACCAGTTGCCCTTGCACACCAGGGTGACGCCCTCCACCCCCCGGATGCGCTCCTCGTAGCTTTGCGGCAGGGGAGAGATGAGCGAGATGGAATTGCGGGTGATGAGCCGCGTCGCCGAAGAGGCCTCCACCCCGGCGTACCAGGCGTCCACCGTGGTGCGCAAAAGGCCGAAGGAGAGCACGCTCATGGCGATGCCCACGATGGTGAGGGCGTTGCGCAGCTTGTGCCGCGCCAGGTTCTTAAGGATGAAGATGGGGGTCAGCATCGGTGAGCTCGCCCTTCTCCAGGCTGCGCACAAGGTGCGCGCGCTCCGCGGCCCTGGGGTCGTGGGTGACCATGACGATGGTCTTGCCCAGGCTTTGGTTCAGGCCGCACATGAGGTCCAGGATCTCCCCGGCCGAGGCGCGGTCCAGGTCGCCGGTGGGCTCGTCGGCCACCAGGATGTCCGGGTCCGTGACGATGGCCCGGGCGATGGCCGTGCGCTGCTGCTGCCCGCCGGAGAGCTCGCTGGGCTTGTGGTCCATGCGGTCGGCCAGGCCCACCAGGGCCAGCGCCGCCCGGGCGTGCTCCCGGCGCTGGCGGCGCGAAAGCGGCGTGAGCAGCAGCGGCAGCTCCACGTTCTCAAGGGCGCTCAAGACCGGGATGAGGTTGTAGAACTGGAAGATGAAGCCCACGCTGCGGGCGCGCCACTGGGCCAGCTGGCTCTCGTCCAGGGTGGTGATGTCCACCACGTTCTCCGGCCCGCCCACGAGGATGGACCCGGAATCCACGCGGTCGATGCCCGCGATGAGGTTGAGCAGCGTGCTCTTGCCCGAGCCCGAGGGGCCCATGAGGGCCAGGAATTCGCCGGGCTCGATGCGGAAGCTCACGTCCTGGAGCACGGGCACGGTCTGCTGGCCGCGCGTGTAGGACTTGGAGACCTGGCGCACCTCTATGACCGGGCTTGCGCTCCCCCCGCCGGAGGTCATTTCTTCACCGCCACCGCCGCCCCGTCCCCCAGGGAGGCCGGGGGCGAGAGCACCACGCGGGTTCCGGGCTTGGGCCCGCTTTTCAGCTCCAGATAGTCGCCGATCCGCTCGCCGGTCTCCACGCGCTCGGCCCTGGCCCGGCCCTGGTCCACCACGAAGACCACCCTGGCCCCGCCGCGCTCCGCAACTGCCTGGGCGGGAACGGCCACGCGGGGGGCCAGCTCGTCGGCCCTCAGCTCGCGCTCCAGAAAGGCCACCTTGGCGCTCATCTCCGGCAGGATGCGCCCGTCCAGCTGCGCAAACTTCACCTTCACCAGCACCGAGGCCTTGGTGCGGTCGGCCGTGGGCACGACCATGTGCACACTGGCCGGAAAACGCTCGCCCGGCAGGGCGTCGAGCATGATCTCGCAGGGCGCGCCCACCTTGACCTTGGCCACGCTGGACTCGCTCACGTCGGTCTCCACCAGCAGCGAGCCCAGGTCCGCCACCGTGACTACGCTGGCCTTGGCGTTGGCCGCAGCGCCCAGCGGGGTCACGATGTCGCCGATGTCGGCGTTCTTGGTCAGCACCACGGCGTCGAAGGGCGCACGCAAGAGGGTGTATTCCAGCGCCGCGCGGCTCTCGCGCAGGGCGGCATGGGACGCCCCCGCCGTCCAGGTGCTGGACTCCAGGGAGGCCTGGGCCTTCTTCAGCCGCGCCTCGGCGGCGTCGTAGTCGGCCTGGGCGATGATGCGGTCGTCCAGCAGGCGCTTCATGCGCTCGTGGTTCCGGGCGGCGTCGGCCAGTTCGCTCCTGGCGTGGTCGATGGCCGCCTGGGAAGCCTTCAGCGTGGCACCGGCGCGGTCGTGCCCGGCCAGCACGTCGTCGCGCTCCAGCCGGGCGATGACCTCGCCCTGGCGCACGCGGCTGCCCTCCTCCACCCCCAGCCAGATGAGCCTGGAGGTGGTCTTGGAGGCCACCGAAGCCTTGCGCTGGGCCGTGACATAGCCGCTGGAGTTGAGCACCGTGACGCCCTGGGAGGGGTAGGCCTGGGTCACGCCCGCGGTCTCCACCTCCAGGGACGGGGGAAATATCTGCCGCAGGGCCGCCAGGCCCAGGGCCAGCAGCAGAGCCCCCAGGGCCCAGCGCTGCCAGGGCTTGAGCCGCAAGGTTCCAAGCCCCCAGGGGGGCTTCTGGCCCGGCGCCGCCTGCCAGGCGGTCTTGTCGATCTTGAGCGTGCTGAGTTCGTTGTCGGTCATGGCTCCGTCCGTTGGCGGCAGGAAGCAAATGCCGTGCCGCGCGGCAGGGATATAGGCCACCGCATGGGCCAAGACAAGGACCGGAACTCTCATTTTCGCGCTTGCCAGGGCGGCGGAAACCGGGAAAGATGCCCCTGCCGACACAATCGGCCAGAGGACCCCATGCGCAAGCCCAAGCCTTACGACCATTCCGACCCCAGGCCGCCCAGCCGCTCGCAGAAAAAGCGCGACAGCACCGCGCTGCAGGTTCTGGGCGCCAAGCTGGCCGACCTGCCGGAGAGCGCCCTTAAAAGGCTCTCCGTGGGACCGCGCCTGTTCGAGGCGCTTATCGAGTACAAGAGCCTGACCAAGCACGAGGCGCGCCGCCGCCACCTCCAGTTCATCGGGGCGCTGATGCGCGACGAGGACGCCGACCCGCTGTTCCGCGCCGTGGAGGACATGGAGGCCGGCAACCGCAGCCAGGCCCGCGAATTCCATGAACTCGAAACCTGGCGCGCGGCCATCATGGAGGGCGACGACGCGGTGCTGGAGCAGGCCCTGCTGCTGGCGCCGGAGGAGTCCCGCGCCGACCTGCGCACCCAGGCCCGCCAGCTGGCCCGCAACGCCAAGGCCGAGGCCGCCAAGAACAAGCCCCCGCGCTCGGCGCGCGCGCTGTTCCGCCTGCTGCGCCAGCTCAAGCAGGGCGCGGGCCAGCTTCCGCCCGAAGAAGACGCGGACCAGGCCGGGGAATCCGGCGAATACGGCCCTTGACGCGCCCGCGCCGGGACTTACCTTAAGCCCCACGCCAGAACACCCCGCCGGCATGCGCCCGGCGACACACCAAGGAGCCCCAAGTGATCCACGAATACGCCGGCATCGTCACCGAACTGGAAGACCGCGTCTGCCCGCACTGCAACAAGCCCATGGAAGCCTGGCTGGCCCCGCCCGACACCGGCTGGGGCGTCATCGTGGTCTGCTTCAACAACGACTGCCCCCACTACGCCAACTCCGTGGAAAACATCGTGAACAAGCGCGACGACTCCCGCATGGGCTGCCGCTACGCCGAGAACCCGGAGAACAACTACACCTCCTTCAACCTCGTGGCCGTGCGCTTCTAGCGCCGCCACCCGCCTCGAACGCCTCGGGCGCCCGCGCACACCGCCGGGCGCCCTTTTATTTGGCGCCGCCCTTGCCTGCCGTGGCGTTTCGGAGTACTACGCAATTGTATGAATAATGGTTCCTCCTCTCCCCCTCTGGAACAGCCCCGGCGCGGGGCCGCTCCAAAAGCGGCAGGCGCCATGGACGAATCCCTGCACAAAACGCTGCTCGACAACCTGCACGACGGGGTCTACTTCGTGGACCGCGAGCGGCGCATCACCTATTGGAACAAGGCCGCCGAGCGCATCAGCGGGTACTCCGCCGCCGAGGTGCTGGGGAGCTGCTGCGCGGACAACCTGCTCAACCACTCCGACGGGGCCGGAAACGAGCTCTGCCGCGCCGCCTGCCCGCTGGCCCACACCCTCGTCGACGGCCAGCCGCGCGAGGCCGACGTGTTCCTGCGCCACAAACAGGGCCACCGCCTGCCCATCAACGTGCGCATCGCACCCATCCGCGACGAGGCGGGCGACATCGTGGGCGCGGTGGAGTGGTTCTGCGACGGCTCCCGCAAGCACGAAATGCTCTGCGAGCTGGGCCAGCTCCAGCGCGACACGCTCCTGGACCCGCTCACCGGCGTGGGCAACCGCCGCTACGCCGCCAGCGAATTCGACCGCCGCCTGCGCGAGCACGTCAACTTCGGCATCCCGCTGGGCCTGCTGTTCGTGGACATCGACCACTTCAAGAACATCAACGATACCCACGGCCACGACGTGGGCGACCGGATGCTGGGCGTGGTGGCCCGGAGCATCTCAAGCGCGCTGCGCGGGGCGGACCACGTGTGCCGCTGGGGCGGCGAGGAATTCCTGGCCTTCGTGCCCGGAGTGGGCCGCGCGGCCTTCCTGGGCATCGCCGAGCGCGTGCGCGCCCTGGTGCAGGCCGCAAGCCTCGACGTCGACGGCCTGCCGCTCCGGGTGACGGTGTCCGTGGGCGGCTCCTTCGCCCGCGAAGGCGACAGCCTGGAAAGCCTGGTGGCCCGCGCCGACGCGCTGATGTACCGGGGCAAGAACCAGGGCCGCAACATCGCCGTCATCGAGTAGCGCCCCAATTCCTCCTGAAAAATGTCGTTTTCTTCCGGACGGAAGGGTGGTACCCATTGCGCCCCGCCAATGAATGGCGACGCAACCGGGAGGCCCCCCAGATGACCAGCGAAAAGCGCGCCGCGCTCCTGCCCATCGTCGCGCTCAGCGCCGCCAGCATCCTCTGGGCCAGCGCCTTCATCGCCTTCAAGCTGGCCTTCCAGGCCTACGACCCCATGTTCGTGCTCTTCGGGCGCATGTTCATCGCCTGCCTGTGCGTGGTGCCCCTTGCCACCCGCTTCCGCAACCAGGTCTACCTCCGCGGCGACTGGAAGCCCATCCTGCTCATGGCCCTGTGCGAGCCCTGCCTGTACTTCCTGTTCGAAACAGCCGCCATCAAGAACACCGAGGCCGCCCAGGCGGGCATGATCGTGGCCATGCTGCCGCTCATGGTGGCCATCGGCGCGCATTTCATCCTCAAGGAATCCATCACCCGGCGCACCATGGCCGGATTCGCCCTGGCCGTCGTCGGCGCTGGCCTGCTCTCCACCCTCTCCAGCGCCACCGAGGGCGCGCCCAATCCGGCCTGGGGCAACTTCTTGGAATTCCTGGCCATGTGCTGCGCAACGGGCTACACCATCCTGCTCAAGCGACTCTCCGCCCGCTACAGCCCGCTGTTCCTCACGGCCATCCAGGCGCTCATCGGCTGCCTGTTCTTCCTGCCGCTGATGTTCCTGCCCGGCCAGCGCCTGCCCACCGAATTCGTGCCCATCCCGGCCTTTTCGGTCATCTACCTGGGCGCGGCCATCACGCTGGGCGCCTACGGCCTGTACAGCTACGGCGTCAGCAAGATCCCGGCCTCCCAGGCCTCGGCCTTCGTCAACCTCATTCCCGTGGCCACCATCGTCATGGCCCGCTTCATCCTCGACGAGTCCTTCACCCTGCCCCAGTACGGAGCCAGCGCCCTGGTGCTCGCAGGCGTGTTCCTGAGCCAGGAGCGCCGGGAAAAGAAGAAGGCGTGACGCGTTTGGGGGAGGGCGGGGGAACTTTTCGCTGAAAAGTTC